>JACRMA010000090.1 GCA_016235085.1 Candidatus Zixiibacteriota bacterium
AAAAGAGGCTCGGCAGGAGCCTCGCCCTCCCTCCTGCGTATCAGCATCGCTCCCCGTTTGTTGCGCAGGCTTCGCCTGCACACGCAGCCGAGGGCGGCCGCGCCACACTTCGTCTGCTCCCTCTCAGTAGAAATCCATTTGCCCGTGACGCCACGGTGATGCTCTTTGCCCACATGGACTACCGCTCGCTGCAGCGCATCACCCGTGCGCCCGGGTTCTTCTGGGTGCCGCCGGAACAGATTCAGGGCGACCGGCTGACTCTGACCGGTGATGAGGCGCATCACGCCTCGGCGGTGTGCCGGCTGGCGGCAGGGGAGATGATCACCGTTTGCGATGGCGCGGGGAACGCCTATGATTGCGAGATTGTCAGCTCCACGCCACGTGAGGTCTCGGCGCAGATTGTTCGCAGCCACCGTCGTCTCGGCGAACCCACCACCCAAGCCACGCTGGCGGTCGGAATCGGCAAGCCTTCCAGCTTCGACTGGATCGTCGAGAAAGCGGTTGAACTCGGTGCCGCGCGCATCATCCCGATGCAGGTCGAGGAATCGCCGGAGGCAATGGGAGCGCCGGAATCATCGCGGCGGCGCGTCGAACGCTGGCGCCGATTGGCGCTGGGGGCGATGAAACAGTCGCTTCGTTCCGTATGGCCGGCAATCGAAGATGTCCAATCACTCGCCTCCGTCATCGCGACCTTCAGCGATTATCAGTCCCGATGGCTGATTGATCCTGAAGGGGTACGGATCCCAGCAGGGCAGGCCAAGACCGACCACGGCAAGCATGTTCTGGTACTGGTCGGCCCCGAGGCGGGATTCACACCCGCTGAGCGAACCGCCATGACCGAAGCCGGCGCGTCGACATACAGCCTCGGTGACCGCCGTATGCGTGCCGAAACCGCCGCCATCACCGCACTGACGTTGATCATGCACCATCTGGGGGAGATATGACCGGCACGTATCCAACCGACGAATATTGCATCTTCTGCCGGATCATTGCGCGGAATGCTCCCGCCAAGCTTCGTTATGAGTCGGAGCACGTCGTGGCTTTCGACGATCACCGCCCCAAGGCCCCGACTCATGTGCTGATCTGTCCCAAGGGACATTACCCTACATTTATGGAGACACCTGACGAGGTTCTCGCCCAACTCGAGGCAGAGATCAAAATCGTGGCGGAGCGCCTGGGAGTCGGGGAGCGCGGATTCCGGATGGTGGTCAACAATGGCCGCGAGTCAGGGCAACTGGTCTTCCACCTGCATTACCATCTTCTTGCCGGAACCGTGATGGGCTTCTGAGCCCGACCTGTCACCGGGTATGGGACTGGTCCCATAGTTTATCTCGCCGACGGACCATTTGTCCGATCAGCTTCACCTGCCGGGTCTGCCGGGACAATGTTCGAAGAGGGAATCGCATTGAATTCCAAGGGATTACCGGTTGTGAGCTTATGATTCGGTCGAGGTCTCTTCCGGCAGGCAGATTGCTTCTATCCCGTGTGCTGGAACTCCCATCAGTAAGGAGCGGGACGCGATGCGGTTAAAAAGGGATAATCAGGGAACGACGCTAATGGAGTTGATGATCATCTGCGTGATCATCTCAGTCCTTTCGGCCATGGCCGTACCGACATGGCTGGAATACATGCCGAAGCTGCGCACCAAAACGGCCGTGAGATCGGCTGTCTCCACATTGCGTGAGGCGCGGTCACAGTCGATCAGCGAGAAACGGCGTTTCGGTGTGTACTTCGATGCGAACGGCAAGAATTTCATCCTCTTCGTTGACAAGGTCAATCCAGGCAATGGCACCTATGACACGGGCGACTCGCTGGTCACCCGAACCGAATTCGGTTCTAACGCCATCATGGCAAGCACCACGCTCACCGGGTCGACCGTGGTTTTCGATATGGGTGGCTCGGCCTCCCAGTCGGGAACTGTGACGTTCACGACAGAAGATGCTGCGCTCAGGTATGTCGTCGATGTTCTGGCTGCCACCGGACGGATCAAGATGACCGCCGGTTAGGCCCGATTGTCTCACAGAATTTCGTGCTGATGGCTTGCAGGGGCGTATTGCATACGCCCTTTTTGCTACCCGTGAGACCTCCGCATTTGGCAGAATGTCGGTGCGCGATATCGCCAAGGGTGAAGGTCACGCCGGAGTCGCAGGGCGTATGCAATATGTACCTACGCATGGCGCTGCGGCACACTCGGATATTAACACCCCCAAAAGATCGCGGGGGCGACTTCCGTCGCCCCCGCGTCCGTCCGGTGTGTCAACCATGCCTCGGAGAGGGAGGATTCGCTGATTGCTTTCCAATCACGTGGGCCGCAACGCGGCCACTCGACACCACCTCTGCAAAAGTTCAACCAATCATCAGAGATTCCAGTCACCTGCGTGGCACGATTCGTATGTTCTATTCCATGCTTAGCTTACGCGGACTCAGATGAAGCGTTACGCGAACGCTGCAAGGCTGTCGATCGATGAGACAGAGATTCCTGTGGCATTGATCCCACACAGTGATTGATTCGGGCAATGGTTTACCGAAGTCACATGGGCCTTTTGTGTCTCGATTCAACGTGGACGCATGTGAGGGGTGGGGGAGGTTATGGCCTTCCGTTGCGCCATCCCGTCAACTCAGATCTTATTCGGTCGATAACGTCCGATAATACATATTATGTAAAGTACAAGTCTGGGAGTGACAGGGATTGATGACAGTGTTTAACGCTGACGAACCAGCTCACCACCCATCGGCAATCACCGCGGCTGATCCGAACTGGCGGCTTCACCTCCTGGCACTGTTTGGTGTTCTCATCCTGACTTGCTTTCTGTATGCACCCCGGCTCAAGGACTTCTTTCTCTCGGATGACTTCTCACTCCTTTGGACCTGCGTTCGGCCCGAGGGCTTCTTTGCCAACAACGGCTGGCTCACCGGCAGCGCTGAATCCTGGACATCCGCGTTTCGATTCATGCCGGCATCGTCGCTGTCCGGCTTGCTGATCTACCAGTTCACTGGAATGGATCCTTTGGGCTGGCACCTGACCAATCTGCTGCTGCATTTGATCAATGCGGTCCTGGCCGGCATTCTCCTCATACGGTTTCTCCGATCGCGCTGGGCCGCGATTGGCGCCTCGGCCTTCTTTGCGGTTCATTTCATCCACGCTGAACCGGTCATCTGGGTCTCTGGACGCACGTCAGTTCTGGTCACAACCTTCATTCTCGCGTCCCTGGTTGTTGAGTCGAAATCCCGTGGCCGCACCTGGGGCGCTGCTCGCTGGGCTGGGCTGGTTCTGGCATTGCTGGCGTACATGACCAAAGAAGACGCAGTCGTTGTGCCACTGCTTTTGTGGCTTGTTCCGTCAACACCGATGACGGCGCTCGAAGGTCTGCAAAAACGCCCAGGGTGGATCCGGGCCGAGTTGTCGGAATTGCGGGTACGGGCGAAGGCGCTGTGGCCATACTGGATCATGGGTGGCGTGTACCTCGCCACACGCATCGGAGCGATTGCCCAGGCGACCTCCGAGGCCGCCTATCGCATCGAGCTGAGCTGGAATATCATCAAGAACGCGCTGTTTGTCTCAGTCGCGAACTTGTTTCCCCTGGATTTTCGAGCAGCGCTGGAGCATTGGAACAGGTGGTATAACTCGGGCGAGTTGTCGGCGCTCCCCGATTTTCTGCTGTCCCACCAGGGAATTGTCGTCGGTGCCGTGGCAGCCGCCGTCATCTGGCTGACTGTGATCCTTTGGGGCAACCGTGTCGCCCGGCGCCTGGCGATTTTCATGTTTGTTGCCGCCGGGCCGATTTTGCTCTTCCGCGGCACCGGGGAACGATTGGTTTATCTATCTTCGGCTGGCGGTGCGGCCGCCATCGCGGCGATTTTCGCGGGATGGCATGTGACTTTTCGTGAAACGCTGGGCCGCGCGGGACGCTACGTAGCCGCCGCGTTGGCCGTCCTACTTGTCATCCTGAACGCCGGTTGGCTGCGCCAAAGAGCTACGAATTGGGAGACGGCCGCCCAGGTTTCCCAAACCATCACTGATGCTGCGCGTACGCTGGCCAAAGATCTTCCCAGAGACGCCAGGATTCAGGTCTCGGATCTTCCGGATAACGTCGACGGTGCGTGGGTATTTCGCACGTCGTTCCAATACGCCTTCGTGATCTATGCGGATCGTCCCGATGTGACGGTCATTTCCACGACGGCAGCTTCCACGCTTACTGCGGGCGAAGTGCTGCGATTCCGGTGGGATGGTGCAACGTTTGTCTCGGTGGACTAGACTGGTTGTTGAAAAAGCTGCGCCAGTGGGCCTAGAGCCCGGTTGTCATGCGGAGCGAAGCGAAGCATCTGCTGTGTCTTCATAGGGAGATAAAGCAGGTCCTTCGCTCCGCTCAGGACGACATTTTCGGCGGACGCGCCATTGCGGGGTAGCTCCGCAACTTTGCTAGACGGTGCCGCCGGCTTGGGCGAGGATCTTCAGCGCCAGATGCGAGCACAGTCCGACCACCAACGGCACCGACAGGTTATCATCGATGCGCGTCGAAAACATCTCCACGAAGGTCGCGGGTACCGCCAACGCCAGGCCTATGGCCAGCGGCAGTCCCGGAGTGCAGACTCCTGCGATGACCGCCGCCGCCAGGAAAGCGACGGAACCCTCAACGGTGCGATTTCCGATTGTCCGGTGACGTCCCCAGCGCCTCCCGATCAACGCGGCACTGGTGTCGCCGAGAATGATGACGAGCATTCCGAATGTTGCTGCCGGCAGAGAGAATATGAGCCGGCACAGCCATCCCGAGAGCAGAATGAATGTCGCACCGGTGAAGTTGTGCGATTCTTTCGGGCGCACGATCGGCGATACCATCGGATTCCAAAGACGCTGGATCGGCCAGCCACGGAACCGCGCCAGATCTACTGCGAGCGATCCCAGGAAACAGACGAACACGATCAGCACCGCGGCCGTCTGGCTGACGAACTGATAGCCGATGGGAATCGAGAGTGCGAACAAGTGGAGCAGCTTGCGCCAGACCTCACGGTCGTAGCCAAACTCAGTTTCACCCTTTGTCGACGGCTTGAGGCCTTTCAGCTCCTGAGTCTGTGAGACCATGCGGCGTTCCCTGCGATCGATTCACCGTCAGTATGATGGCAGCCATTCCGCTCCGCTAGCGGGCTTGGCGAGTCTGGGTGCATCCTTCGCCGACGGCAACTTGACCCGCGAAATTCGTTCCGGATAGCGCGTGATCCCGTAGGGCGCGCCGCTTGTTCGGATCCATTCCTGGCGCCGTTTCCAGTCATGGTCCCTCTGCAATTTCGCGCGAATGCTCCCGGCGACGTCGGTAACCGACGGGGGCGCGGATTTCTGCGCCAGCGTCACAACCCAATAATCTCCATTACCCGCGATCGCATCGGTTACGCCGCCCTCGGACATTTTCGTGAGCGCGTTCCATACTCCCGCCGGTACATCGGCCTTCTCGACCCAGCGCGATTCCACGCTGTCCGGCGCGTTTCCCGCCTTCCATGCGTCTGCCAGCGATTGGGCCTTCATTTGGTCCGGGAGACGCAGGAAGCGCACCATGTAGCTCGCCGGACGGGCATACTCCGCGGCATGCGCGCGGAAATACCGTTCCACTTCCGCACTGTCCGGCACGTACTGCGCGTCGCTCATCTGGGCATAGGCCGCCGCCTCGGCGCGGGTACGGATAATCGCGGCGCGCTTCGCGATGACCTCCGGCTTGGTCAGGTAACCGAGTTTGCGCATCGCATCGTACATGCACAGTGCCGGTAACATCGATTGCACCAGTTCGCGCTTTTCGTCCAATGTCCGGGGAACTGGTTTGTTCCGTGCGCGCAGCTTGCTGACATTGTCGAGATATTCGGCGGCGAGAATCGTGTCACGGCCATTGGCGATGGCCAGTGGCGTGTTTGGCTTCCAGGTGGAGTCGGCGCGTCCCAGTGTGCCGTCCAGAATCTGGAGTGTACCGGCGCCGGTGAGCGAATCGACGAGCTCTTTGCCGAGACTGGCACCGACAGAATCACGCATATAGGTCAAGATGTCCTGCAAGATCGGCCCGTCAATCGGGGCGGGGCCGGGTTCACGAATGGCGGTGGCCTGCACGATGTGCCATCCGATCCGCGACGTGAACGGCTTGCTGATCTTGTAAAGCGGGATTTCCAGACACATCTTTCCGAATTCGTCGTCCGGCAGCGATTCCTTGGAGACCCAGCCGATATCACCACCGGCGCCCTTGGTGCGCGGTTCCTCGGAGTGGGCGGCGGCCAGCGTCGCGAAGTCCTCCCCGTCGGCCAGACGCGCGTAGAGCGCCTCGATGACGGCCTGCGGATTCCATCCCTCGTACAACGGATCGGGAGTGGCGTTGTAGGTCTTGGGGACTTTCTCCATTGGATAGTAAATCGTGATGTTGCGAACGTATCGCTGCTGGTGCGGGACCATGTAGCGCGCCAGATGCCCCTGATAGAACGCGGCGATCTGTGACGAATCGAACTTCAGCTTGGGGCCGAGAATGTCATTCTGAAAAAGTTGCGAGGCCGCCCCTGTCACGCCGCGCCGCACATCCGCCCAGAATGCGTATTGGGTCGACAGATCGATCTTCGGCGATATACGGGAGATCAGGCTGTCAATCAAAACGTCATCCACAAGTTCCCGAATGAGCGCGGTATCCGAAAACGGCTGGGGCCGCAACAGGGACCGCTCATGGGCCTTGGTGATCACTTCGGCCGCTGTGATGGAGTTCCCGGCAAAAGTCGCGAGAACGGGATTATCCTCTGCCCGGCATGGGACAGACCGGCTGGTGATGCAGAGCGCCGCCAGCAACAGGCCTCCGGCGATTTTTGCTTGTGATACGGTGTTTTGCCTTCTCATAATCTGTTTGTCAGCCTCGCTTGTCGTGTTTCAACTCAAGGACGTTATACAATCCGGTCCGCGGACGGATGCGCCGATGTCACCTCAGAAGATAGCGCAGCGAGATACGGTACGAATTGTCGAGGTACTGGTGATCCATCATCGCCGCGTCGACGCCCCACCGTCCGGAGGTGAATCCCGCTCCCAAGGCGAGGTGTCCCGCATCCGACCCGACTCTGGCGAACACCAGGTTGCGATACGACGCTTCGAAACCCAGATGCAGATCGACCGACACCGACCCGGCCCAATACTCCGCCGCGGTCTTGCGCCCTTCAAAATAAGTCTCCGCTTCGGCGGCGACCAATGTGGTCAGCCCCTCGGCCATTTGGGGAAGCTCGTACTCCCCGCCCCAGTTCACATGAGGTACGATGGTTTCCTTCCGGCCCGAGTCCCAGGCCAGAAATGTAGTGGTCAGATCGGCCACCTTGACCCCGGCACGCCAGCCTCTCCCCTGCCCCCACCAGGCGGCATCGAGCCCCAGGCCATAGGCGGAGTTTCCCGGCAGAAATCGCATGACTGTCTTCAAAGTCACTCCCCACGACCACCAGCGGGGAGTCCGGCGGGCCAGTCCGAAAGCCAATGACCAGTCGGCGTGATTCTCAGTGCCGGTGACCACGGGCCTGCCGGTTATCGAATCGAGCGCTGTCAGCTGAATCCCGCCACCGCCAAGGTATGTCCCGTAAGCGCCCCACGCCCAGCCGGTGGAATCGGACGACGGTTTCACAAACGCGACGAAATCATGATTAAGCAGGGCGCCGAATGTCTCGGCGTGTTGCGCCATGATCTCGGGCCGTTGCAGCGCCGCCAGGGTCGCAATGTTCCAGAATGCCGATGAGGCATCGGGACGCGAAGCGACGAACGCCCCTCCCCGGCCAAGTGCGCGCGCCCCGACTCCGAGGTAATAGGGTTCCCCGGCGTATTTCGTACTCCAGGCGGAGTCGGCCAGAAGCAGAATAAAGAGAAGCGCGCCAAAGATGTGCGGGCGACGGGTCGGCAACATCGGCCCAATATACGATCCCGCCCGGCGGTGCAGGATGGATTTTCTATTCGGTAACGCCTCGTGCCGGTCGCGGGTCGAGATCCCGACCCAGCGGGCGAGGCCGCGATCTCTGATCGCGGTCGCCGAAGGCGGCTTATAGCAGGTTAGAAGTGTGAGACAGCTTCGATTGTGTCACCCCCGTGTACCCTCGCGGAGATAGATCGGCCTCCGGCCGACCGCGATCTAAGATCGCGGCCACGCGGGCTTCGCCCCTTTCATAACACTCCATGTGGAGGAGTCTACTCCCCCACGAGTTGTACCCGCACCCGGCGAGTGTGGCCGCGATCTCTGATCGCGGCCGCCGAAGGCGGCTTATAGCAGGCCGGAAGGCCGCGATCTCTGATCGCGGCCGCCGAAGGCGGCTTATAGCAGGTTAGAGGAGTGAGACAGCTTCAATCGTGTCGCTCTGGTCGTATCAGCGGAGTTAGATCGGCCTCCGGCCGACCGCGATCGAAGGGGCCTGTTGAAGAACTTGTCCCGAACGTCGTAGGAGTTGCGTCGGGGGGAGGTTGCTTCGTCACTCCCTCCGCCTTCGGCGGAGACGCTCCTCGCAATGACAACTCTGCCTTTGCATTGCCAACGACATGTGAGATGTCGTTGCGAGGCGCGGCTCTTTGCGCCGAAGCAATCTCCCCCTTACACAACTGCCGCTGCTCTTCAGAGGACTTCTTCAACAATTCCCGGAGTCTGCGGCCACGCGGGCTTCGCCCCTTTCATAACACTCCATGTGGAGGAGTCTACTCCCCCACGAGTTGTACCCGCACCCGGCGAGTGTGGCCGCGATCTCTGATCGCGGCCGCCGAAGGCGGCTTATAGCAGGCCGGAAGTGTGAGACAGCTTCGATTGTGTCACGCTCGTCAATTCTCGCGGAGTTGTATCGGCCTCCGGCCGACCGCGATCTAAGATCGCGGCCACGCGGGCTTCGCCCCTTTCATAGCACTCCATGTGGCGGAGTCTATTCACCCACGAGTTGTACCCGTACCTGGCGTGATCGGGGGCGATTATCGAATTCGAGAAAGACGATTTGCTGCCAGGTTCCCAAAACGGCCCGGCCACTTTCGACTGCGGTCGTGAAGGACGTGCCGATCAATGCCGAGCGAAGGTGCGCGTAGCCGTTCCCGTCGCCCCAGGTGGCGTCGTGTTCATACGGCACACCGGCGGGAATCAGCCGTTGCATCAGAGCAGGAAGGTCGCGTTTCAAGCCCGGTTCATACTCAATGGTGGTGACGGCTGCGGTCGAACCGATCGCACAAACCGTAACAATCCCGTCACGAATTCCCGATTCCCCGACCGCCGTCTGGATACGCTCGGTTAGATTGACGATATCGCCATCTCCGTGGGTCTTGAATTCGATGGTGGCGGAGGCGGTCATGGGGAATCAACACTAAGGCGCGCACCCCGGCATAGGCCCGGCGCCACCCTCGAATACGTAATGGATCAGATAGATTACGTCAAACACGTCGGTCACACAGTCGCCGTTCACGTCCGCGAGACTGGGCGGGTTCGGAGGCAGCCCGCCGCCGAATGCGACATCGATTTCCTTGATGATATCAAATACGTCGACGATTCCATCGCCGGTCAGGTCGCCCAAGCTTCCGGTTTTGAATGACTGGACTGATGAAGTCACCGTTCCGCCTCGGCCATCGTCGGCTTTCACCTTCCACCAGTAATTTGTCTCGAGAGTCAGCGAGTCGGGCCAATCGAGTGTCGTAGCCGCGATGCCCGAAATCTCTGACTTGAAAGTGAAGCTGGGGTTGAGCCCGAGGGTCACCGTGTAGGTCAGGGTGGAACCGGGATCGGGATCAACAGCCGGGTCCCATGCAAAGGTTGGCGTGAGGTCGGGCACGGTTTCTCCACTTCCGGGAGAAACGAGGTTGAACGCTACTGGGGGTTGGTTGAATGCATCAACGATGAACGTCCAAACTGGCGACCAGGGACCGTTCTCGTGCCCATCTGAAGCCCGCGCCCGCCAATAGTGGTATTGGTTCTCGGACGTGAGAGAATCCACCTTCCACGTCGTCTGCCCGGGGCCTCCGTTCACACCAGCGATATAGGCTGCAAGCATCGTGAGTGCGCTGTCACGGTAGACTTCAAAGTCGTAATGCAGAGCATCGTTTTGCGCGTCGGTGGAGTTCATGACGACGACGCTTGGCCGCCCCGTTGTGGCGATGGAGCCTGGCGTCGGGAAGAGCGGGGTGGGTGCGCTCGGGATACTGTTCATGCGGAACGGAGCCACGAGCCAATTGCTCCAGAGCGTGTCGGTAGCGACCCGGATGCGCATGTAGTAGGTTTGCCCATCCAGCAACGGTTCACCAGCGTACTGAACCGCGGTGTCGGGTCCAATCATGATCGTAGGCTGCCACATTTCTGCCACTACCCAATCCATGTCGGTGCCCACTTCAATCTGGGATTTCACGAGTGGACGAGCATAAGGGTCGTTGTATCTCCAGGAGAAACGCGGCGCGTGGTCGACCACGTGCAGACTATCGCTCGACATGCTGATCTCGATGTCCGTGAGAGTCGGCGGCTGCGGGCCGGATACATCGCATCCTTGACCGAGAGCCCCAATGTTGCTCCCTCCTGAGCCGGTTCCGAGGCACGGCGATCCACTTGCTAATCGGAAGTCATGGATGGTCGTGTCGCAAATCAACGGATCGCCTGATATGCTTCCTGTGCCTGGGGCGACGCCGAAGCAAGCCCCGGATTCATTCGCCCACAGATCGTTATAGGTCACCTGCGGCGCGGTGCCTCCAGACAAGAGTATATAGACCCCGTACCCTCCCTTGTTGAATGCAACAACGTTATCCTTGATCTGGCCACCATTCGGGTTGAGGATAGTAATCCCGGATCCCCTAGTGGATGTGGTCCAACTTCCGACGATGGTGTTGTGCTCGATGA
>JACRMA010000097.1:0-30560 GCA_016235085.1 Candidatus Zixiibacteriota bacterium
TGCACGGCGACTTCTTCCACATCCTGTTTAACATGTTGGCGCTCTGGATGTTTGGACGGGACATCGAGGATGTTTGGGGGACCAGGGCGTTCCTGAAGTATTACATGATCTGCGGCGTCGGGGCGGGAGTTGTGACCGCGCTGGTTCTCTGGGGAAGCGTGGTCCCCACGATCGGCGCATCCGGGGCAATCTTTGGGATTCTGCTCGCCTTCGGGATGCTGTGGCCCGATCGCATCATCTACCTGTGGTTCTTCCTTCCCATCAAAGCCAAGTACATGGTGATGCTGTTTGGGGCTCTGGAACTGGTGGCTTCATTCAAATTCACAGCTGATGGCGTCGGGCATTTCACTCATCTGGGGGGCTTGGCAATTGGATTCTTGTATCTGAAGATGGGTGACCGCCCGTTTCGATTCCCCCGTCCGCTGGCGTTCGTGGGAGTCTGGCGGGGGCGGCAGAAGGCACGCCGTCTCAAAAAGCAGTGGGAGGACCAGCGTGCCCTGATGGAAGCCGTGGACAGGGTGCTGGACCGGATCAATGAAGTCGGGTTCGAACAGTTGACGCCCGAAGAGAAGGCCATCTTGGAACGCGCATCACAGAAGTTGTCGACCGAAAAGAGCAAGAGCTGATCGGGATCTCCCGCCTCTTGCCAGGAGAACGACTATGTTGACCGTGACCGTTGCCGCCCGTCAGCCTGAATCGCAAAAGCGTTACCGTGAATTGCTCAAGCAACTCGGGGTTGCGGCGCATTTTGTAACCGACCACGAGCAACTGCTCAAGTACGTCCGTACGCGTCCGGTAGACCTCGTCTTGTTTGACCTGAACGATCCCCGTTGGCCCGCGCGCAAATGGCTGGAGGCCGCCGCCGTCGATAGCGATTTGGCGGCTGTCCCCGTGGTGTGGGTTGGTTCCGAGGCGCCTGCTCCTGAGATGGAAGCCATCACGCGGTATCGCCTGGGAGTGCATCTCCCCAAAATGCCCGATGCTGCGGCGTTGACTGCTGTCATTTCAACCGTTACCGGCGCGGTACGACGGGAGACGGATAGTGGACAGGTTCCCGTAGCCGGGTCGGATCCGGATTCCTGGAAACCCGCGGTGCATACGATTGACGATGCGCTCAGCATCTTTGCCGAAGCGCCCGATGCGTTGCCGGTGGCAGGCCCGGACCAGCCTTCCACCAAGACAAATGAAGCCCGGCGCAACGTCTCTGGACCTACCGGGGAGGACTACGATCTGTTTGTTTCGGAAATGGTCAAGACCGAACCCCACTCTCTTCCACGCGAGGCTGTACCCGGGTTTGTCGACTCGGGCGTACCGACCGGCACTGAGAAGGGTATCTTGATCCCGCATCCGGATGACGCAGACTTTATCGTGCCAGAGGAATCGGCTCCCCAGACGCGGCCCGACGTTGGCCTGTCCCTGATGATCGGGCTGGAGGCCATGGACCAAACAGACTGCCCGGTTCCCGAGCGTGATCAGGAGGCGGATGCCCAAAAGGACCTCATTGACAAGATTGCCGGCGAGGTGGCTGCCCGTCTGGCCGGAGAGCTGGTGAAAAAGCTCGATCCGTCCGCGATCCGGAAGGCTGTCGAAGCCACGCTGACCAATACGCGTTAGGGCGACATCCACCTGCACGTTCGATTCTCCCGCAATGATCTTGTTTGCGCGCGTCGCCATTTCTGGCGATCTTCGTTCGACTTTGAGGATCGAAAACGAGTATACGTGAGGCAACCATGGCCATCGTGAATCGCGCTACTGGGATTAGTCCATTGGGAAAGAGCTTAGAGACATCGTTTGGGTGGTCTGTCATGATGCGCCGGGGGCTTCTGGCGATTCTCGCCGGTGTTTTGATTCCGGGTCTACTCAGCGTCAGTGCGATGGCGCAATTCGACCAGGGTGGAGGGGAGCCTCAGCAGATCCTGACCGGCCAGGCGTACGCGTCGCTGTCCCAGGCAAAGGCCGGGGACACCGTGTGGCTCGCGGTCCTGATTGATCTGGAACCGGAATGGCACATCAATTCTGCGCACCCTCTGCAGGACTTCCTGATTCCCACCAAGCTCGAACTCAAAGTGCCTAACACACTCAAGGTCGGCCCGGTGACTTACCCCGAGGGACGGACGATCCCGCTATTGGGTGACCGAATGTCGGTCTACGCCAGCGGCGCAACCATCTTTGTGCCCGTCTATGTCGATCCCTCGGCACCGCCTGGCAATATTGAGGCAACCGGGACGCTACGCTATCAGGGCTGCAACGATCGCTTGTGCCTGGGGGCGGTCGATCTGCCTTTGAGATGGAACCTGACGGTTGCGGCGCAGCGCGGGGAGATTCAAAATCCCGATATCTTTGCCTCAGTACTCGGGCGACCGGCCACGACATCGGGCACGACGCCGGTGACTCCCGCACAATTCGAGCAGCAAAGCGACCTGCAGCGATTGATCACCAAGTACGGCGCCTGGGGATACGTCCTGGCCTTCCTGCTCGCTTTTGGCACCGGGTTTCTGCTGTCGTTTTCGCCTTGCACTTATCCCATGATCCCCATCACGGTTTCGATCTTCGCGGGGCAGGCAAGGGGCGTGGGCCGGGGTTTTGTCCTGTCGCTGTTCTATGTCCTGACGATGGCGGTCGTCTATGGCATCATGGGTATGATTGTCGCGACCGCCGGCGGGGTGTTCGGCGCATGGCTGGCACATCCGGTTGTCGTCTCGATTATCGTTGCCATCTTCGTGGTCTTCGCGCTGTCGATGTTTGGCCTGTACGAGCTCCAGGTTCCGCTGGCGCTTCGCAACAAGATGGCGGGGCGCGGCGGCAGCGGGATTGGCGGCGCGATCGTGCTGGGCGCAGTCGCGGCGCTGGTCGTCTCGCCTTGTGTCGGCCCATTTGTCGCGGGGATCATGCTGTATGTCGCCACCACCGGTTCGGCGCTCCTGGGGTTCTTCGTCTTGTTCACGTTCGCTCTTGGATTGGGGACCTTGTTCATTCTAATCGGGACGTTCTCTTCCGCCATCCAAAATCTCCCACATGCCGGCGAGTGGATGGAAACGGTGAAGAAGTTCTTCGGATTTGTCCTTCTGTTGATGGCACTCTACTTCCTGCGCACTTTGATCTCGACGGAACTGCTTGCGCTACTGGCTGGGCTGCTGCTGTTGGCGCTCGGTGTGTTGGGGGGTGGATTGGACCGGCTCACGCAAGAATCACCGTTCTTTGCCCGACTCAGGAAACTCGTGGGGATCATTGCCTTCATTCTCGGTATCTACTTGCTGGGGGGGTACCTTCTGACGTCCGGATTCGTGTGGCCGCCTGTGGAGGTCAACACCTTCATCCCTGGATCGTCCGGTTCGGAGCCATCAGAAAGGATTCCGTGGCTAACCGATCTCGACAATGGTCTTTCACAGGCGAAGGCCGAAAGCAAGCCGGTCGTCATCGACACCTGGGCGACTTGGTGCGCCAACTGCCGAAAGCTCGACAAGGCGACCTGGGCGGACGACCGCGTGGCGGCCGAAGTGCAACGATTCCTGCCGCTAAAGCTTCAGTTGGAGAAGAGTGACTCACCTGAAACGAAGCACTTTCTCAATGTCTTCCAGCTTAAGCAGTATTCCCTGCCGACGATCATCCTTATCAATTCCCAGGGCCAGGTCGGCGATGTCATCCAGGGATTCCTTGGCCCCGAGGACATGCTCAAGCGATTGCAGGCAGTCTCCTAGCACGACCTCCCCATGGGGCGAGGTTTCTCCACCCTGAGCTTTCAATTGCATCCGAAGTGCCCAGTCCGTTATTTCGGGCGCGGAGAACCCCGGTGATCCCATGCCCCAACGATTGCGACTATACCTGATTGATGGAACGGCGCTTGCGTATCGGGCGTATTTCGCGTTCATCCGGGCTCCGCTGCGCAACTCCAAAGGCGAGAACACCTCCGCCATCTTTGGCGTGGCCAACTCGCTTCTGAAACTCCGGCGCGAAGAGAAGCCCGATTACTGGGCGTTCGTCTTTGACCGGCCCGAGCCGACTTTCCGTCACGAGAAGCACGAAGAATACAAGGCCACTCGCGCTCCGACACCGGATGCGTTGATTGCACAGATTCCCCGCGTCAAAGAGATCGCCGCCGTGATCGGATGCCCGCTCGTCGAAATGGCCGGATACGAGGCGGACGATCTGATCGGGACTTTGGCACAGCAAGCAGTGGCCTCCGGATACGATGTCGTCGTCGTCTCGGGCGACAAGGACCTGATGCAACTGGTCGGCGAGCATGTGAAGATCTACAACCCACGCAAGGGAGGCGCCGAAGTTGAGTGGCTCGACTCGCAGGGCGTGGCCGACAAGTTCGGTGTCCCGCCAGAGCGGGTGCGCGATGTCCTGGCGCTGATGGGTGATACTTCCGACAACGTCCCCGGTGTCCCTGGGATCGGTCCCAAGACCGCCGTCGATTTGATCAAAGAATACGGTGACCTCGAATCGGTGCTGAAGGCAGCGCCGAAGATCGCACGAAAGTCGCTTCAGGAGAAGCTGATCCAGTACGCCGATCAGGCGCGTTTCTCGATGGAACTGGTGACGTTGGAAATGAACTGTCCCATTGCGTGGCAGCCCGAGCGATTCCAGGCCGCGACCTTCGACGAAACGGCGGCGGCGCGGCTGTTTGTCGAACTGGAATGCAAATCGCTGGTAAAGTGGCTGGGCCCGGATGTGGCCTCGGCCAAGATCGAGACGGTGACGCCCTCGGATTCTCCCGGCAAATACCAGCAGGTTCGCACGCTCGAAGAACTCGGCAAACTTGTCGGCCAAATGCGCAACGCCGAATGGCTGGCAGTCGACACCGAGACGACTTCGCTCAATGCCTTCGAAGCGGACCTTGTCGGCATCTCGCTGTCGTTCGTCGAAACAGAAGCTTACTACATCCCGGTTGGCCATTCCGACAAGACGGAAAGCCTGCCCCTTCAGCCCGCTCTTGACCTCTTGCGCCCGATCCTGACCGCCGATCGACCACGCAAGATTGCGCAGAACGTCAAATACGACGGCGAGGTCTTCGCGCGCTACGGAATCGAACTGTGCGGTATCGGATTCGACCCGATGCTCGCCTCCTACTGCCTGAATCCCGAGTCGCGTTCGCATGGACTCGATGCGCTGGCCCAGGCGCATTGCGGCCACACGATGCAGCCGATCACAGAGTTGATCGGAACGGGGAAGAAGCAGCTCAGCTTTGCGGAAGTGGCGGTGGACAAGGCGACCTACTACTCAGCCGAGGACGCCGACTACACCTTCAGACTCTATGGCGTGCTGGCACCGAGACTCGCGCCCGCGGGCGTGGAGCAACTGTACAACGAAATCGAGCTTCCTCTCGCTCCGGTTTTGGGGCGGATGGAAACGGCGGGTTTCAAGGTTGATCGCGAGTACCTCAAGAGCCTGTCGCGGCAGATGCAGTCCCAGATCGATGGCCTCATTGCGGCGATCTACGAGTTGGCGGGGGAGGAGTTTAATCTCAACTCACCCAGCCAGCTTGGCCACATTCTGTTCGACAAGCTGAAACTTGCGCCTGGCCGGCGCACCGCGAAAACCGCCCAGCGCGCCACTGACGTCGGCGTTCTCGAAAAACTCGCCCTGGTGCATGATCTCCCGCGCCGGATGCTGGAATACCGGCAGCTGGCGAAATTGAAGTCCACGTACACCGATGCACTGGTCGAGCTCGTCAATCCCCTTACCGGACGGGTTCACACCTCGTTTAATCAGACCATCGCAGCGACCGGCCGGCTCTCATCCACCGATCCCAATTTGCAAAACATCCCGATACGCACAGAGGAAGGCCGCAAGATTCGCAAGGCATTCATCCCACGCGATCAGGATCATATCCTGCTGGCGGCCGACTATTCGCAAATCGAGTTGCGGCTGATGGCGCATTTCTCGCAGGATCCCGCCTTGTTGGCCGCTTTCCGGGATGCCGCTGATGTTCACTCCCGAACCGCCGCCGAGATATTCGGTATTCCCGAGGGTCAGGTGACTCCGGAGCAACGGAGACTGGCAAAGACGGCCAATTTTGGGATCATCTATGGCGTCTCCGCCTACGGATTGTCGCAGCAATCCGACATGGGGGTTGGAGAGGCTAAGGCTTTCATTGACAATTACTTCCGGCGTTATCCGGGTGTGAGACGGTTCATCGACGACACCATCGCCAAGGCACGGACCGAAGGCATGGTTAGGACGCTGTTTGGCCGCAGACGTTTCCTCCCCGACTTGAAAGCGTCCAACCGGCCTCTACGGGAGTTTGCTGAGAGAACGGCGGTGAATACCCCACTGCAGGGGACGGCCGCCGATATTATTAAGAAGGCGATGATCGAAATCGATCGCCAATTGCGGGGCCGGAAGTCTGTCATGGCACTGCAAGTCCATGACGAATTGGTATTTGATGCCCATCTATCTGAAATCGATTGGCTGACGAAGGTGGTAAAAGAGACGATGGAAACTGTCGTGGACCTCGATGTACCCCTCGTGGCCGATCTGGGTACCGGACCGAACTGGCTGGAGGCAAAGTAGCCAGGGATGGATTCCCCAATCGTTCGAGTGAATTTTGGAGCACAACGATGCGCCTGATCACCTTGAATTCATTTCAATGCCACACGAAACCTGACTCTTGTCTGCTCCCACGCCTTTCGATGCGAGGCATGCTGCTGTTGGTGGCGCTCGCCATGATGGCGCCGCAGAGCGCATCGGGTGCGCGCAAGCCACCACCGGCGCCCAACGTTGATTCGCTGCACTGGGCCGCGTGGGATTCCGTTCTCAGTTTCGGCGATGCCGTGCCGGCGATTCGGTACTCGTTTTATGCCTATCGCTCCCTGGCTGTCCCCTGCCCCGAGATCTACTTGAAATCCGACGCGCTCTTCTCGGAAATCGTGGAGAAAATGCCGGGGAGCTTGGTGGCGTACACGGATCGCGACCCGCGGAAACTGGATATGTACCGCCGCCTGCGACTCGGGACAGCGAAGGGAAATCCCTTCTATTGGGGACAGCGCCCACTCGATCCTGCCGCGGTGAACGATTCGGCCATCGATGCCCAGCGGTGTTCCTGGTTGGACCGCCGTATGCCATCGCCCGCCGTGCTTTTGCGAGCCGCGATTCCGAATCTTTCGACGCTTGAAGCCGCGTCGCTTCTCTATACCCAGATGCGCCGCACCGGTCAGCGGGATAGCACTCTCTTCATCATTGTCGATTCGCTTGGGCATGGATATATGTGCCAGGACAGTGTTCTGATTTCAGTCCAAACAACTCTGCCTCTCGAAATTAGGCTCGCCGCGATTTCACCGGTGCTGGTGTTTAATGAACATTCGACGTTCTACCCGTTGCTCGGACGTGATGACCGGGAATCGGACGCCAGGCTGCGCGAGCTGGTTGGCCGCCTGGGCCAACCCTCGACACCGGCGTTAACACTGCTCGATCGAATCCGTTTGGAAAAGATCAAAGCTCTTGCTGCTCTCCCAACGCAGCAGTCCCGGGGCTGGGCCGCCATCGTGTCCTGCGGGGCGGTGGGGATGTACAGCCCAGTCGTACAGCGCGCCTGGGCATCGATTGCCGCTGACACCGGAGAGGTCGCGGTTTCCCGCGAGCAAGCGATGGTCCGCACCACGATCTACTGGGCCAATACGCTGAGCCTTCGGGTGGCGGAATTGGCCGCTGCCGGAGGGAATGCGGGCGACTTCTCCGAGATGGCTGCACGATGGCAGGGGAGATACCTCCAGATGTGCGGACGAACCGTCGTTGTCGATGGGGTGATGGCGAATCCCGAACAGCTTGAAGCGTGGGGCAACCTCTGGGCGGAGGGGATGTTCGATATCACGTTCGACGATATCATCCGAACGAGAGCCGGAATGGGATCATCACAGGCACTGGCCATGGCTGCCGCGATGGACATGGTCAAACAGCCGAACTTTCGCCTGGAGCTTGATCCCGGCGAGCGCCTGGTCGCCGACCAGAGCTGGGTCATTGGCGGCGAGGGGCATTGGCAGTTTAACCTGGGGACCTGGAGGCGAATCGCCGACACCGTTCGATTGCGCTCAGCCCCGCCGGTCCTGCTGTATTCGTGGAGCAAATCCGGAGAGTGGATGGGTCTTAATGCCGATCAGGTTCAAACAGACGCAGACAATCTGACAGTTGCCAGCCACTTGACCGAAACGGTCCGGCTCTTGCCCGCAGCGACATTGCGTTTCCGGTCTCCCAGGAGCCTCAGCTGTGGGTTCGGCGAGTTCATGATGAAACTGGAGTCCGGCGAAATTTCTCTGCGCCCGCTGCCATGGCCCGCGGTTGGTCTCGCGGACGAGCGCCCGAAATAGGCACGGACATCATCCGCGCCCGCGATCCTGCAATTTCCAAACGGCATGAGACCTTCAGGGACATCGGGAAGAAGGATCCCGGTCATCGGGATCACGGGGGGGGTTGGCGCCGGGAAATCCGAAGTTGCCGATCTCTTCGTGCGCTGGGGCGGGGTGATGGTTTCCGGAGATGAGATTGGCAAGCAAGTCGTTGACCGATCCCGACAGCTACGCGGCAAGCTCGTGAAGGGGTTCGGGAGGGACATAATTCGTGGCGGCCGTATCGTGCGAGCCCGGCTGGCCGAAAAAGCCTTCTCGTCACGGCAATCCACGGCCCGTCTCAATCGTCTGGTACATCCTTATCTGCTCCGGGAGCTGAATCGCCAGATCAGCCGTGCCCGCCGCGTGCCGGGATGCCAAGCGGTGATTGTGGACGCGGCGCTGCTCGCCGAATGGGGTCGGAGACGTGTCCGCTGGGATACGCTTGTGGGCGTTTGGGCGCCATTGACCGTCCGGCGCCGGCGGCTGAGAAAACGAGGATGGGACGACCGGCAGATTAATGGCCGGATACGCGCGCAGATGAGCTGGCGCGCACGCCGTCAAATGGCCGACTATGTTGTCAAAAACGATGGGTCGCTGGCGGCTCTGGAACGCCGTGCCAGATTTTGCTGGGGAAAGATCATATCTTGCGATTGAGGGACCGGTATTGTTCCTTCTGCCGACGGAGGAAGCGCACACTATGACGGACACCGCTGAACGCAAGAACCCCTACCGGCTCCCGGTCGACCAACTCAAGGCCAAATCGCTCGAACTGCGTCGCGACATCATCACGATGCTCGTGGAAGCCAAATCCGGCCACACCGGCGGGCCGATGGGTTTTGCCGATATTGCCGCAACGCTGTTTTTCCATGAGCTGGTTTACGATCCCAAGAATCCGAAGTGGCCGGGCCGTGACATGTGGTTCTACTCGATGGGTCACATGACACCGATCCATTACTCCGCGCTGGCGGAGGCAGGGTATTTTCCCCTCAAGGATTTGATGAAATTCCGTAAGCTCGACGGGCATTTGCAGGGCCATCCATCATCGCTGGACACACCCGGCGTGGAGGTCTCCTCGGGATCGCTGGGCCAGGGGCTTTCCATCGCGTTCGGCGCCGCGTACGGCTCACGCATAGACGGGCACCCGCGACGCGTTTATGCCCTGTTGTCCGATGGCGAGCATGAAGAGGGATCGACCTGGGAGGCGGCCATGGCCGCCGGGCACTACCAGATGGATAACCTCTGCGCGATTGTGGACTACAACAACATTCAAATCGACGGTCATGTTGAAGATATCATGGGACTGGCCCCGCTTGGTGACAAGTACCGCGCATTCCGCTGGAACGTTATCGAGATCGACGGGCACGACATCGCAGCCATCCTGGGAGCACTGGACCAGGCCCGGCGCTGCAAGGGCAAGCCGACGGTTATACTGGCGCGAACGGTGATGGGACACCCCGTCTCGTTCATGTCGGACAAGTTCGAGTGGCATGGCAAGCCGCCAAAACCGGAGGAGGGGGACAAAGCCCTCGCCGAGCTTGGCACAACCTACGCTGAATGGTCCGGACGGCTGCTGAACAACTGATGAGAGAAGCCGCGTCCAAGCGGTTGTGAAAGATTACTGATGCCGCAAATGAAGAAGACACGCGAGGGATTCGGCCGGGCGCTGGCCGAACTCGGCAAGACAAATCCTGATGTCGTTGTGCTGGTCGGGGATCTCACCGACTCGACGATGGTCAGTTTTTTCGCGAAGGAATTCCCGGATCGTTTTGTGGAAATGGGTGTCGCCGAACAGAACATGATGACCGCCGCCGCCCAGTGTGCTATTCTGATTTGAACGTCAAGATCGGCGGCGCCCATGGTGGAATCTCCGTGGGACCTGACGGCGCCACGCACCAGGCGCTGGAAGAAATCGCCATGATGCGTGTATTGCCCAATATGAAAGTCATCGTACCGTGCGATTTTGAGGAGACGCGCAAAGCCACGCTCGCCGCCGCAGCCGTATGGGGCCCGGTTTATCTACGTTTCGGACGGGAGGACGTACCGGTCGTCACCGATGCCGCGACGCCTTTTGAGATCGGCAAGGGGATTCTCCTGCGTGACGGGGACGACGTGGCGATCGTTGCCTGCGGTGTGATGGTCTACGAAGCGCTCCAGGCTGCCGACGCGCTTGCTGCCAGAGGTATCCAGGCGCGGGTCATCAACATCCATACGATCAAGCCGATCGACCGGAATCTGCTGATTCAGGCGGCGGAAGACTGCGGCGCCGTGGTAACTGCCGAAGAGCACCAGATCAACGGCGGGCTCGGCAGCGCCGTGGCGGAAGTTCTGGTACGGAACTGCCCGGTACCGATGGAGTTTGTCGCCGTGGAGGATCGTTTCGGCCAGTCAGGAAAGCCAGCGGAATTGATGGCCGCATTTGGACTGACCGCCGGTCACATTGTGACAGCCACTGAGAAGGTCTTGGCCCGAAAAGTGGCGCGGGTCTACTAGCAGTTGCCGGGCTTCGCAGGATTATGACAGCGGTTCGGTCCAACTGCCGCGTAAGGTCTGGGGGATAGGAGCGATATGTTGATCACCGAAAAGAAACCGGGAATCCGCTTTGCATCGCGGATGTCCGACTTGGGAACAGAGACCGCCTTCGTCGTTCTCGCCAAGGCGCGGCAACTCGAAAGCCAGGGACGGACTGTTGTTCATCTGGAGATTGGCGAGCCGGATTTCGAGACACCCGCGCACATTGTCGATGAGGCGGTGCGCGCGCTCAAAGGCGGTGCCACCCACTACGGGCCGTCGCCGGGCATACCCGAAGCGCGGCAGGCCATCGCCCGCTACGTGTCCGAAACGCGCGGTGTCCCGGTGGATATGGACCGTGTGGTGATCACACCCGGCGCCAAGCCGATTATGTTCTATACCATTCTGGCGCTGGTCGACGAGGGCGATGAAGTCATCTATCCCAATCCCGGTTTCCCGATTTATGAATCGGTCATCAGTTTTGTGGGTGGACGTCCGGTCCCCATCAAGCTGCGCGAAGAGAACGACTTTCGGCTAGACGTCGATGAGTTGCTCGATCTGGTTACGGACCGGACGAAGCTGATCATCATCAATTCGCCGCAGAATCCGACCGGGTCAATCCTGACAGCGGAAGATCTGCGGGCCGTGGGCCGGCTGGCCATGGAGCGCGACATTTACGTTCTCGCCGATGAGATTTATTCGCGGATCATTTATGAGGGGGAGCATAGAAGTATCCTCCACGAGGTCCCCGATGCCATGGACAACGTGATCCTGCTGGATGGAATGTCGAAGACTTTCGCGATGACAGGGTGGAGGCTGGGATGGGGTGTTATGCATCCGACCCTCGCCGCTGCCGTTGCGAAACTGCAGACCAACAGTAACTCCTGCACGGCCACTTTCTCCCAAATGGTCATTCCTCCCGCCCTATTCGGGCCGCAGGAACCGGTCGAGGCGATGCGGACGGAATTTCAAAAGCGGCGCGATATTATTGTCGACGGGCTCAATAGCATCGATCGCATCAGCTGCCGCAGGCCGTCCGGGGCTTTTTATGTGTTTCCGAACGTGACCCGTCTGGGTATCGAATCACAGGTATTGGCGGATCGTCTCTTGCAGGAAGGCGGGGTCGCCGCCCTATCCGGGACGGCTTTTGGGCGGTTTGGAGAGGGGTACTTGCGCTTCTCCTATGCCAATTCCATTACGAATATCAAACTGGGGTTGGAGCGGATCGCCGAATTCGTGTCGAAATTATAGTTTGTAAAGCTTTGCCGCACAGCGACTTGGGCTGATTCGAGGGTGGTCTCGTTTCAGCCCTGTTTTATTGTTCCAACACTTGGGCAATCCTGATCTTGATTTTTTGACTTAAGTCAGGCCCTCACGACGTAAATCAGTTTGAAGTGGCGAATTGGTCCTTTGCCAGTGTGATTTGGCCTGTCGAGCCAGGCGGGCTTTGATCGCCATTTTCGCACTTTACTATTGACACTGTTTGGGATTGGACGAAATTCGCTATTGGGTGACGGTGCAGCTGCAGTCCGCTGTCTGTCAGGGGAACTTCTATGGGGGCGGTATCACGGGGCCGGTTGCCTTGGCACCGTGCAGGTTGTCGGGAATCGGTCGAAATATATCCAAGATGCGGCTGCACCTCGGTGGAGCCGATTGGTCGATAATTCGCATGGACGCGATGGCTCACCATACTTTTCAACTATCTGGCTTTGCCCGCGTTCCCTTGGAGCGTGAAGCCGGCTCCGTTTCGGGGTTCCGGCGCGGGTGGTATTGCGAAGCGGCACTCCCGAATGGGAGCGCCCGTCCTCCTGCTCCTTCGTGTATCCTGACCTCTAATCCGGACAATGACATGAACGCTCGTATGCCATTCCTGTTCAAAAGGAGGGAACCTTGAAACAGCGATTCAACCGTTGGTGGATAACCCCGCTATGCCTGATGCTGCTCGCATCCTGGGCCCTTGCGGGAACCACCGGCAAAATCTCGGGTGTGGTGACTGACAAGGAAACGGGCCAACCGATTCCCGGCGCAGCCATCACCATTGAGGGGACAACCCTGGGGGCGCTGAGCAATGAATCGGGCGAGTTTGTCTTGCTCAACATTCCAGTAGGTACTTACACGTTGAAAGGATCACTCGTTGGCTACAGCGCTATGGCGGTCCAGAACGTGAGTGTTTCCGTTGACCTGACGACATATCAGGACTTCCAGCTCTCGGCACGAAATGTTGAGATGGGGACGATAACTGTCGTCTCCGAGCGGCCGTTGGTACTCAGGGACCAAACCGCGTCACTCCGAATCGTGACCGAGCAAGAAGTTCAGAATATGCCCACCCGGGGATATCAGGACGTCGTGTCTCTCCAGGCCGGAGTCGTGGCGTACCGAGACAACTCCGACAGCCGTCAGCGTGGCTTCCGGGAAAACACGAACACCGCGACGATGAGCATCCGCGGTGGCCGGCGCTCCGAGGTTGCGTACTTCGTCGACGGATTCTCCCAGCAGGACCCGGTGACTGGCCTGTCAACGACTCAAATCAATCAAAATTCGATCCAGGAAATCGCGGTCACCACCGGCGGGTTCAATGCCGAGTATGGCTGGATTTCGTCCGGCGCGATTAATGTCACCACCAAAGAGGGACAATCGAAGTATTCCGGGAACATCGACCTCGTGACCGACAACATCGGATCGAAGTCGTACGACTACAATATCTATGCGCTGGATCTGACTGGGCCGCTCTGGCCGGGATGGGAGAAGGGCACGTTGTTTATCTCCGCGGGGCGGAGATGGCAGCGTGACCGTTCCCCTCACAGCACCGTCCAGGACTTGCTGGGAGACCGGCGGCTGCCGCAAAACTCATTGGCGGGGTACAGCTGGCAGGGCAAGTTCACGGTGAATCTGACCAAGGATCTGAAGTGGAGAACGGGAATCCTGGGCTCGTACGATGACTGGAGAGAGTACCAGCATGATTACCTGTTCAACAAAGAGCACATGCCCCGCTACAAGGACAAGAACAACTCCTTCTTCACCCAACTCGTTCACAGCGTATCCTCCAAGACCTTCTACACGCTCTCCGCGAACTATTTTGCAACGGAGCGTGAACGGGGTGACGGCGTGTATTTCAACAATATCCTGGAGTATGCGCGGCCGGTCTCGAATCCCCAGTTCTTCACCGGGGATCTGTTCTGGAAGTACGATGACATGTA
The DNA here is from genome assembly GCA_016235085.1 of Candidatus Zixiibacteriota bacterium. Lineage (GTDB taxonomy): Bacteria > Zixibacteria > MSB-5A5 > WJJR01 > WJJR01 > JACRMA01. The sequence continues at coordinate 14,033 of JACRMA010000097.1, forward strand.
TCCGTCCCGCTTCGATTCCACCTATCGGCAGATGGAGGGCGGCGACAGCGTGCTCGTGGTGGACACGGTCCAGACAAAACCGTCGGATCCGAAGGGTCTCTATGTCCACACGAACGTGGACAGCGTGCTGGTGAGGGCTATCATCGACTCCACAACAAATCCTCGAGTTCACGCCTATTCAGACGTGCCCGACATTGGGCTGACTCCGTTCATGGCGATCGACCCGATCCTCAATGCGGCGGGGGACAGCATTGGAACGGACACGACGTGGGGACGTGGTTTCATGGCGGTCGGCTCGGGTGATGAGGGCCACGTGTGGGAGGATTATCTGCACCGCAAATCCTCCTACGCTGGGCTGAAATTCGACCTGACCAGCCAGCTGCAGCGACACCACGAAGTGAAATTTGGAATGGAATTCCAGCGCCACACCTTGCGGTACTACCAAAGCTATTTCCCGCATCAGGTTCATGGGTATTTCACGGTTGATACCGTAAGGAATGACGCCACGGGTCAATGGGATACCTTGGTCACGAATAACGGTTTCAAGGATGTTAACCATTACGGTTTCGATTTGTTTAACCGGGAATCGGACACGTTGTCCGAGGGATCGAAAGCCCGGCACCCGGTGACATTCGCCACCTACCTGCAGGACAAGTTCGAGTGGGAAGGGCTGGTCCTCAACGCGGGCCTGCGATTCGACTACTTCAACGCCAATACGGACCGGTTGAAAGACGCGAACGCTCCGCTGGCGTACGGCTCTCCGAACAAGCTGGATGACGCCGATTTTGAAAAGACCAAAGCCGAGATGAGGTTGTCGCCGAGAGTCGGTGTCGGATTCCCGATTTCCGACAAGGCAAACTTCCACATTTCGTACGGCAAGTTTTTCCAGCGTCCTGACCTCGAAAACCTCTACATGAGCCGCGACTATCTTGCCAGAATGCTGGAAGAGACCCCTTATTTCAACCTGCTGGCAAATCCCAACCTCGCGCCAGAGAAGACCACAGCCTACGAAGTGGGTTATACTCAGCAGCTGGGTGATTTCACGCGCCTGGATATCACGGCATATCACAAAGACGTGGAAGATCTGACGGTGGCGGCCACGCAGAACGCCTTCATCGCACAATCGGCAACGTCATTTGGCACGTTCCGAAACGCGGACTATGGCACCATCCGCGGTCTCGAACTTGGTATCAAGATGCGGCGCAATCACAATATCCAGTTGGATTGCTCCTACACGTTGGAGTATGCGAAGGGCACCGGTTCATTCCCGCAGACGCAATACAATATCGTCTGGCAGAATATGGCCTCTCCGCGTCACAGCAATCCGCTTGACTACGACCAACGGCATAAAGTTTCCGCCAATATGGATATCCGGTCCGGTCCGCATGAGGGATTCAAAGTCGGGGATTTCTACCCGTTCGAAAACGCCGGTGTTAACTTCGTTCTGATGGCCGGGTCCGGAACCGCGTATACCTCGGTCATTCCGTGGAACGAAGTATCCTCCGCAGCGCTTGCACCCGACCCGCGCAGTTCCATCAACGCCGAGCACAAGCCTTGGACGTACCGTGTCGATCTGAAGGCAAACCGCACATTCACTCTCGGCAAAGTCCATTGGGACGTGTACTTGTGGGTCATGAACGTCTTCGACCGCAAGAACGTCGTCGATGTCTACGAGTCCACCGGACGGCCCAACACGACGTCGTGGCTGAACACTCAAGAGGGACAGACGTTTATTAGGAACAACGGCGATCCAACCGAGCATTCCGGGATGTCAGGGGAGGAGCTCTACCGGCTGCGTGAGCAGACCCCCCTGAATTATGACGCGCCCCGGCAGATTCGCTTCGGTGTGAAAGTGAATTTCTGATTCACATGGGAACGTGGTGATCGACTACGGTCCGAGTTGTCGGAATGACTCGGAGGGAGGTAAACGGATGAAACGGATTTTATACCTGCTAATTGCGGTGCTGATTGTTGCGGTGGCGGGGGTCCAGGCAGGACTACCGCCGGGGAAGGGAAAAGTCCACCCCAGCGTCGCCGGCACTGCCAACCTCGACGTCACTGCCATGTACGACGCGAACAACCTGAATATGGTTGTGACGAATATCGGCTCGTTCGCGTACGACGATGGCGGGTTCTATGGGAAGAACGACGGCTTGTATTTCCCCGCGCGCGATCCCAGCAAGACGGATAATACCAGCGTGGTATACGCCGGTGGAATCTGGATCGGGGCGATGGTCGAAAACGAGATCCGTGTCGCGGTTGCGGAATATTCTCAGGATTTCGTTCCGGGGAAAATGATCAACGGATCTCCCGCGCCCGACAACGAGAGCTACCATGTCTACAAGATCGTCCGGGGCGACACGACGTCCAGCGACTACCTCAATTGGCCGGTCGCGGACGGCGCGCCGGTGGATGCCACTGGCAGGCCGCTTCTGATCGGCGATCAGACTCTCTGGTGCGTCTACAACGACGCCGATCCCTCTTCACACAACAGCGGCGCCACCAAGCCTCTGGGGCTGGAAGTTCAGCAAACGGTCTTCGGATTTGCCCGGACGGGCCCCCTTGGGAACTGCCTGTTCATCAAATTCAAGATCATCAACAAGGGGTCGAACACCCTGAACGATGCCTACGTCTCCTGCTGGTCCGACCCGGATCTTGGCGGCGCAGCCGACGACCTCGTCGGGTGCGACGTGGATTTGAGTCTGGGATACTGCTACAATTCGACCAACGCCGACAACAGCTACAAATCGAACCCGCCAGCCGTGGGGTATGACTTCTTCCAGGGGCCCATTGTCCCTTCGGAAGGTGATACCGCATTTGTGTCCGGCCGGGCGGTGCCGAATTTCCGCAATCTCCCGATGACTTCCTTCAACAAGTACATCAATGGCACCGATCCCGACTCGCCCCAGGAAATCTACAATTACATGATGGGCCTCCAACCGGACGGAACTGATTTGGTTGACCCGGTAACCGGCCAGGTCACCAAGTTCTTCGTGAGTGGCGATCCCGTGGCAAATACCGGCTGGCTCGATGATACGCCGGCGGACCGGCGATTCATGCAATCGGCAGGTCCCTTTACGATGGCACCGGGCGATACCCAGGAAGTCGTTATGGGAATCATCGTCGGGCAGGGATCAGACCGCCTCACCTCCATCACCGCACTTAAGTTCTACGATGACTTTGCACAGACGGCATTCAATCTGAACTTCGATCTACCGACACCTCCTGCCGTTCCAGTACTACAGAGCCAGGTTTTGAACGGGCAGGTGGTTCTCGAGTGGGGCAATGTGTCAGAGCTTACACCTGGGGACTTTCCGTTCCAGGGATACAATGTCTGGCAAAGCGCGGATGGCTCACACTGGAAACTGATCGCCACGTATGATGTCGCCGATGGCGCCGCCATCATATTCGACAATGTCTTTGACGTTGAAACGGGAGTGGTGATCAACAGGCCGGTTCAGTTTGGCAGTGACATCGGGGTCCGGCGTTATTATGTAGCGAACGAGGACAAAATACTCGGCGGCCCGCTCCGGAATCTGACCGACTACTTCTACGCCGTGACCGCCTATTCTTACGACGCCTCGGCGACTCCGAAGACACTGGAGAATCCGCAATCCGCCACCAAGACCATGCTCACTCCACAAAGACCGGTGGCGAATACGGATTACGGGAGCCTCCCATTCGACACGCTTCCCGTAACGCACACGAGCTCCGGCACAAGCATGTCCGATGGGAACACGGTCGCGTTTGTTGTCGATCCCGCGGCTGTCACCGGCCACCGCTACCACGTCCAATTCAGACCGGACGAAAACCTGGGAATGGTGTGGGACTTGATCGATGATAATCTGGGGACACCGGTGCTTAGGGACCAAACCAATCAATCCGGCGATAACACATACACCATTGTCGATGGCTTGATGGTTAAGGTGATGGGTCCGCCGCTCGCAGTGAATGGAGTTAAAGAGATCGCGACTGCGCAGGGCCCCATTACTCCTGACAACGTCCATATGTCGAGGAATTCCACGAGCGACTGGTACATGGACCCGTTCGGTGACCAGACGCTGAGTCGTTACGCATGGCGAGGCGCGACGAATCACGATTTTGAGATTCGCTTCACCGAGTCAGCGACAGAATACTGCTGGGACTTCTACGGCCCCGATAATTCACAGGACTATCCGACAGTCTTTCGTGATGCGTCGGGTAATCTCGCCAAGGTTCCCCTTGAGATCTGGGATGTGACCGATAACCGTCGCATTACATTCATGAACCTGGACGACGACGCCAGCGGTTCCTTCACCTGGGGGGATGGTCTGTATCTGATTGACATGAACTACGACGACGTCGCTTGGGAAACGCCAGGTACCAACGCGGATCAGTACCAGTACACGTTACATCTGGGACGGTTTCGTTTCATGGACCTTTCCGGCAATCTGACCCGGCCCGCGCCCGGAACTATCGTGCATATCTACACAAACAAGACGAATACACCTGTGGACACGTTCTCGTTCGTGACGCCCGTCTCAATTGTGAACTCAGATTCCCTTGCGGGCCGCCGACTCGACCGCATCAAAGCTGTCCCCAATCCGTTCTACAATAACTCTGGCTTCGATGTCGGGCAGAACGACCACCGGATCCGTATCCAGATTCTATCAGGTTGATGCACCCGGAATTGGTGTGTTTTTCGGGAAAATGGCGATCTTTGTCGAAAAAGAGCAATTGAACACTTTCTGATTTGAGGAGGCGCATATCATGAAGATGAATTTCCTTAAGGTGTTGGCCCTGGGGCTGATTCTCTTGCGTGCCTCCGATCTCAGTGCCGCAAATGACAATCAGTTCGGTACGGCCGGCGCCCAAGAGTTGAAAATACCGGTGGGAGCCCGCAATATCGCCATGGCAGGGGCGGGCATAGCCGGTGTGCACGGAGTTGATGCCATTTTTTGGAATCCCGCCGGGCTTGGCAGCCTGGAGGCGACCCAGGCCTCGATCACGCACCTCGACTACTTGCTTGATGTATCGGTCAACCAGGCGGCCGTAGCGACCAAACTTGGAAGCATGGGTGTAATGGCGCTGTCGATCAAAGCACTCACGATGGGCGATATACCCGTCACCACAGAGCAGAGCCCGGAGGGAACAGGTGAGCTGTTCGCTCCCGCCATGACCGTGGTTGGATTAACGTTCGCTCGGCAATTGACCGATCGCGTCAGTTTCGGAGCAACTGGGATGTTCATTTCAGAGGACATCCATCGGGTTCAGGCCAGCGGCATGGCATTCGATTTCGGGTTTGTCTACGATCCGCAATGGCACGGGCTTCGATTTGGGGCGACAATGAAGAACTACGGACCGGATATGGCTTTCACGGGATCCGGGTTTGACAAAGATGTACCTCTCCCAGGAGTCGATCCCGGCATTCCTGACAAGACCGTCCGGACGGAGTCTTCGCCATTCGAGCTGCCATCGTTTCTTCAATTCGGTATCGGGTATGACCTGATCAACGATAACCAAAGCCGCGCCGCGGTGTACGGTTCGTATCAGAGCAACAACTACTCAAACGATGAGGTTCGGATGGGGGCGGAGTATGGCTGGAAGGAGTCCATTTACCTTCGCGGCGGATACTCCGGATCCAGTTTGGATCAGTACATCAGCGGTCTTACGTTCGGAGGCGGTGTTCGGCTGAAATGGGGGAATACGAATCTGACCTTCGACTATGCTTGGGCGCGTGCAAAGTACTTCGACGCCAATCAGTGGTTCAGCCTTGGATTTGAGTTCTAACATCTCCCCGGGAGCCGGCCCCGACTTGTGTCGGGGCCGGTTTTTTATATCTGGGATTGCGTAGTTGGACCGCTTGCGTAAGTTGTCGGGCATGATCGACTCGCCGCATCGACTCGGGGAACACGCTGGCTGGAGCTTCGCCGTTCGCGCTGGGGTGCTTCTCATTGCCTTGCTGGGGGTGTGTCTTCTGACGGGTGTGCCGGATGCGGTTGGGAAGACGCCGGAAACCGGCCCGAAGGTCGCACCCAAGCTGGCGGTGGTTTATCCCCGCCCCAAGCAAGACATTGGGCCAGTCGATTCGACGTTCATCATCGGCTCTGTTACTCCCGGATCGAAACTGACCATCAATGGCACGAAAGTGCCGGTGTATCGCACCGGCGGATTCCTGGCCTTTCTCCCGGTTCGGCCGGGGAAATTTGCCTTCCGGCTGAAGGCGAGCAATGTTCACGGCACGGATACACTCACAGTCCCCATCACCATCGCCGATACGTGGCTCATCCCCTTTGACAGTGGTGCCATCATCCGTCGTGAGACCTTGCGGCCCTCATGGAACAGGACCGTGCGCGCCGGTGATGAAGTCAGCATCGCCTTCGATGGGACGATCGGATGCGCCGCTACGTTCCGCGTCATTGCGTTGCCGGATACCCTGGGTCCATTCCCCATGACGGAGCTGCAATCGGAATCACTGCGGAATTTTGCTGCATTTCGGCGGACGGCGCAGTTACGGGAGGATTCGCTGCCGGATGCCGCTCTCGCGCCGGTGACCCGCGGCCGGTACCACGGCATTTGGCTGGTCCCAAATGGACTTCGCAGTGACACGATTCGCATTCAAGTCGAACTCAAACGCGACGCAAGCGCGAATCGGTCGGGAAAACCGTTGCGCGGCGATTCCGTCGCCGTCGCCGTGGCGCCCGGCGGGCTGGTTGCGGTCGATTCGCTGCCGCCTCGCGTCGTCGAGTTGATTGACAGCGTTCAGATACTTCGTATGGGTCCGCGCCTCGGCTACTGGTCGATCTTCCAGCCGTACGGGGTGCGCGCCAGATGGTGGGGAGAAGCTGGGATCTGGACGATCCTGCAGCCGGCGCCTGGCATCGAAGCCTGGGTAGAGACCGCCAAGACCCGCCTGTTGCCGGAAGGATCCCCGATGCCGTTCAGCTCGATCGAGCGGCTGGTCACTCGTGCCGAGTCGGCCAGTGTGCGTCTCGAAGTGAGTTTGTCAGACCGGCTTCCATTCAAGGTCACCATCAACGATGACCTGAACCATGTGCACATCCAGTTGTTCGGGGCGACTTCAAACACCGACTGGGTCACGCAGGATTCCACCGACGACATGATCAGCAACCTGGTCTGGTCGCAGTTTCAACCGGGTGTTTACGAGATCGATCTCACCTTGAAGCATCCGCTGTGGGGGTATGATGCGCACTATGAGGACAAGGAGTTCGTCCTCAACCTTCGCCGTCAGCCCGTGATCAAGAGCGGTGTCAAAGGCCTGACCATCGTCGTCGATCCAGGGCACTCCGCCGATCCCGGAGCAATTGGCCCTACCGGGCTAAAGGAGAAAGACGCCAATCTGAGGCTGGCCCTGGCGCTCAAAGCCCAGTTGGCGAAGCGCGGCGCCCGCGTGGTCATGACGCGCACCGGCGATGAGGATGTTCCGCTCTACAATCGGCCCGCCATTGCGGTCGCACATCATGCCGACTTGTACGTGTCGGTCCACAACAACGCCGTACCGGACGGCACGAATCCGTATGCCAACAATGGCAGCGCCGTCTACTACTACCATCCGTTCTCGCGCGATCTGGCACGATCGGTGCACAAGCGCCTCCTGCAAGCGACCCGTCTCAACGATTATGGATTGAATCAGGGGAACTTCGCCGTCATCCGGCCAACGCAGTACCCGTCGATCCTCAACGAATGCCTCTTTATCATCATTCCGGAGCAGGAAGAAATGCTGGGCCAGCGCGCCTTTGTCACGCGCACTGCCAAGGGCATTGCTGACGGGATCGCCGATTTCCTACGTGAGCGCCAGGCGCTCACCGGCTCGGTCAGCCCTTCACCGCGCCGGCGGTGATTCCGGCAATTATTTGTCGCTGGAAAATCACGAATACGGCAACCACCGGCAATGTGGCCAGTGTTGCGGCTGCGAACAGGTGTGGCAGATCGACTTGCTGGTAGCCCCGGAACATCGCCAGCGCCACCGGCATCGTGCGCGCGTTTTCACCGGTCAGAATAAAAGGGAAGAGGAATGCGTTCCAGGTCAGCCAGAACACCTGGACCGCCAGCACCGCCAAAGTGGGACGGCAGATAGGCAGGACAATTCGGTACACAATCCGCCACGGCCCGGCGCCGTCCATTCGCGCCGCCTCCTCGATCTCGATGGGGACCGATGAAACCGCTCCTTTGACGAGCAGGATTCCCAGCGGACTCACCAGCACCGGTATCGTGATCGCCCAAAGCGTGTCGTACCAGCCGAGCTGGTGAATCAGCACGAACATCGGAACCACGAGCACGTATTGCGGAACCATCAGCACCAGGGCTGCGGAACCGTAGAGTGCCCGCCGCCCTTTGAAGCGATAGCGCGCGAGAGCATAACCAATGGGGAAACAGAGGGCGATATTCCCGAGCGTGACGACGGCCGCAACCACCGCCGAATTGACCAGAAATCGCCCGAACGGCATTGCCGCAAACAGGTCCGCGTAGTTGCCCCAGGAGGCCGATTCGCCAAATGGGTTGAACCAGCCCGCATTCCATCGCGGCGAGACGGACCCCACCACCATCCAGATGAAGGGGAAAAGCATCCCCAGCATGCCCAACAGCAGGAGGATCGGGAGTAGCGGGCCACCGGGTTTGCTCATTCCTCCGCTCCTCGCCCGAATTGCAGCAACCGGAATTGGATGACAGACACCAGCGCTATGATCACAAACAGCAGATAGGCCGCCGCCGATGCGTAGCCAAGATCGAATCGCTCAAACGCGGCTGTGTAGACGTGGTAGACCGATGTGGTGGTCGAGCCGACTGGCCCGCCTTGTGTCATCACGAAGATCTCGGTGAAGATCTGCAGGCTCTTAATCAGGTTGATCACAATGGCATACAGCATTGTGGGGCGAAGGTATGGCCACGTAATCGCCCAGAACCGTTGCCAACTGTTGGCGCCATGCATCTGCGCATCTTCCACGAGTTCCTGAGGGACGGCCTGCAATCCCGCCAGGAACAACAGGGCGTAATAACCGATCGACACCCAGACATCCATCAGCATGACCGAGACCAGCGCGGTCGACTCGGACAGCAGAAATCCCTGTGATGGCAGCGGCAGACCGGTGAATTGCGCGAGCCGGAACAGGTAACCACCCTGGCCGTAGAGGTGAATGAACACCAACGCGGTGACCACGGTGGCCGTGAGCGTCGGAGCGAAATACCCTGCGCGGAAGACTGACCGGCCCCACATCCGCCGATTCAACGCCAACGCCAACAGCAGGGACAGCACTGTCGTGGCCGGCACCGTACCGGCGGTGAATACCGCCGTATGCCCGAGCGCCGACCAAAAATCCGAATTTGTGAGAACGGCCCGGAAGTTGGCGAACCCCACCCACTGCCAGGTGCGCGAGAAGATGTCGTACTTCGCGAAGCCCAGCGCGAGCGCATAACCCAGCGGGTACGCCCAAAAGACCAGAAGCGTGACCACCCACGGCATGGTCATCAGCCACGGACTGGCTTCGCTGGAACTTCGCTTCCTGTCCATGCTGTCCATGACGTTTGCGACTCACGTCACTTCTTCGCGAAGTCCTCGAGAATCTTGTCGATTTTCTCGCACGTCTTGTTGAGTGCGTCCGGGACGGTCATCTTCTTGTAGAGGGCCTGTTCGACGCCCCATTCCAATTCGGTCTCGATATCGACCCAGCGCGGATGTACCGGCGGCGCCTTGGCTTGTTTCAATTGCTCGATGAAGACCTCGCGCACCGAATCTTTGGCGAAGTACGGGTTTTCAGCGACGCCCTTGTGGGTGGGGGTCGCGCATCCGGTCGCGATGCACAGATTGAAGATCGTCTTCTCGTTCATCATGAAACGGGCAAGCTTGATCGCGCCAAGTGGCTGCTTGGCCGCTCTCGGGATTGTCAGATACTCGCCCCCGGCGAATGAAATCTGTCCGCCCTTATTCAGCGCTGGGAAGGGGATCTTATGGGCCGAGAACCTAAGCGGTGATCCCGACGTCTTGATGCGCTCATACAACCAGTCGCCGGAGATATGGTACAGCAACCGGTTGGACATGAACATTTCATCGAGTTGCGCCTGCTTCTCGACATAGCCGAATTCGCTCAAATCGACCAGGAACTTCAGCGCTTCGATCGCCTGGGGTGAGACCAGCTCGCATTTGGTGCCATCGGGCGTGAGAATGTCACCTCCTGCGGACCAGAGAAAAGGCAGGAATTTCTTGTACAGCCGGTGACGTTCGGCGGCATTGACCCCATAGCCGTAGAGTTTCCCCTGCAATTGGGATATCCGTTTGCAGCGCTCCATGAGTTGTCCCCAGAAGACCGGGGGATTGTTGGGTGTCGCGCCGGCGTAGCGGACCAGTTCGTCGTTCTGATAGAGCACGCGCGTCGAGACGTACCACGGCAACCCCCAGCAGCGGTTCTTGTAGACCGCCGGGAGCCAACCAAAGTAGCTGTTGCCCAGATTATTGTATTCGCTGGTCATTTCCATCAGGGCATTGCCGTCGGCAAACTCGGCAATCCAGTCGGAGCCGAGTTCCAAAAGGTCGGGTACGGCGCCGCCGGCGAAGGCCGCCACGATCTTCTGGTGCCCGTCGTTCCAAGTCAGATCGGTGATCTCGACTTTGTACTCCGGATTGGCGGCCTCGAAGTCCTCGGCTGACTTGGTGATGACCGCCCGGACTTTGGGCTCGGTCCAGAACTGCCAAAACCGGATGATCGTCTTGCCGTCGGCGGTCTTGTCCGCCTGATTTTTGCCGCACCCGCCCGGCAGCCCGGCCACAAGCCCCGCAGCCAGACCCACGGACAGAATCCACTTGCCGAGCTGCACACCCAGGATTCGTCTTATCATAGGCAGAAACTCGTGACCCAACCGACCGCTGTCAAGGCCGGATCAGGCCGTGGCGTGGCCGGTGGCCCTCTCCGGGGCTAATCTGTCGTATCCTGTACTGGAAATCCCGGCGTGCCGGGATGCCACTTTTCCGCTTGATGAATCCAACCGATTATTGTATTATCCAAGTCTGGCCGGTGTCCGGAACCCCGGTCCGCAGACGAGAGAACGGAGCATAGACCATGTCCAAACTTTGTCCCATTACCGGCAAACGTCCCCGCTCGGGACACACCGTCTCCCACGCCAATAACAAGAGCAAGCGGCGTTTCAACCCCAATCTGGTCTCCAAGCGGGTTTGGAACCCGGAGGAGAAGCGCTGGATACGCATGCGCATTTCGACCAAAGCGCTGAAGACATTGGACAAAAAGGGGTGGGTAAGGTAAGATCGGATTTGACCGCTTGAGTGAAGCTTGAACCCCGCCTTTCGGCGGGGTTTTTCATTTCGGGGCGTTCGGGTGCGTCGTGGACCACCACGTGGCACTCCGCGCTTGGACCGTGCCGTTCGGTCATTCATAGCCGGTAATCAGTGTCGGTCTGATGAACACGGTGAGGCCGGCACCCACGCCAACCTGAACCTCATTAAAGTCCTTGATCCCTTCCGCATTCAGCGTCTTCCGGACGAACAGCTCCATCCTGATCGCGCAATCGTCTGTAATGAATGGCTTGATCCCCAAACCCACGTCGGGCAGGATCAGCGATACCTTTTTCGCATCATCAGACGCACCGGTGAATGAGTTTGTCTGAAATCCCGCGGCGGCGAAGATGTAGGGAACAATGCGTGACTCCCGCGCGAAATGAAATGCCCCGCCGGCCAGCGCGCCCAGCCGGGTGTTCGTGATGGTGTTCCCCGTGGCGGCCGGCTTGAGACTCTCGATGCTGAGGATCGGGTTGAATTCCAATTCGAAATTGTCGGTCACCAGATAGCCGATGACAGACTGGAGATTGATCGATGTGAACTTGTCGGTCTTGTCGGCGCCTTTCGGCTTGGCCATGGAGTAGTTGAACCCGCCGATTCCGCCGAGTTCCACGATGCGCGCTTCAATCAGGACCTGGCGGGTTTGCGAATCCTTGGCATCGGCGCCCGGAACGAGCGTGAGTGACCCACACAATGTGAGCACAGCGATTTTGATCTTCACAAGGGCCTCCTTGTTGTTATATGAGCCTGGTATACCGAATCAGTCGATCGCGTCAAGGACACGTGGATGAGGGCAAATCTAATCATGATTATCTCTACATCAACTGCTTTCGTAATGCGGGGTCTGCCGGCCCGAGTACAGGGAGGTCCGTGATCCGAATCGCTGTGGGGTAGACAGGGCAGGATTGACTATTCAATGTGCTCGGGGTGGCATAACCGGACCATAAGATGTCGAGTCTCTGGCCAAGACGGACTCTCGTAATCAAATGAATGATATGGCCTTATGCGAGATTCGTGGCCGCGAGGTCAGGGGCCTGAAACCGTCTACGACATGCGAATCATCCTCGCATGCGGGCAATCTGGAGACCGCGGGGTATTTGAAAATCCCGAAGGAGTTCGACGGCAAGATTCCAAGAACGTATCTCAGTCTGGCCAATTCCAGCAAGGTGGTAACTCTAAACCTGACCTGGGCAGCCTCATCCTCACTTCCGTGGGGTCGGAATCTCAGTTGGTCATGCAACTTTTCCCCCGTTTGAACTGTCTCAGGCACGGTGGATCATGGATAGGGACCTGTTCTGGACATACCTGGAGACGGAGCACCCAAGGGCCGAGGCCTTTTGCCGAAAGCTGGCAAAGAGTCGCGACGAAGGGGATGACGTCTATCAGGATGCCCTGTTGATGGCCATGCGCAGGGTCCGGACTCTGCGTGATCCGGCCGCCTTTCGGCCGTGGCTGTACCGGATCATTGTCAACACGTACAGAAACCGGGTTGTTGGGCCTTGGTGGCGCCGCCGGGCGCCCTTGACCCGAGAACTGTGCGAGACACAGGCCGGCGCCGATCCGTCGGAGGCCTACGCGGCGCGGCGCTGGCTCGACCGGGCGCTCGATGTCCTCAAGCCGGAGGAAAGGGCGCTGGTCACCCTGTTTGAACTGGAGGGATGGTCGATCGCCGAACTGGCCGAACTTCAGAACCGTCCACAGGGAACAATCAAAGCCCGCCTGGTGCGGGCGCGGAAGAAGATGCGGGAGGCCATTGCCGGCTATTTGCCCGCTGAGACATCCCAACAAGAGAGCAAGGAAAGCGGGGCCACATATGCGTTACCGCAAAGCGAACAATCACCGGAGTGACCGGTTGCCGGCGGGATCACCACGCCCGCATCCAGGACGCTCTCGCGAGGCCGAACACATTCTGGATCAGTGTCTGTCCGCGGCGCGCCAGGAAACGCCGGCGCCCACGTCGGCCTTCGGCTCACTTCGGGGGCAGGTGGAATCGCGCGCGACGCAGCGCCCTGAGAAGGAGAATTCCATCATGCTCGGAATTAGAAACCTGTTTGCCACCAATCGCAAACTCAGCTTTGCGGTTGTAACCTCAGCGCTGGTTTTCGCGTTCATCACGCTCGTGCCTTTCGAATACCAGCACACGATCGGGTACGAAGCCATCTATGCCGGCGCCAGTCTGACCGGACGCGTGAACCCGGCCGAACTCACCACCGTACTGAAGGGACTGGGATACAAGAACGTCGAGATCAGCGTGGCCAAGGTACCAAACGCTACGCTGTGCACGATCAAAGGGCTTCCGTCCCGCTCGGCCGTAAACGAAGCCACCGCGGTTCTGGCGGGTATGGCGGGATTCGAGGGTGAGCCATCTGTCGCGCCGATGATTGAAACGGTCTCGGGCAGTCTCTACGCCCAGGTTGCCGGTGAACTGCGTCCGGATGTCTTCGATTTCAAATTCGAGGGCAAGACCGACGAGGAGATCAAATCAATGATTCAGGAACGGCTGGCGGCCCAGGGCTGCACGAACACCACTGTGTCGGTCGAGCGGCTCGGTACATCGGCCGATGGTGAGCCGAGACTCAAGATCCGGGTCGGCGTGGGGGATGGCAGCGCCGGTACTCCAAAGTGCTCTCTTGATGATCTCAATCTCGAAGGCCTTGATATTCAGGACAAGACCAAGACAGATGCCGAGATCAAGGCGCTCGTCGAGGAGCGCATCGCCGCACGCGGGCTCACCGATGTGCAGGTGACGGTGACCACGAATGCCGAAGGCCGTCGCTCGATCATGCTGGCCAGTGGCAAAGGCTGCAAGTAGATCAAGCCTGCACGATATCATCAAGCCCAACCCCATCGCATCGGTGGGGTTGGGCATCGTTCTTCCCCTTCCCGACATCTCGCGGGTGCGCCAAGCGAGGGTGTGCTGTGCCCACCGGCTTGCTCGTCCGACTGCGGCTTTCTTTACGATGATGTATGTCGATAGATCGGGGCGAAAATAAATAGCAATGCGACGGAGACGAATCCGAGCACCAACATCGGAATCAAAGAATTCCCAGAGAGGTGGAACGTGGTCAGGGGGGCGCTGGGAACCAAGTCCGTCGTCCGGGCGATCCAATAGATCCCCATGGAAAACGCAACTCCGAGGATCGAGTATGCCACCATCGCGATCCGGGCGATGAACGCGCTGCGTTTCTGGCGCTGGGCAAAAGATGCTTTGAGCCAGATCAATCTGGGATCGGGAGTGGACGGAACCGACATCTGTCCGGCGATCGTCCCAAGGGCTCTGGAAACGCGCAAAGATTCCTGGCAGATAGGGCATGAGGCGGCATGATGCCGGGTCGCCTCGTCCCACGTATTCGACCGGGCAGCACGTAAGACAGTGCTCTCTTGTTCGCAGAATCGGTCAACGTTCATCTGTTCGCTCCCGGCCCGTCTGATTCGTCCAGTAAGGCCGCCAGCCGTTGCCGCGCCCGCGACAAGAGCACGCGCACGCTGGTGGAATTGACGCCCACAATAGAGGCAATCGACTTGTGATCATACCCTTCAACATACGCCAGCCAGACCAATGATCTTTGGCCGGGCGACAGCTTCTCCATCGCCCGTTCAATGTCGAGCTTGATGCCGGCATCGTGACTTGGCGAGACCGCCTCCTCGCGACCCGTCTCTTCCAACCATGCCGCCTGCGACTTGCCTTCGCGCCACTTGTCTCTCACCAAATTGGTGGCGATCCGGTAGACGTAAGGGATTGCCTCCTTCTCGTCCAGGTCCGGCGCGGTACGCAGGAAACGGAGAAACGTTTCCTGCACAAGATCGTCGCATTCGGAGCGGTTCTGACTCATACGATGCACATAGCGCCATAGCCTGGGGAACATCTCCTCATAAAACGCGCGAAACCGTGTCTCCTCAATCATGCGTCACGGCCCCGGCGTTTTCCGAATTAACTGGCGATGCCACGGCGTCTACGATTTCCCGCCCTTCTTCACTTCGCCGCCAAGATAATGGGTCAACAGTCCTGCGGCGACGAATCCCATCCCCAGCCCCAATGCCAATTTCCCCCAAATGCGCAGTTCGGTGGATTTGTTGATGAGATTCATATCGGTCGCGTGGTCATAAGTCGGCGCACCGACCAGGAACCCGAATCCGACCGCCAGCATCAGCGCGCCAACAACAAACATGCGCAGAGCGGTCTGCCGTGACGATGTGCCATTGACACCGCTCTCTTTAAGCAGCTTGCGTCCCTCGTCGCTCTGAACAAAGGTGACGAACTCCTTCGAATCGCCGAACTTGTCGACCAGTTTGCTGAACAAATCCAGGCGGCGGGCACTCTCCTGAGTGCGGACCTGGTAGCGCCGAAACAGCAGATAGATCATCCATGCGATCAGGGCTATGATCGCCATGAACATTGCCCCTTCCTGGATAAAGGCGATTCCGGTATCACTCATTTGGGTCATCCTTTCGGGTTGCGGGTTTACCATACGCTCTGTCCTTCCCAAGAGTACAACGGTTTCCGGGGTGTCTGGTAAACAGGAGGTTCTCGACTATTTCACTCCGCCATCCCCTCTAATGATAGGGGAGCGCCCACATGTCCGGCAGTGCCGGCCCTCCTTCTCCCGTCTAACTCGTTGGTATAGCGACCGATGTGAACCGTCCCTCGCACGTTCGCGGGTGGTATGAGACTTGCTTATTCCCGGACGGATGTGAAGGGGGAACCATGAACTCCAAGACGGTGTGCCATTACGAAGTCCTGCGTAAGCTCGGCGATGGAGGGATGGGTGAAGTCTACCTGGCCCGCGACAGCAGGCTGGATCGCGAGGTCGCGCTTAAGCTTTTGCCGGCCAGATTGACGCATGACCGCTCGGCGCGCGCCCGTTTGCTGCGAGAGGCCAAGGCGGCATCGCGGCTTTCGCACCCCAACATTCTGACGGTGTTCGAAGTGGGCGAAGACGACGACGGCGATGCGTTCATCGCCACCGCTTTCATTGACGGCGTGCCGCTCAAGGATCTCATCGAGCGCCGGGATCTGTCGATCTCCCGTTCGCTTTCTATCGCCATCGAAATCGCCGAAGGGTTGAGTGTTGCCCATGAAGCCGGAGTCGTTCATCGCGACATCAAGCCACAGAATGTCATCATCGACCGGGCGGGCCACGCCACAATCATTGATTTCGGATTGGCTCAAATCTTCGACGCCAGCAGGCTGACACGAAGCGGGGCATTGGTCGGTACCATGGCTTACATGTCGCCGGAACAGGC
>JACRMA010000097.1:30577-36740 GCA_016235085.1 Candidatus Zixiibacteriota bacterium
TCGATGCCCGTTCCGATTTGTACTCTCTGGGAACCGTCCTGTACGAGATGATCACCGGTCAGGTTCCTTTTCCCGGTGAGAACCCGGCGCAGGTTCTCAACGGCATTTTCGCCGAATCCCCGCTCCCGCCGACAACCCAGAATTCGCAATGCACGCCCTCACTGGAGGGTGTCGTACTTCGGGCCATGTCGAAGGATGTTGCGAAACGTCACCAGAGCGCCCGGGAATTCGCAGAGGATCTCCAGCGGGAGAAAGTGGCGCTGGAATCGGCGGAGGTCTCTCGTTCCCGCAGTCCTCGCCCCGCCTCACACAGTTCGGGTGCGAACGGCGGCAGAAGTCGCCTCAGGCGATACGTTCTGCCGACGTCATTGGTCTGTGCCGGTGCCCTCATAGTTCTTCTGCTGAATCCATTCAAGTTCGCACGTGTGACAGAACAACAGGCGCTGGCCGATCGTGGCTCGATTGCGGTGATGTATTTCGAGAACATGGCAGATCCCAATGATCCCGACAAGCTGGCGCGCATGGTGACCAGTTTGGTGACTACAGAAATGTCAGCGTCGCCGGGACTCAGTGTCGTCAGCCGTCAACGTCTGTATGACATCGCCAGGCGCCTTGGGAAGACGGAAACCGGAATTCTTGACCGGAGTGTCGCCACCGATGTGGCCCGGGAAGCCGGCGTGGCGCGCATGATCACAGGAACAATCCTGCAGACCTCGCCGCATTACATTGTGACCGCTGATCTCACTGACGCAAGCACTGGCGCCCTTCTCGCCTCCCAGCGTATTGAAGGGGCCTTGAATGAGGACCTGTTTTCCGTCGTCGACCGTTTGGGCGCGGGGATTCGCCAAAACTTGGGACTGAAGGCGGCGACTGCGCCGGAGGATTCCCGGCCGCTTGCGACGGCGACGACAAACTCGCCCGAGGCGTACCGGGCCTACCTGGATGGCCTCGATCTGCTGGATCAGGCCGACTTCCTCGGTGCCAGTACGGCATTTCGGAAAGCGGTGGCCATCGACACAACATTCGCGATGGCGTACTACCAGCTTTCACGTGCTCAGCGGACCATGATGTTGCCGTCAGATGCCAGAAAATCGATCGAGCAGGCGGCCCAGTTCTCCGGGCGGCTGAATCCGCGTGAACAGCTCTACATCAAAAGCCAGGAAGCACTCGTGCACGGCGATCGCCTGGAAGCGCGTGCCACTCTGCAGGAACTCGTCAGAGAGTACCCGCGTGAGATTGACGCCCTGATGAGTCTGGCACTGATCGAATACAATTTTATGAACCTCAAAGAATCTTTGCGGCTTTTTCAGCAAGTGCTGGCCATCGATTCGACCTGGAAGATGGCATGGAACATGCTCGCCTATACGAATAACAGTCTGGGGGACTTTGAGGGTGCCATCTCGGCGATCAATCGCTATGTGGCCCTGGCGCCTGATGAAGCCAATCCGTACGACTCTCGCGGTGACCTCCTCGCCATGAATGGCAGGCCGCAGGAGGCCGTTGAATCCTATCGCGCCGCCCTCGAACGCAAACCGGATTTCTACGCCTCGGCGGTCAAGATGGGACACTTGTATCTTCTGATGCAGGACTATGCTCGCGCCGACTCCGCATACCGAATCCTGTGCCGCAGCAACTCCTCGCCTGAGTATCGAGCCCAGGGACGGACTTTTCTGGCCGGGATCGCTGTCTACCAGGGTCGGTTGACGCAGGCGATCAGGCTGCTTGACCAGGGGGTCGCGTTTGACTCACTCGAACAGGTCAGCGGCTCCTACCTGGCCCATAAGTATTTCGTGAGAGCCACGGTCTACGGGTACTTGGGGAAACCGGACTCGGCATTAGCCAGTGCGGCGCTGGCTGCCGGCCTCCTTCGGGCCGCCAATTCCACCGGCAACTACTTTGGCCGTGCCGACTATGTCCGGTTTCTGTCTCAGAATGGCCGATTGGCCGCAGCGCAGGATTCCCTGGAGAATTTGCGGGCGTTCATCATGCAGCGAGATTCTTCGCGGCTGGATGCCTACTGGTACGCGCGCGGCTGGGTCGATCTGATGCTCGGCGCAGTGGATTCGGCACGCGTGGAGTTCGCGAGATCCGCCGCCCGTGATATGTCCTACTGCCAAAGGTTCATGACCGCGAGAGCCTCGCTGGAAAGCGGGCACTTGGGTGAGGCCGTCAACGAGTTCAAGCATCTGGTGTCCACATTCGATGAGTACCGCGCCAGCGACCCGTTGGATGCGGCACGCAGCTACTACCTGCTCGGCATCGCGTACGAGAAGTCCGGCTGGCACTCCGAGGCCAAAGCGGCCTATCAGGAATTCCTCAGTCTCTGGAAAAACGCCGACCCCGGGCTCCCCGAAGTGGCCGACGCCCGCGCCCGCATCACACGCATGCAATCGTAGGATTCTCTCCCCAGACAGGGGAGAGAACCGCGAACAGCAAAGCAGCCCCGCTGGTGCGTGTGGCTGCGGTCCGTTGCCGGGTGGCTGTCCGCGGAGTGCGGAGCAGGTTGAATAAGCCTCATCGTCTCAGGTTTGAGAGGCCGGACAAGAGCGTCTGGCTCACTCATATCGCTAAGCACTGGTGGGCCGGACACTCTTGTCCTGCCTTCTTCAACACGCCCCCGAGATCGCGGCCACGCCCCCCTGCACTCATTTCGGACCGCTGGAACTACTTCGATCTACGCTCCATCGCATCCCGGTACATGTGCCGCAACAGATAGATCTGGCTCGCGTGGCCAGGGAAATGCACGAGGACGTGGTACATCACCCAGCGCGGTGTGTATGTCCGCTGTGTGCCGTCCCAGATCGTTTCGTTGGTTTCACGGTCGACGTCGGCATCGGTCAACCTGGCGGACGCGTTGCGCCAGTACTCACGCGCACGCGAAAGACTGTCGGTGAAATACGCCAGATCCTTGCCGGAGAAATAGGCCGGTGGTTTGCCATCGGCGGGAAGCGGGGCGCCATCATCGGGGAACCCGAGCGCCTCGAGCTTGGCGATGAACTCATCGATATTGGTGGCCTGATAACCCTCTAACCCGCGCATCGCCCACGCGACTTCGGCTCCGGCGACATGTGCGAGCAGCATCCCAATCGAGTTCATCCCCCCTTGCGGTTGCCATTCCAACTCGGCAGGCGTGATGTCGGCAATCGCTTTGAGCAGCCGCCGGGTTTGGTCTTCCAGTTGGGTGAAATACAAACCAGCGACCTCGGACTTGAATCCGGGAGCAGGGCTGATGAGAGGTGAAATCGATTTGGACATCTCAACCTTCCTTCAAAGAGAGTGGATACCAACGCTGCGGCCAAAGGACAGTTTCGAGAAGATCACAAGTCAACGGGAGATCCATGCTTCAAATTCAATGTGATATGCTCCATCCCGGAAATCCTATATTCACTCCCGGCAGGCTTTTGTCACGATGCGATCACCCGACGATACGAACAGTGGCGGTTCGAGCGACCGCTTCCCGTTGACCCGCCATTCGGCGATCCTCGCCTTGCGTGGCAACGATGAGCCTGCCCGGCGGCGCGCGTTGGAACTCCTCACTGCGGCCTACTGGCGACCCGTCTACGTTTATCTGCGGTTGAAATGGCGACGGGATGCCGACGACGCCCGGGATCTCACGCAGGGGTTCTTCCTGCGCGTGCTCGAAGAGGAGGTCTTTGCCGACTACGATCCTGCCAAAGCGCGATTTAGAACCTTCGTGCGTGTCTGTCTCGATCGGTTCGTGATGCGCCAGGACGAATCAGAAACCAGAGACAAACGCGGCGGCTCCGCGGAGCACTTGAGTGTCGACTTCGCTACGGCGGAATCGGGGATCATGGCCGCTGGCTCGCAGACTCCGCCCGAAGCCGAGAAGCTGTTCGAGGACGAGTGGGTACGCGGCGTTTTCCATGTAGCCGTGGACGGGTTGCGCGATCATTGTCGCGCCAACGACAAGGCGACCGCCTTCAATCTATTCGAGCGATATGATCTTGCGCGCCTCGACACGGACGAGAAGGCGACATACACCATGCTGGCCAACGAACTCGGGCTGACTGTTGAAACTGTCACCAACCATCTTGCCTATGCCCGGCGCGAATTCCGGCGCATTGTCCTGGACACGCTTCGTCAGATGACTGCTTCCGACGAGGAGTTTCGCGACGAAGCAGCGGCGCTTTTGGGGCTTCATGCCAATGAACCGCCTCTCCGATGACCATATCCGCCACTTGCGCGAGCTGATTGGTGAACCGGACCTTGCCGGCACTCAGTTCGAGCTGATTCGCGAGATCGCGGTCGGCGGTATGGGGACGGTCTACCTGGTCCGGGATCGCGAGCTCGAGCGGCCGGTTGCCTTGAAGGTTCTTTCTGTCCCGGATGGGCTCGGTGCGCTCACCGCGCGCATCATCCGCGAGGCGAAAACTGTCGCCCAACTTGAGCATCCTGGAATCGTCCCGGTCCATGCGGTGGGACGCCTGCCTGATGGCCGGGTCTACTACGCCATGAAATTCGTAGAAGGGAAGACCTTGGACGAGTTTCGCCGAACCCAGGACAGCTTGTCCGTCCTACTGCGGATCTTTGAGAAGATCTGCGAGACAGTTCAGTTCGCCCACTCGCGCGGCGTGCTCCATCGTGACCTGAAGCCGTCGAACATCATGGTCGGTCCATTCGGCGAAGTGCTCGTGATGGACTGGGGAATCGCCACCCGCGTCACCGAAAGCGCTCAATCGCCGGTCCGGGAAGCGGATGTCCGCAAAGTCCCTTCTGACTCCGGCGAGAAACTCGTGCACACTGCCCATGGTACAGTCCTGGGAACCCCTGCTTACATGTCCCCAGAGCAGGCCCAAGGGCGAATCGATGATCTCGATTGCCGAACTGATGTATACGGGCTCGGTGCGATACTCTACTTCCTATTGACAGGAAAGGAGCCATACTCCGACGCCTCTGTGGATGCCATACTCGCGCGTGTTGCTGCCGGTGAACTCCGCAGGCCCCGTGATCTCTCGCACGCGGTGCCCAAACGGCTCGAGGCGACTTGCCTCAAGGCGATGGCGCGTGATCCGGAGCGCCGGTATGACTCGGCGGCCGGACTTGCCAGCGATGTTACACTCTATCTTGATGGCCAGCCGGTGAGCGCCTATCGGGAGAGCGTGGTTGAGAAATCGGCTCGATGGCTCGGCCGCAACCAGTTCGTTGTTTTCGTCATCCTTGCATATATCATCGTCCGGCTCATCATACTTTTTTGGCGCGGGGTCTAAAGGAACTCGCCCGCGCGCGTAATAGAAGATCAGAGAGTTGGTGGCTCGAAACCAATTAAGGAGGAGTGTATGTCTAAACCGTTATTGGGATTGATCTTGGGTGCGATTCTTGGTGCGGTCGATGGGCTTTCCGCCTTGATATCCGCCCCGGAGGTTGCGCCGCAGTTGATGAGTATCATTATCGGCTCAACCGCCAAGGGAATGATCGCCGGCATCATCATTGGCTTCGTATCCCGGAAGTATCACTCGCTGCCCCTGGGTCTTGCGGTGGGGCTGGGTGTCGGACTGGTGCTGGCCTATCTGGTGGCGATGATGCCCGATGAACAGGGGAAGCACTACTACATGGAGATCATGATTCCCGGTGCGCTGGTCGGATTGATATTGGGGTACATCACCCAACGCTACGGCCGGGTGCCGAAACGAACGATGGCATAGGCAGATCATCGTCTGGCCGAATCATCAAATCACAAAGGAGTCGCAGCATGGCTTATGGCGTTGTTCACTGGGAAATCGGCGGTACCAATACCGCCAAGACGCGCGAGTTCTACTCGAAGCTGTTTGGCTGGGAGTTCCAGAGCTTTGAAGGGCTGGACTACGGCATGGTTCAGCCCGTTGGCGAAGGGAGCATTGGCGGCGGAATCGGCCCTGTGCCGCCGGGAGGATCTCCATACGTAACTTTCTATGTCCACGTCGATGATCTCGCCCGCTCTCTCGAAAAGGCGGCCTCACTGGGCGGCAAGACAGTTCTGCCGCCGACACCGATCCCCGGTGTCGGAAGTTGTGCGATGTTCGCCGACCTCAACGGCGACATCATCGGCCTCTTCAAACCAGACGTGCAGTAAGACCTCTTCTTCGTTTATGTCGAAGTCGGTGGGCCGGATACTTCTGTCCGGCCTCTCGAATTCGGGGAGCCGCGGCTAATCAACAATCCCACC
>JACRMA010000097.1:36767-44836 GCA_016235085.1 Candidatus Zixiibacteriota bacterium
ATCCCACCGTGAGTCGTTTCCACGGCAGGAGACTGGAGATACCGGGCAAAATCCCTTATCTTAATCGCGATGATGTACCATCCGAAGGAGCGTGGACATGACTCGAATCACTGATCTTCTTTTCCCGTATCCGCCAAGTGGACGATTCAACCTGGCATTGCTGGTCGTGCGTGTCGTGGCCGGGGCGGCATTCATGTTCCACGGCTGGTCCAAAATCCAAAATCCGTTTGGCTGGATGGGCGCCGACTCCGGCACTCCGGCCGTCTTCCAGGCGCTGGCCGCCCTCTCGGAGTTTGGTGGTGGGTTGGCGTGGATCATCGGGTTGCTCACTCCGTTGGCCTCCGCGGGGATCTTCTCCACGATGTGTGTGGCGTGGTGGAAACATGCCGTGGTGCAGGGCGCTCCCTTTGTCGGCAAGCCGCCATCGTACGAACTCGCGCTGCTCTACGCGGCCATCGCGGTGCTCTTTATGCTCTGCGGCCCGGGCCGGTTATCACTCGACTGCGTCATTGCGAAGTGGCGGTCGGGGATGACGGCAAGGGAGTAACGACTCAGATTCCAGCGTTCCAGGCACCCTTCCTCCGGTCGGCTTTGCCGGATTCTCAGTAATTCCCCTTGTATCGCCTTGTACCCGCTCGTTATATACTTGTGAACATTGTCACAAGGACTCCCTGATGGATGGCAATCCTCGCCACGATCAGAAATTACTCGTGCCCACCAGGAGGCGGCCGAACCGTGTCGGCGCCGTTCATCCCATCGAGGGGTTGTTCGTCGAATGTGAGGATCGGGGACAAAGGCGATCGTGCCGCAACGATTGAGAGGCGGGTCATGAACAGAGCTGCTTTGATCACAGGATTGGCCGCGAGCATTCTCATTGTGGGGTGTGCGAAGGAGAAGGCAACTGCGCCGTCAGATGACCACTATGATCTCGTGGCGTCAGCGGCCATCGGGAACTCCGGTGGATCTTTGGAAACTCCTGATTTTTCGCTCATGATCCCCGCTGGCGCGTGGGAGACGACGACAAACCTGAAACTGCTGGTCTCCACCCAGGACCGTCCCTTCGGCGATCATGGCGTCACATCGACTTTCCGCTGCGAGGGCCTGCCGGCGACGACAAGTCAGCCGCTGCAACTGCGTGTTCGCCATGATGGCACACTGACCGGCAACACGTTTCTTGTCCTGGGCCGTCCAGTGAACTCGCTGGACGACGATCAATATCTGACTTCGTTCGGATACTACCCGGCGGTTGATTCCTCCGGATTCCTTTTCTGCGAGATCCCTGCTTCTGGAGCCGATCAAGGCCTGTCCAAAATGCCGGGCGGAGGCCCGCCCGAGCTCGTGAGGGAGCTCGGTACCATCCTCGGGATTGACGAATACTCTCGTCTCTGCGGCAGCAGTAAGCTCTTCTGTTTCTATTTTCCGAATGAACTCACGGGTGCCGTGCTGTACCTCAGCGATTGTTTCGATTCGAACTACAACTTCTTTGTCAATGAACTCGGATTCCCGAAGGACTCGTTGTTCCATCGTTACCAGACTTGGTACGACCCGCAGTACATCGGATTCGGCAATCTTCGGGATCAGTCCCAGAGCGTAAGGTACACGTATCACGGCAGCGATGAGTATTGCATGGTCGACGACGATCACGAGGATTTCGTGTTCAACCAATCGCATGTCACCGCGGAGAACTCAGAGAAACTGGCCATCGCCACCGCGCACGAATTCGCCCATTTTGTTGAAGACCGCCACGAGTGTTTCTACGTCTACTCTTCGAATTTGGGATGGCTTGTGGAGGCGGTGGCGGTTTGGGCCACTGGGCGATTCGCACCGCAAGCGATTCCTCCCGATTTCAATAGTTTTACAAGCAAGCTCGACCCCTTGAATGGGCTCGGCGTTCGACCCGCACCGAGTGACTTCTGGGAGAATGAACGCGAGGAACATAAACGCGGCGTTGGGGGCACGCCGGTGATCAAGTACCTGGTGGATCGTTATGGCAACGGGTTCATTCGGGAATTGCTGCAGGCCGCCCAATCGTCGTATCCCAGTGCCTCTGCCATTCTTGTGTCCACGCCCGAGGATTACGCATCTGTCTGGTTCCCCGACTTCGTCAGGAAGTACGTTTCCGGAGAAATCTACGAGGTCCCAAGCCGTGTGTTCTTGAACGGCAGTCAGGCCGAATGCCGCCTTGAAGGACCGTCCGACTCGCTTTGGAATCTCCCGGCGGACTATCTTGATCTGTCAGCGCGGATTCACCTTGTCCATCTTCACAACACGGACTTGGACAGCAGCGCCCAGATCAAGTTCAAGGTCAGTGGTTCCCAGGCGGCCGGAGTCATGGTATTCAGCGTACGCAACGACACGCTTGAGTATCTCGACTACGCAACGGAACCGGCAATCACACGGGTCCGCGACCTGTCCCGTGCGGGCTACGATCTGATGGCGGTCGTGATCAATAACGAGTACCGCGAAACCTCAGGCAGCCACACCACGTCACTCGGTTTGCGTGTGCACGTCACCGAAGACAAGTCACTGTCCGGTGAATACGAGTGCTACCTGGGATCCGATTTCATTGGCCATATGCTGCGAGACGACAGCAGCACGTACAGCATCATGCTGAATTCGACCCTCATCAATAGCACTCCCGGGCATTGGCAGGGCAGCACTTTCACCGCCCGGTGGGATACGATCTACCAATGGGGATACACCAAGGGCGCGATTACCGCAACAATTGACGCGATTGATGGCCGGATCACGACGTATGACGGCGTGGACACGATCTATCGATCGGATCTGGGGTCGACAAACATCATGCACATCCAAATCAGCGGTCTTCCCTTTGACTTCCGGGAACTTCGTGGAGATGCAGAGGGATCCGCCGCCTGTGAAGCCGTCACACTCTTCGAATGCAAGTGGTACGGCTCCACTTGGTGGCTGGAAGTGCAAAGCATCGAATGTGACGCGTCCTGTGGCCTGACCGTGGCATTCAGCCCGATGGAGTCGGCGCGGAGATTCCTCACAACTAATCGGGGACGAGCCCCGTCCCCTTGAGGCCAACACGGTGGGTTGGCGTGGATCATCGGGTTGCTCACTCCGTTGGCCTCGGCCGGGATCTTCTCCACGATGTGTGTGGCGTGGTGGAAACATGCCGTGGTGCAGGGCGCTCCCTTTGTCGGCAAGCCGCCATCGTACGAACTCGCGCTGCTCTACGCGGCCATCGCGGTGCTTTTTATGCTCTGCGGCCCGGGCCGGTTATCACTCGACTGCGTCATTGCGAAGTGGCGGTCGGGGATGACGGCAAGGGAGTAACGCCGCACGGGGAGTGGCGCACGGATCGCGTGGTCGCGATCTGTGATCGCGGTCCGCCGAAGGCGGATTTAAGTCCGATGGAACGCCGGGGGATTTTCGGAGGCTTGAGTTCTATCCCCAGATGTTGCCTCTCCAGTTGTACAATCACTCCAAAATCGGCCTCCGGCCGACCGCGATCAAAGATCGCGGCCACGCGCTGGGTACTACACGCGCCCCGTGCACCCGGCTGTGTCTTTTTCGCGCCAACCGAAGAAAGACAGGACAAGGAGAACCGAGCAAGAAAGCCGCTCGGTCCTGCTTGTCCGTGGCACCCGCGTAATAATCCTTCGCCCTCTAGGGTCGCCCTTGCAGGGCTCAGACAATACACCTGCTCGCACACCCAGGCCTGGCCGGCGTGTTGAAGAAGCCCTCCGAAAGGTGGCGACAGTTGCGTAAGGGGGAGGTTGCTTCGGCGCAAAGAGCCGCGCCTCGCAACGACATCACACTGGTCGTTGGCAACGTAAAGGCACAGTTGTCGTTGCGAGGAGCGTCTCCGCCGAAGGCGGAGGTAGCGACGAAGCAACCTCCCCCCTACACAACTGCCGCGATCTAGAGGACGAGTTTTTCAACAGGCCCTAGCGGCCTGGGCTGAGTTAGTGCGCCCCTTTCAGGCTGGTGGCCCTGACCCCCGGTCAGGGCTTGCGTGACTCGCGACAGTAAAGCGCGCACAAGATGGTTCACCGAGACGAGCACCAGTTACGCCAGCCCTGACCGGGGGTCAGGGCCACGATTCCATGGGGCGCATTTTGAGGGCTCATGTGTTCGTGGAATATTACCTTACTCAGTACTTGCGAACTCGCAATCCAAACCTCGGAGACCCCGATGAAGCTCGGCTGAGTTTCGCACAGAAGCTCGCTTTGGTTGACAGGTCTGATAGAACAGTTGAGTATCTCATAGAGGGCATGCAACGCCTAAACCGCGTGAGAAATCGGCTTGCCCACAATCTGCGATCAACTGTGACCACTGATGATGCTCAGGCCTTCCTGTCTGTCGACCTCTTTCGCGCGCTACGGGAGGCGGGAGCGGCTCCGGGCGTTCCTAGTGAAGACCCGATTGAAGTCTTGGAGCATTTCGCCTCCCACGCGGGATCGATCCTCGAGGCCGCAGTTGCCCCTGATCGCGATCTGTGGATTAAGGCTCTTGCAGAAGAACCGGAAGATCCAACTGAGAATGCCTAGTTAGGCTGGTGGCCCTGACCGGGAGGTAGGGCCATGATTCCGATTTGTCACGGCACCCGGCCTACTTGCGCCCTCGCCTTGTGCCCACGAAGAGCGCAACACCTGGTATGACCAGTAGCGCAGGCCAACTGTGCTTGATCCCAGGCAAGAAGTGTGTGTTGACAAGCAATGAGAATAGCCCGATCCCTATAACCATGATCGAGCCGGCAGCACCGGGCCGCACGAGCCACTTCGGTACGACTGTCTTCTCAGGACAAGCCTCCTTGCGCCACTGCACAATCCCCAGTGTTGTCACTGCGACCGCTATGGCAAGAAACACGAGATTGCCTATCTCGTGCGCGGTCATTTGCTCCGGATGTCCGGTTGTCCCATATCCGTACCTGATGAAACCAGTGGTCATGTCCTCAAAGATTTTGTAGATAACAAGGAAGACGGCGCTTCCGCCAAGGGCGGTCAAAACTATGCCTGCGTGCTTCAAATCCTCCCCCTCTCTATGTCAGAGAATTAGGCTGATTCCCTACACCCGCGGCCCACTCGCGACAATCTCCGCTGGGCAGCCATCCTTGAACTGCTTGAAGTTGTCGACGAAGCGCATGGCTAAGTCGCGGTATTTCTGATTGTAGGCGTTCTTGTCGGACCAGGAACTTTCGGGACGGAGGACCGGGTCGGGGACCTCGGGGCAGGTTTTCGGGACGGAGAAGCCGAAGATCGGGTCCTGGTAGTATTCGACTTTTTCGAGTTTGCCTTCCAATGCTGCATCGAGCAGGGCGCGCGTGTGGCGGATGCTGATGCGTTTGCCGACGCCGTACGGCCCGCCGGTCCAGCCGGTGTTGACCAGCCAGCAGTGCACATCGTGGCGCTGGATCTTGCGCTTCAGCAGGTCGGCGTAGAAGTAGGGGTGATGCACCATGAACGGGGCGCCGAAGCAGGCGGAGAAGGTGATCTCCGGCTCCTTGCCCATTTCGATTTCCGTGCCGCTCACTTTGGCGGTGTAGCCGGAAATGAAATGGTAGAGCGCCTGATCGGGCGTCAGCCGCGCGATTGGCGGCATCACGCCGGAGGCGTCGCAGGTGAGCATAATGATATTCTTCGGGTGTCCCGCCATCTTCTCGGGCACGGCGTTGTCGATAAAATCGAGCGGATACGAACTGCGCGTGTTCTCGGTGCGCTTGTCGTCGTCCAAGTCGAGCATCCGGCTGACCGGATCGAAGATCACGTTCTCGAGGATCGTCCCGAATTTGCGCGTGCAGGCGTAGATTTCCGGCTCGGCAGTAGGGGAGAGGCCGATTACCTTGGCGTAGCAGCCATTCTCAAAATTGAAAATCCCCTCGTCAGACCAGCCGTGTTCGTCATCGCCAATGAGACGCCGGCGCGGGTCGGCCGACAACGTGGTCTTGCCGGTTCCCGACAGCCCGAAAAAGAGCGCGCTGTCGCCATTCTTGCCGACATTCGCCGAGCAGTGCATCGACAAGATTCCCTGCAAGGGGAGAAGGTAGTTCAAAATCGTAAACGCCGACTTCTTGATCTCGCCGCCGTACCCGGTCCCGCCGATCAGGACGAGCTTTTGCTCGAAAGCAGAATGAACGTGGGTGACAAAGTCCCATCAACCTCGGGAGCTCCCAGGAATGACGGGATACTGATAATCGTAAACTCGGGGACATGCTGACGTTGTTCTTCCAAAGTCTCCAATGGAATGAACATGTTCCGCGCAAACAAGCTGTGCCAGGCGTACTCGGTTACCACCCGGATCGGCAGCTTGTAGTTCGGGTCGGCGCCGACGTGGCAATCCTGCACGAAGACGTCGCGATCCTGCAAATACGCCTGCAGACGATTCATGACCGCGCTGAATTTCTCGGGGCTGAATGGACGGTTGTATTTCCCCCACCAGACATGCGGGTCGGTCGACGCTTCGCGCACCACGAACTTGTCATTGGCGGCGCGGGCGGTATGCTTGCCGGTGTTGAGAATGAACGGCCCCATGTAGCCGATCTGCCCCTCGCGGCGGAAGATCGCCTCTTCGTACAATGCCGAGGTGTTGAGATTCCAGTAGACCCGATTGAGCTTGGCGAAGCCCTGATCTTTCAAACGGAAATCGGAGGCGCGTTCGGTGGCGATATCCTGCGCCGGTGTTTTGATATCGATAAAGTACTTCATAGCCAATCCCTCACAAGCTTTCTGTCGCCGATGAAAATCTCATTGGGCGCCGACGGGTCAATCGCCCACTTGATGCGCGCCACGCCCTCGGTGATGTCCTTGACCGTCCCGCAGTAGGAAAGCCGCAGGTGCCCCTCCATGCCGAATTCCTTGCCCGGTACAGTCACCACGCGCACTTTGTTGAGGAGAAACTCGCACAACTGGACCGAGGTCTTGCCGAAGGCGCGGAAGTCGGGCAGACAATAGAATGTGCCGCCAGGTTTCTCGATATGGACACCGTCGATCGACTTGAGTTCCTGCACCATGATGTCGCGATTGTTCTGCAGCATGAAACGCAGGCTTTCGATCCCGCTCTGAATGCCATTGAGCGCGCCAACCGAGGCCACCTGGGAGACGGTCGACGGACACGAAGTCGTCTGCGCCTGCACATTGATCATCACTTCGACAATCTTCTTGGGCGCCACAGTCCAGCCGATACGGAATCCGGTCATGGCGTAGAGTTTGGAAACGCCATTGATCACGATCAGCTTCGAATCTTCGAGATCTTTCTTGGTGTATTTGTATGCCGAATTGAATGGCTTGCCATCGAAGATGAGCTTGTGGTAGATGTCGTCGGAGATGAGATAGATTCCCTTGGTCTCGCAGAACTCGACCAACTCGGCCATGAACTCGGCGGTGTAGACCGCGCCCGACGGATTATTGGGACTGTTGACGATGATTGCTTTGGTATAGGAACTCACCGCGGCTTTGATGTCCTGCACCCGCGGCTGGAACCGTCCGTCCTCCGAGCGCACGATCACCGGAACACCGTAGACCAGCTTGACCATTTCAGGATAGCTGACCCAGTACGGCGCGGTGATGATGACTTCATCCTGGGGATTGATCAGGCAGGTGAGCAAGACCGAGAGCGCCTGTTTGGCGCCGCCGGAGACGATGATATTCTCCGGGCCGACGTTCTTGGCGTAGTTCTCCTCAGTGTAGCGGATGATCGCTTTCTTCAGTTCGGGAATTCCATCGGTGGGGGTATAGCGCACTTCGCCGGTCGTGATCTGCGCGGCGGCGGAGCGGATCGCCTCCATCGGCACCTTGCTTTTCGGTTCACCGGCCCCAAGGTGGATCACCGGCTCGCCCTTCTCTTTGAGAATCCGGGCCTGTTCGTTGAGGCGCAGAGTGGGGGAGTCCGCGATGGATCGGGCCAATTGACTGATACTCATTGCTGAGAAATCCTCCTCATCGATCGCATCGGTGGCACGGGCGTCTCGCCCGTGACGCATGGGCAGGATGCCCATGCCAGCATTGGCGTTTCCACCGTTTCATTCATCCGCGAAAACATCCGGCAAAAGTACACTTCTTCACAAGCGTTGGCGAGCAAAACTCACGATCAGCACTGTGGGA
>JACRMA010000022.1:0-6674 GCA_016235085.1 Candidatus Zixiibacteriota bacterium
TGAATTGCTTTGGGAAGACTGATTCGGTCGATTCCGTTAACAATCTGGTACTGGGGCAGCCAGACAACTGACCCTCCGAACTCGATTGCCGTATCTCATCAGCCCAGTCCTCACGCACCGGGAATTGAGGTGACCGCTCGTCTCGCCGTTTGTTGACTGATCGATCGTCAAGCCCGGATGGTCGGGACGGGACTCCCGGTGATTTCGCTTTGTAGTTTCGCTATACTCCAGGTGCGTGTGGAACTACATTGGCTGTATTAACGGTTAGTCATCATCAAGTCAAGTGGAAACTTGCGTGAATAGCAGAAATCGTAAGAATTCGAGGATCTTGTGATAGGGGATGGAAAGGCGGTCGGTGACGCTGCGACTCAGGTTGCATGTCGCTGAGAGGACTGCATAAGTAGAAGTCCTAAGGAACGTTGTGGTGGCGGGCACCTATCCCAAGAATACACTTGAAGTCAGGTGAGTGGTTGCCGTGTTGTTGTCATGGCATAATGGGGTACATTGGCGTGGCGAAGATTGACGGATCGGCAGAGGGAGACGATCAACCCGCACCTGCCGCAATCACCGCGAAAGCGCGGTCGGAGGCTGTCGCTGGCGGATGATCGCTGCTGTGTCGAGGGGATTTTGTGGACTGGGGCGACATAGAGCGGGTTGCCGTCGCGATTCGCGAGAAGGAGTTCGGTACACCGTCGGCTAGTCCGGTGGGTGTACACCGGTTTACTGCTGGACTTGCGGCGGGCCTTTCCGGCCCAGTTGAACGGCCGACCACGGGTGCGCCGGGGCGAATTTCTCCGCCTCATCCGGCGGCCATGATTTCTCGGTCGGCTCCGTTCAACCAGCGGCGAGCTTGGGATTCCTGTTGCGGATGCAACTTGGCGGCGGATTTATCGTATCCAGCCTCATGGCTACCAAATGGCGCTCCCGCAAACGGCTTTGGCTCATCGGCTCAACAGTGCTCGTGGTTCTGGTCGTGCTCTTCCTTGTGTTCGGACGGTCCGGCGACAAGCGCACCGCGGTTCAAACAGATGTCGCTGTCGCAGAGAACATTACCGAACTGGTGAATGCATCCGGCCGCATCCAACCGCAAACCAAAGTCAACATCGTCGCCGAAGTATCGGCGGAAATCCGCAAGTTATATGTCCGTGAAGGAGAACGTGTTAGCAAGGGGCAGCCGCTGTTGCTCCTCGACACGGTTCAACTGAAATCGGATGTCGCCCAATCCCGTTACTCGCTGGAGGAACTGACCTCCCACACGGCCTCCGCTCAAGCCGAACAAGAGCGCGACCGACTCGAGGCTGAGCGCCAGGAAAAGTTATTCGCGCAGAAGCTGACCTCCGAGACGGCCCATTCCAACGCGAAGTTGGCATACGAACGCAGTAAAGCGGAGTTCGAAGCCATGGAGGCACAGGTCAAGACCGGCCGGGCTCGGTTGGAGAAGACAATCGACAATCTGCGGAAGACGCAGATCGTCGCGCCCATGGATGGCATTGTTACCCTGCTGAACGCGGAGGTTGGTGAGATTTCGCAGGCGCAAACGTCGTTCACCCAGGGTCAGACGTTGATGACGATTGCGGATCTGTCCGTCTTCGAAGTCGAAGTGGACGTCGACGAGACCGAAGTCGCCAAGGTGCATGTCGGCCAAAAGGCGAGGATTCGCGTCGACGCGTTTCGCGATACATCATTTGCCGGCGATGTCGTCGAAGTCGGGAATTCCGCTACGATTTCCGGCCAGGGGACTGAGAGCTACACGACCAGCTTCCGGGTCAAGGTCCGGTTCAGTGACATGAGTCCCGCTGTCCGCCCCGGCATGTCGGCCTCGGTGGACATCACAACCGCCAGCGCCGAGGATGCGCTGCTGGTTCCGTATGCCGCCGTCGTCACCCGTGAATTTGATCCGGATTCCCTGAAGAAAGCGGAGAAGCCGGTGTCCGAATCAGGCGCCGTCGCCGCCGTCGCGGCCCCGAACCCCGGCGATACGTCTGCCAAACCCGCTGGCAAGAAAAGCAAGAAGATCCGCAAGACTGGCGTGTTCGTTGTGAAAGAGGGAAAGGCGAATTTCCGCGAAGTCACGACCGGGATCGCCGACGAGCGCAACATTGCCGTCCACTCCGGTGTCGCGGTCGGTGACACCATCATTTCCGGATCCTTCCAGACATTGCGCCGTCTTAAGGATGGCGAATTGGTCAAAGTCGACAATCCCACTCCCGGCGGTCCCGAAAAGAAGGCGATGTAGTCCGCCGGTCTCCATTCCCCCATGGTATTTCTGGCGCTCATCAAAGAATCGCTCGCGGCGCT
Source organism: Candidatus Zixiibacteriota bacterium (assembly GCA_016235085.1). Classification (GTDB taxonomy): domain Bacteria; phylum Zixibacteria; class MSB-5A5; order WJJR01; family WJJR01; genus JACRMA01. Next base: position 2,299 of record JACRMA010000022.1, read on the forward strand.
GTGGTCCAATCGCCTGCGCTCGGCGCTGACGATCCTCGGCATGGTCCTGGGAGTCACATCGGTAACCACCATCGTCTCCACGGTGGAGGGGATTCAAAAGGACATGGTGCGGGCATTCGATTCGATGGGTCCGAACACCTTCATGGTTTCTCGGATCGGTTTCGCCATCGACATGAAGCAGTACCTCGAGCGCCTGCGGCGGAAGAAACGCAACCGGGGATTGATCGAGCCGCTTCGTGAGGGATGCCCCGATTGTGCCGAAATTGGCGCCGAAGGTTACGGGAGCGACCACCTCAAGTACGGCGCCGCCGGTCTGAGCTGGGTGCAGATCACCGGCGAAACGCCCAACATGCTGGCCATCCGCGAAAAGGACGTCGCCGAGGGCCGCTACCTTTCGTGGGAGGATGACTACCGCCGCCGCAAAGTGGCGTTCATCGGTTCCGTCATTCAGGAGAAGCTGTTTCCCAATGAGGATCCGATCGGCAAGCGAATGCGCATCGGGGCGAATGAATTCACGGTCATCGGCGTCGCCGAGAAACTGGGCGGACTCTTCGGTTCGGATGCCGATGAATTTGTTTCGATTCCGCTGTCGACACACCAGATACTTTATCCCAGGCCGGGCAATCCGGTCAATCTCGTGATCCGCGCCTCTTCGCTGGAACGGCGTGAGGAAGCCATGGATCAGGTGCGCGTCATCCTGCGCACGATCCGTCGCGTCGATTACGAAAAGGACGATGATTTTGAGATTTTTACGCCCGATGCCATTCTGAGCTTCATCAACAATATAACGCGCGCCTTCCGTGTACTCCTTGTGTCATTGCCGCTGTTGTCGATCGTGGTCGGCGGGATCGTCATCATGAACATCATGATGATCTCGGTGACGGAGCGCACGCGCGAAATCGGCATTCGCAAATCGATCGGCGCCCGCCGCCGGCACATCATTGCACAGTTCCTGTACGAATCGCTGATTCTGTCGCTGGTCGGCGGCCTGCTCGGGGCCGGGTTGGGGATATTTTTGGGCAACACAATTCTGACGTCTCTGATGGACATTCAGGTTTCGGCGACGGTGTTGGGGCTCGTATTGGGTTTCGGGATTTCAACCGGCGTCGGACTGTTCTTTGGCATTTACCCGGCAATCAAAGCCTCGCGGCTCGATCCGATTAAGGCCCTCTCCCATGACTAAGCGATTCAAATCGTGGCCGGAAATGGTCGAAGGGATGCGGCTGGCAATGGATGCCGTACGCACCAACAAGTTCCGTTCGATCATGACCATCATCGGCGTCATGATCGGGGTCGGGGCGGTCATTCTGGTCAACACGATCATGGATGGTTTTACGCAGTACACGTACGAGTCCATCGATAAGATTGGCCGCAATGTGATGTACGTGACGCAGTGGACCGGTCATGAAGACTGGGATAATCTGACCGAAGAAGAGCGGCGCCGCAAGCCGATCACAATGGACGAGGCGTTTGCCATCCGCGATATGTGCCCTCTGGTCGGCGCCATCGCCCCGCAAAAGAGCGCCCGCAACAATATCCTGAAATACGAAAACAAGGGAATCCGCACGCCCGACGATTTTCGTGGCACATGGCCCGAATGGGTGGATGTGATGGCACGAGAGATCCCGAATGGCCGCTCCTTTGATCACCAGGACATGGATCGAGAGGCCATGGTGATCGTCATCGGACCCGAAATTGCCGATGCGCTGTTTGACTCCCACGAGGAGGCTGTGGGGAAAGACATCCGGGTCAATGGCTACAAGTTTCAGGTGATCGGTGTCATGGAGCGGATCGAAGACTTCTTCAACATCAGCGAAAACGATTTTGCCTTCATTCCCATGACGACATTCGAGCGGCTCTATCCCAGGGAGAAGGAAGTCGAGCTTCTGGTCAGCGCTGTCTCGCGCCAGACCTTCGATGAGTCATACGATCAGGTCGTCAACGCCGTCCGCCGGGTGCGCAAACTGAAACCGGAGGACGAGAACAACTTCGGCATTGAGACACAGGATCGATTCAAAGATCAGGTCGGGAACATCACGGGCAAAGTCCACCTGGGGGCGACGGCGGTGGCTTGCGTGGGGCTGATGGTGGGTGTCATCGGTGTGATGAACATCATGCTCGTTGCCGTCACCCAGCGCACGCGGGAGATCGGTATTCGCAAAGCCGTCGGAGCACGACGCGCGAACATCCTGTTCCAATTTCTCGTGGAGGCCGCAACTCTCACCGGTATGGGGGGACTTGTCGGTGTTATTGTGGGAGCCTCGGTCGGATTTTTGATTACCTCACTTCTCCATTGGCACTACTCTCTCTCGCCGCTTTGGACATTGATCGGCCTTGCCCTGTCGGTCGGGACCGGTGTTATCGCCGGACTCTACCCCGCGTGGCGCGCTGCCAGGGTTGATCCGATTATCGCTCTGCGGTACGAGTAGGGGATTCTGGCGATCACGGCGCCAGACCTTGCGGCGCTCTATTCAGCTTCTAATCGGTGAGGGTGATTGCGGTTCGCACGGATCAAGCGGATCCGGCCAGTTGTTGAACGCTGACTCAATCACATTCTGGGATCGCGGTGAGCTTGAGGAAGGCCCAACAATAATAAGGGTGGTTCCACCCTCAAAGGCTCACGCTCAAGGACAGTGACGCCGTCCAATTCCGCGGCAGGCCCGGTTCGATGTAGATCGGCGTTTTGCTGAGTACTCCTCGATCAGGGTTGACAAATGCGGATGCGACGTAGCGCCGATCAAAGACATTATTCAAGCTCACAAAGGCCGAGAGCGTAATTCGCGCCGAATGGATCTTGATGGGCTGGAGACCGGCCGAGATATTCACGATTGAGTATTGCGGAACCGCGACCGTGTTGGCATCGTCGGCGTAGTACCTACTGACCCCTTGAATGGCGCATTCGCCGAAGATTGCCTGAATCGGTCTCGGCGAGAAGAGAAGGCCGAAGCGATAGAATGTGGCGGGTACTCCCGCCACCCGGTTTTCAGCGTAGTTTGCGAATGAGCCGGGCCGTCCGTAATGGGAGGAATCGACCAAGTACTCCATGTACCGATTCTGGGTCTGGGTGACGGCGATTTGAAGTTTGAAGCCCGACTTGATCTCGGCAGCCAGGGATGCCTCGAGGCCAATCCTTCGTGTCCTGCCGGCAGTAAAGTAGAATCGTCCACCCCCGTACGGAATGATGTCATCACGTACCGAGATCCAATAGAGCGCCACGTCGTATGACAGTTTTGTGAACAATGATCCTTCGTCAGACTCTGCGGCTTGCTTCGTGCCCAGCTCGACCGTGACCGACCGAATGGGATCAAGCAAGGGATTCAGCCCTGTGAGCGTGTCCAGGCCGGCGGTACTGGGAGGAGCGGTCTCATTGCCGGCCGGCACTTCCACGCCCCCACCGAGGCTGGCATAGACGCTATGATTGCGGCCAAGCAGATATGAGAACGCGATCTTCGGAGTCACGTGCCGAAACGACTGGGTTGCATTGAGTCCTGGATCGAGATGATCCTCGTAGAAGTAAGTGATGTCGTCGAAGCGCAGTCCGAGTGTGGTCAGGAATCGATCATCCAACGTCAATTGGTTCTCGATGAAGACACCCAAATTGCGCGCGCCTTCACGCTGGTCACTCTTGATCGTCTCGCCACGCTGGCCACTCTTGAGATTGTAGAAGAGAATGGCACCATCCTGGTACGCCGCATCAGCACCGAATATGGTCGTAGCGCCAAATCGCGGACTGAACGCATTCACGCGCTGGTAGATCGCGCTTCCTCCAATGTGATAGCGCGTGAAGTCGCGGAACGTGTTGCGCTCTGAACGTTGAAGATATTTGGGGATGACAAAGGCGGTCATGTACAGCTTCTGGTGCCCGTCGAGGATGTGATCGAACCTCACCCCGAGCCGGCCCAACCGGTTGTCCCGGCGTTCGTCCCGTTGCACATAGGTTGGCCGGTAGTCCGCCGTATCATCCTGGGCTTGCCGCGGATCGGAATCGAATTGTGCCGCCGTTAGAGGACCGGGTATGAGAAACAAGTTGCTCGTCGCCGCCAGATACACAGCAAGAGCCGATTGCGCGCCCATGGCTGACTTGAGACTCGCCTGGAACAGCCCGCGCGTACTCCGTGAATGATCCCGCCAGCCGTCACAGTTGGTGTTGCTGAATGACAGTGTTAGCCTGCCCGGACCGACACGACTGCAGAGCTTGAGGAGATCTTTTCGATACCCGAAACTTCCGAACGTTGTTTGGACAGACAGGGAGGGGGCGTCGAAGCCGGGGCTCGAACTGATATTCACCACTCCGCCCGCGGCGTTCCCCCAGAGGGATGAGGCATTGGATCGGATAACGTCGATTTCTGAGGCCGACGAGAAATCGACCAGGTCAA
>JACRMA010000022.1:6747-20615 GCA_016235085.1 Candidatus Zixiibacteriota bacterium
GTCCTCCCATCCGGCTCCGTCAGCGGGAATCCATCGAGCAGGATGCGGATACCACGCGATGTCCCGGCGTTCGATCGCTCACCGGCTCCGCGGGCTCCGAATCCACGAATCGAGATTCGCACATCCTGATTTCCATACCGGGATTGCGCTAGGACGCCGGGCACAGACCCGAGGACCTCGTCGATTCCGTACCCCTTGGATCGATTGAGAGCGGCGCTGTCAACGACGCCAACGGCGAGCGGGATGCGGGCCAATGCCTCCGGCATCCGGGGACCAAAAACCACGATTGGCGGGAGCTGGTATATGGCCGTGTCCTGCTGGCCGAAGACAAGACTGTTGCTCAGGACGATGGCGGCGAAAACAAGAGAAGGGAGTCGAAGACGGCGACGCATGATGTACCTCGATGGCCGCGTATCGGTCATCTTTGCACCACTGAACTAAACTTCCTGGTTGATGGTTGTCAATGCCGGTGGTGATGTCACTTGCGTCATTGGGCCATGAGGAACTGTTTTCATCCAGTGTCGAGTGTCTTAGTTTGGAGTCTGACAGCAGACGAAGTAGGGAACGAATGAAAGGAAGGAAGATGCAAGGTGCCATGGAAGCAAAGACGGACGATCAGATTTTCGGGCGCCACGAGACGCCGATCAGACGATTACTGCTTGATATCTTCATCATCCTGGCAATCCTGTTTGTCTTCGCACAACCAGTGGCTGCCCAGTCAAGCCACGCCGCGCTGGATTGGGCGACGCCGTACCGGTGGGTGCATGTCGATCACATCGCACCGGAAAGAACAGTAGTCTTCGAATCGGCGCGCCACGGCTGGCTTGCCGCGTTGAAACAGGGGGACAGCCTGCTGGCCGACGGGCGCCCACTCTTTTGGGAGCTTCGTGGAAAAGACCACAGCACGTTCTACACCCTCTATCCGTTTGCCCGATTCGGAGAGCTTGATGCGCGGCGCGAGGCCGCGCTTTCGACACAGCGGATCGTCGGGAAGGAGGCGCTCGACCGTTACGATTCCGCCGATTCGGTTCTCATTCCACCCCACTACTCGCAAATCTGGCGGCGTTCACCGGATTTCGACTATGTGCCTTCAGGCGTTGATTCCCTGACGGAGAAGATCGCCCCCTGTGGCTGGATCGAGTTTCAAACGCCGGATTTCTTCAGGGGCGATGAGTGTGATTCGTTGTGGAAGGAGATTGCCGGGGCGCTCACCGCAGAGCATTATCCGCTGACCTGCCGCTCGTTCTGGAATGTCTATGGTGACGGTGAACTCATTCGGATGTGGCTCGCTCCCGACAGTGCCACCTTGATGGCGGCTCCTTCCGTCAAAGACGTCGTGGCGCATCACTTTGGCGCGGATCGAATGCGTAATATCTTTGATCGCCTTGACAAAGTTCTGCCGACGACCGTCTCTCAGAGCAGCCGGCGGCGCACGGATATGTCAAACCTCGGACGATAGATGTCCGCGTTCGCCGGGTGTTCGGAAAGGGGGAGATGATGAGTTCGAGACGAAAGGTGGTGGCCAGTGTCAAAGAAGGATCTCGCAGTTTCGTTTCTGAAGATGGCAGGCCTGGGGGACGTCAGAGCTGCCTTTGATAAGTTCACTGCGGCCAAATTCATCCATCACAACCAGTACTTCAAAGGTGATCGGGAGTCATTGCTGGTGGCGATGGAGGATGCGTCCAGGACGTCACCCAATCGTGCCATCGATATCAAATACGTGTACGAAGACGGTGACACCGTGATCACCCATTCGCACGTTTCCCGGATGGATCCGGCGGCACAGGGATTCGCCGTCGTGCACATTTTCCGGTTCGAGAATGACCGTGTGGTTGAACTCTGGGACCTGGGTCAACTGATCGCGAAGGACTCGCCGAATGAGAATGGGTTGTTCTAAAGCGGTCCAGAGGCATACTTCGGCCGCCGGATTAGGCGGGTCAAGCGTCCAGCTTACGCGGGAAGAGGTCGTGCCACTACTTCTGGCAACACACGATTTCAGCGGTCACTGAATTTAACTGATGTAGTCGAGAAAATCGGGAGCCGCCTCTGCAGTCGTTCTATCATTATATGGTTACAGAGGCGGCTTCAATGCTTCACGCGACACTCGTGCCGAGTGCCTCCTTTAATTCGCGATCCGGTTCTGCGATCTCGGATGATGGAGCAAGGACGCGCTGGCGGGCAACCAGGACATAGATCGATGGCACAACGAAGAGCGTGAAGGTTGTGCCGATAATCATTCCTGTCACCAGTATGATTCCGATGCTGTTGCGGGCACCGGCGCCCGGGCCGTTGGCGAAGATCAAAGGCAGGTGCCCAAAGACCGTCGCGGCGGTGGTCATGAGAATCGGCCGCAGACGCGTCCCGGCCGCCTCAATAACGGCGTCCAATTTCGACGTTCCGGAATCCCGCAGCTTGTTGGCGAATTCCACAATGAGGATTCCGTTCTTTGCGACCAGCCCGACAAGGGTTATCAGCCCGACCTGGCTGTAGATATTCAGCGTCGTGAATCCCATGAACGAGAAGAAGAGAGAGCCACAGATCGCGAGTGGCACGGAGCCGGCCAGAATGACGAACGGATCACGGAAACTTTCAAATTGCGCTGCAAGCACCAGAAAGATGAGGATCGCCGACAGGAGGAACACGCCCAGGAACTTGCCTCCCTCGGTGCGGAGCTGCCGTGACTCGCCGGCGTAATCGATCGTGAATCCCTGCGGCAGAATCCTCGCCGCCTCGCCTTCAAGGAATTTCAACGCATCATCCAGTGAAACGCCGGGGGGAACAACCCCCTGGATCCGGACCGCGTTCAACTGCTGGAAGCGCTTCAGTTCGCGAGGTTCCGTTGTGGTGTGAAGTGTGGCGAAAGTTGAAAGCGGCACCAGGCTGCCATTGGTTCCGGTGACGTAGATATCTTTCAATTGATCAGGAGTCAGGCGCTCGCTGCGTTTAATCTGAGGAATCACTTTGTAGCTGCGGCCCTGGATGCTGAAGCGGTTGACATAGTTTCCACCCAGCAAGGTCGAGAGGTCCTCGCCCGCCTGGCTCATCAGCACACCCGAGGAACGAACTTTGTCCCGATTGAACATGACTTTCGTTTGCGGCTGATCGAATTTCAAATCGGCATCGGCGTACATGAACTTCCCGCTCGCGTAGGCCGCGCCGACCAACTGGTTGGCGAAGGTGATGAGCTGCTCCGGCTCGGCGGTGGAAGCGACGACAAAGTCGACCGGGAAATCTCCTCCGCCGGGAAGGGCGGGCGGGACCATCGAGATGACCCGGACGCCTGGGATCTTCGAGAGTGCCGCTGCCGCCTCCATCTGCAATTCCGGCGTGCTCTTTCTTCGTTCGGACCACGGTTTGGTCACCATGCCGCCAAATCCGCCGGTCGGGAACATCAATTGGAAAGTGTTCTTGTACTCCGGGAAGGATGAATAGACGTCCTGAACGGCCGCGGCATAGAGCTTGGTCTGGTCCAGTGTCGAGTTCGCGGCGGCCTGGACGATTCCAAAGACGACGCTCTGGTCCTCGGTCGGCGCCAGCTCCCTTTGCGAGAACATGTAGAACGGGAAGATCAACAGCATCACGATGCCCCACAGTACGTAGATCACGGGCCGATACTTCAGTGTTCCGGAGAGCAATCGTTTATAGGTATCGCGAACGACGTCGAAGTGCCGATTGATCATTCCGGTAAAGCCGCGCTGCTCATCCCCGGCGCGGAGGAGCTTTGATCCCATCATCGGGGAAAGTGTCAGGGCGACGACTCCCGACACGATGACCGCACCGGCGAGCGTGAAGGCGAATTCCCGGAACAGCGAACCGGTCAATCCACCCTGGATCGCGACCGGCGTGTACACCGCTGCCAACGTGATCGTCATGGCAATGATGGGTCCGATCAACTCACGGGCGGCATCCAAAGCGGCCTTGAGTGGACGAGATCCGTTGCGCAAATGCCGCTCGATGTTCTCGACCATCACGATCGCATCATCCACCACCAGGCCGACCGAGAGCACAATCGCCAGCAGGGTGAGCAGGTTGATGGTGAACCCCGCCAGCATCATCAGGAAGACCGCACCGACGAGGGAAATCGGAATCGCCACGAGGGGAATGAGGACTGCGCGAAATGAGCCAAGGAACAGAAAGATGACCACGATGACGATGAGCAGTGTCTCCATGAGCGTCTTGAGCACTTCGTCAATCGCGCTCTCGATGTACTCGGTGGAATCGTAGGGAATTCCGACCTTCATGCCGACCGGCAGTTCCGCCTGCAACCTGGGAATCGTTTCCCGAACGGCACGGATCACGTCCAGCGTGTTGGCGCCGGGAAGAGACCATATGCCCATGAAGATCGCGCCCTGACCGTCGAAGCGAACATCCTGCTCATAGTTCTCGGCACCGAGCACGACGTCGGCGATGTCGCCGAGGCGGACCACCACGCCTTTCTCTTCCTTGACGACCAGCCGGCGGAATTCACCGGGAGTCTGAAGGTCGGTATTCGCCACCAGATTGACGGATACCAACGTTCCCTTGGTCCGGCCCAGCGTGGAGAGGTAGTTGTTCTGGGCCAGCGCCTGGCGGACCTGGGAGGCCGTGATTCCCATGGCTGCCATCTTTCCAGGGTCCAGCCAAATGCGCATTGCGAAGCGCCGCCCGCCGAGAATCTCGGCACGCTGGACTCCTGCGATCGAACTCAGCTTGGGTTGGATAACACGCGTCAGGTAGTCGGTAATCTGGTTTTGATCGAGATTGTCCGCAGCGAAGCCGATGTACATCGCGGCAAACTGATTGTCGGCGGTCTCCATTTCGATGACCGGCGCTTCCGCTTCGGGAGGCAGTTCATTGCGGACCTGGGCGACCTTCGCCTGAATTTGGGTCAGGGCCGCGTTGGTCTCGTAATTCAATTTGAGGTGGACCGTGATCGTGCTGAAGTCCTGGGCGCTCGATGATTCGAGGTAGTCGATTCCGTCGGCACTCGCGATGACTCGTTCCAATGGCGTCGTGATGAATCCGCGCACCAGATCGGCGTTGGCGCCGATATAGGCGGTGGTCACTTTGATAACGGCAATGTCGCTGCGCGGGTACTGGCGAACGCTCAAGGCGCGGATGGATTGCAGACCGGCGATGAGGATCACCAGGCTGACGACCATCGCCAGCACCGGCCGCTTGATAAAGAGGTCAGTAAATTTCATCAACTATTCTCCGGTTTGGGATCCGCCTGGTTGGACGGTTGCACTTTGTTGTCGATCAGGACGGCGGCTCCGTTGCGCAGCTTGAAAACACCAGAGGTCACAATCTCCTCTCCGGGCTCCAGGCCACCGACGATGGAGACCTGGTCGCCGCGGCTGCCGCCGAGCGTGACGAACCTCTGCTCAACGCCCTTGTACATTTGTCCCGCCGGATTCTTCAACTCCTTGACGACAAACACGGAATTGCCGTAGGGTGCGTAGCTGACCGCTGATGAAGGCAACGTGATGAGCTGGCTGCCTGCGCCAACCGTGACTTTCAATTCCACGAACATGCCGGGCCGCAACTGCTCCTGGGAGTTTTCAAACGTGGCCTGCACCAGCACATTGCGAGTGCCTTCGTCGACGACCGAGTTGATGGCGGTGATTCTGCCCACCGAGTTGATCAGGGTGATGCTGTCCGCCGTCAGTTCGATTTTTGCGCCGACTTTGAGTGCCGCGACATCCTGTTGAGGCAGGGAGAAGTTCACGTAGATCGGATCCATGGATTGCAGGGGAACGATGGGATCACCGGCGCGGAGATACTGGCCGAGGTTGACCTGACGGATGCCCAATTCACCGGCGAACGGCGCACGGATCAGTTTGCGGTCAATCATCGCCTGGACTTCTTTCACATGGGCCTCGGCCTGCTTGAATTGCGCGGCCGCCAGGTCGTATTCCGATTGCGCCACAGATCGCTTTTCGTAGAGGCCGCTGGCCCGCTTGAAATTCAGTTGCGCGAGCTCCCGCTGCGCCTCAGCGGCGTTCAACTGCGCCTGCTCCTGGCTGGTCTCTAAACGCACGAGCACTTCACCCGCCTTGACCGGCCGGCCCGATTCAAACTCGATACTGGAAACGACTCCGGGCAAGTCGGCGCTGAGGATAACCCCATGGACCGCGGCGACGCTGCCAATCGCATTTAAGGTCGTTGGCCAATCCTGCACGTTCGCGACCGTCGTCGTCACCGCCTCGGGAGGAGGCTGGTACGACGCACCCTGCGCGATGGCCGCGTGGATCTGGAGGAACTTGATCGTCCCGACCGTCGCAATGAATATGCCCATGGCAATGAGCATGATCGACATGCGTTTCTTCATTTTTGTACTCCTCTTCTGACTGGGAGTTGACGCGAACCGGTTTCGGACTTCTTCGGGTGCCGTTCGCTCGGGTCAACTCAGCTTACGTGATTCAATCGTGATTCGAGACTTGGTCTGCATGATCATGTGAATGCCGCTGCCAGACCACACGTGAAAACCAGTTCATTCGATCCTTGTTCCGTTCATTGTGGGGGTTGACCGACGTTATTGAGAATCAGAAGTTGAATGTCGTGTTCGTGTCGATCTCACCGTTCACTGGGGGACAAATACTCTTTTCGATAAACGCCCGTTGTGTCTGTGTCGTCTTCGCAAGTCCGGGGATCACCCAACGATCGATTCCCCACGACGATCCCCAGCGGTTCGTCGGGCCGTGGGAATCCGGAGTACCTTGACAGACAACAACCTGACAGAATGGCATCCAGGTCGTGCCTACCCAAGGTGGCCTCCCTGACTTTACGCGATTTGCAGGCCGGTCGTTTCAGTAAAACTGATCAAAATGATCATGTTTTGACTTGCACCGGCGGATGTCGGTTCGCCGGGTCATGGCAAGCAGACGTGATCGGATCGCAAACTCTTACGTGACATGGGAATGCCGGGTTCGGGGCATATTGGGTCGTCTTGGCTTATCGATTATCCTGAATGCAAGAAAATGATAGAGGCGGGGGGCAGCTCCCGGCGAATCTCGAGCGCACGGGACCGAAGTGTCAGAACAGTGAACGGCCGTCAGCTCTTCCGACCCGATCCCCCTAACTTAGCCGCTGCGTCTCTGTAGCGTTGCGGTTGCCAGCCAGGGGCATCGCGAAGCGGGCGCCTCGAGATGGCCTCGCGCGTTGAATTCTGGAGCAACGCCGTACTCTTTGGGCCGATTCGGCAGCATCCATTCAAGCTACGAGCATTTGGGGCGCTGGGAGACAATCGCAGGAGCGGAGGGGCGGTACAAGCTGTCTGCGCGACTGAAGTCAAGGTGCGCACAAGTGTCTGGTATGGAAGTGTCAAAATCCGGGGCTGCTCCAAACTAACACGTGCATTAGTGACCGTCGGAGTCATACCTTATATTGAGGGCACTCACCAATGCTCGATTTGGTTGCACGACAGGATATTCTGTGGCTTGGTACGATACTCAGCTTCAGCTTAGTATTGTCCTTCGGTACGGTCGCGCTCCTACGAATCACCGCTGTGAGGCTCCGATTCATCGATCGCCCGAACGGAAATACAGGGAACGTCGGTGGGGCGGCATTGGGTGGCGGCGTCGGAATAGTCGTGGCCACGCTGGTCACGCTCTGGCTGTTTCCCAGCAGCGCCGGCGCACAGTTGCATATCACGGCGATGATGGTTGCCTTATGTGCCCTCGGACTGTTGGATGACATCTTCAAGCTGACACCCCTTGTCAAGGTGCTCGGCCAAGCGGCGTGCGCGGCGCTCTATATAATTCCCGAAGCAATGAACCTTCGTGGAGCTGCGTTTGTGATGTTGTTTCTGATTGTGAGTTCGAACGCCTGGAATGTTGTGGATGTCATGGATTCACTGCTGGCATCAATTGGGGCCGTAGCCATGTTCGGAATCAGTATCGTCATGCTGATTCATGGCCTCGATCCGCGAGGGCTGCCGTCGATCTCGCTTGTCGTCTCCGGAGCGCTCATCGGATTCCTTGTCTGGAATCGTCCCCCGGCAAGAGTCATCATGGGAGACGCGGGGAGTCTGCCGCTGGGCATGGTCTATGGAGCGCTCGTGGTGGAGTCGTTCTCCGATTCCGCGCTACTCGCTTTGGCGGTACTCTTACCCGGACTCATACCTTACCTCGAGGTCGGCTTTCTGATGGTCCAACGATCCCGCAAGGGTGTTCCCTTCTATCGATCCACGCCAGACCATTTCGCTCTCCGTCTGCTCCACAATGGATCCACAATTGCGCAGATCGTGAAGCCTGTGATCTGGGCCGGGTCAGGTCTCGTAGCACTGGCCTGTCTTCTGGAGCTAACCTCGTTCCATACCGTTCTCACGATCGCATCGGCTGTCCTTTTGGCCGGGGCGGTTGTCTGGGCGTATCGCTACCTCAGCCGATTGCGTGTAGGCAGCAGTGCGCGGGACACGGGACCATGAAAGTCACACTGATATCGCAGTATTATCCTCCGGAGCAGGGGGCAGTTCGCTACAGCTGGCACGTGGCGAAGGGGCTGGCCGCCCGGGGGCATGAGATAACGGTGATTGCCGGCCTTCCTCATTTTCCAACTGGAAAGCCTCATGCCGCCTTCGGACGGTTTATTCCAAAGATTCGAGTGGAAGAATCCGTCCGCGTAATTCGCACGCCAATGGTCATGGGATCCAATACGCAGAGCCTGTGCCGGATCTTCGGATTCATTTCATTTTCCATCTCTGCGCTCCTGTGGGCAGTCCTCGGCCCGCGGACGGATGTCATCATTGCTTCGGTCCCCCCTGCGACATCAGCGGTGTCCGGTTCGATAGCCTCCTGGATTCGGGGTTGCCCATTCATCGTCATCTTGCGTGATATTGAGCCATGGCGGGCGCTGAAGATGAGGGGCTGGGACGGGCGTGCCAGTGGCCGTGCTTTCATCGCTCTCTTCATGTGGATCTACCGCCGGGCGCGGCAGGTCGTGGTCATGCATGAACGCGAGGTCCCCTATCTGGTGGAGCAGGGCGTTGCGCCGGGACGCATCAAGGTCGTACCTCACGGAGTGGATTTTGCCCATCCCCCATGCCCGAATGATTCACCTCCAAGGATTCCACGCCGGCCAGGGAGAAGCCTCTTTCTGTATGCCGGGACGATTGGACTGGTGCATGGAGTACACCAATTCCTGGAAGCCTTGGCCGAGCCACGTATCCGACGGCTTCCCATCGACGTTGTGATCATTGGGGATGGACAGTACAAGCCTGAGTGCAGGCGAATCGTGGAAGCGCGTAATCTCGAGAATGTGTCGTTGTTGCCGGCAATTCCGCCCGAGCAGGTTGCCGGCGCACTGGCGCAGGCCGACGTGCTGGTCTGTTGTTTCCGCGATGGCGATGATATTCCACTTTGCTCGAAATTCTATGAGTATTGCAGCGCGGGCAAGCCAATACTCGTATACGGGACCAATCTCGCCGGTGACATGGTGAGGCAGATTGGGAATGGTGTCAGTTGCGCGGCGGACAATACGGGATCGCAGCTGGCTGCAGTGTCCGATCTGGTGACAAACTCTGAGGAGTGGCGGCGCCGAGGGCTTCAAGGACGCGCTTATGCTCAGGAACATTTTTCACAGGTGCTGCGCGACGAACAGTGGGAGCAGATGCTGGGTTCCCAGGGGTGACATGCGCATGGCATCGAAGCCACAATGAGGAGCCGTTGATGGAAGGTCAAGCAGGCGTCGTGTGCGGCGCATGTCAATGTTGGGCGTCGGGTCGAGCGGGAGAGGTGGATTTCCTTCTCCCGCAGGGCGGGATCAAGGCGACGGTCTGGCGATGTGCCTACTGCGGTACGTACATACAGGATGCGAACCTCGATGACTCTGTGATCCGGCATCACTTCGACATCGCCAGCTATACGGCGCCGGCAATGGAAGCCAACTGGCGCAAACTTCGAACCGACTTCTTCAAATGGATCATCAAAGTGTCGCGCCATCACCTTGGCCGTTCCCTCTCGGGCTGCCGTGCGCTAGACATTGGAATAGCCTACGGGATCATGATGGAGTTATTGCGTGAGGAGGGTGTTGAGGCGGAGGGCGTTGAGATTGTCGCGGAGCTTCAGGCTGCGGTCAGGCGACGCGGCTTCATCGTGCACGACCGCATCGAAGATGCATCGGACCACCGGCAGGATCTGGTGTTCGCGATCGATAGTTTCTATTACTTAAACGATCCCGGCAGATCGCTCACGGCAATACGGAATCTCATGGCCCCCGATGGCTTGCTGGCGATGCGTTTGGCAAACCGGGCCTGGTACTTTGACCTCATCCGCAGGTTGGGGCAGGAAGTCGCCGCGAAGCGTTTCGGGGACCTGAAGTTCTTCTATACCGAACGAGGCGCCCGGCTGTTGTTGGCGCGCACCGGTTTTCAAGTCGAGCGAATCTACTGGTCCGATCGAGGACGGCACGATCCCCGCCTGCTCGAGTCAATCTTCTATAAACTCGCCCCTCTCGCCAATTACATTTCGCCGGTGAGGATTAGTCCCGGTATGCTCGTGATTGCTCGTCCAGCGGCATGAACCACTTCATGTTGCCCGAGAGCCCTATCCACGCGGTCTGACTTCGCTGCTTCCGCTGTGAATGGCGAGCTCGTGGTTGCGGCAATGCTCGTGAATGTGCTGCAACAGGGGGAGCCGCGGAGAAGTATTGATGTCACGTGGGCGACAGCGTAGTTTGCGGTCGAAATCGACCCGGCGTGGCCGACGACATCTACCTCCATTCAACACACATGGAGCAAACGAGAGACTCCCGCGTGGCAGATTCGAACATTTCACGAGCACGATTCACCAGATCGCTGCCGTTCCTTTCGAAACTCCGGCTCTATCTGGCCGTGGTTTTCACGTTTGCGACACTCGGGGTACTCTGGTGTATCCCGAATCCGTCGGCAGTGCCCTGGTATGGCATTGCCACTTGGATGACCTACTCCGGCCTGGTGGCGCTGGGCTGGGCGTGGTCGTTTACCCACAACCGCAAGATGTTGTTTGTGGTGATCCCGTTCAGCGCCCTGGCACCGGCGCTGCTGCGGGACTGGTTTGTCTTCCTGCCCGGCACCGTCGACATGGGGGGATATCTCGGTACGCTGGCGATTCTCTGCCTGGCCTGTATCGTGGTCGGCTATGTCCTGTTTATCTCATTCATCAGCACCGAAGGCGCCCGAACCGTGCGCCTGCAGACCGAAATCAGCCTCGCACAGCAGGTGCACTCGCATCTGGTCCCGCCCATCGATATGACCAACGGGCGCTTCGAATTCTACGGACGTTCAGATTCTTCGAGTGAGGTGGGCGGCGATCTGCTCGATGTTGTGGCGAAGGACGGACGGATTGGTGTGTTCGTGGCCGATGTGTCCGGTCACGGTGTCCGCGCGGGTGTGCTGATGGCGATGATCAAGAGCGCGGCGAGGATGCGGCTGCTCTCGGACAATTCTCTGGATGGCCTCATGGACGATCTCAATCGCGTCGTCCTGCAGGTCAAAGAGATGGATATGTTCGTGACAGTTGCCTGTCTGCAATTCGACGACAGCAACGCGGCCCGGTTTCTCCTGGCGGGACATCCGTCGATCTTGCATTACCGGAACTCCACAAAACAGATCGACGAGCTGGAAAGCAGTTGCCCGCCGTCCGGCGTGGTTGCCAACCTGAAGCACGCCTCCACCGAAGTGCGCTTCGACAGCGGCGACTTGTTCATTCTGTTGACAGACGGCCTCTTGGAGGTCGAGAACACTTCTGGTGAGCAATTCGGCCAGAGCCGAATCGAATCGCTGATTAAAGCGAATGCCCACCGTCCGCTCAAAGAGATCTTCCAGATTCTCTTCACGGCCGTGCGCGGTCACGGCCCGCAAGATGACGATCAAACGCTGCTGTTGATTCGCGCAGCGTAGTGGCACGGCTGCGCAGCGTGAAGCGTTATCGACAGTCCGCTGGTCGCATTCAGGCTATGCGTCCGAACGGGGACGAAATCCTTGACATCCTCCCGGCGAAAAGTGGTTGATCCGCCATGCATTTTCAGTGTTTCATTATGCATGAGCACGTTTCCTCCATCGCTCGGGCGGAGGAAGAGACGGACTGGTTCGCCTCCGTTGGCGGATCGCGAGTTTCAGGCCCAACTTCGTCGGAATCAGGAGTCGCATATGCCTCGCGTATCGGTTCTCATCCTGGCAGGTCTATTGATCGTGGGATTGAGCGGATCGGCCATTGGCATGAGACCGCTCACACCTCCTCCAGCCGGCGCACACAGTTCCGCCGTTTCTCCCAATGGGAATTTGGGAAAGGGCGTCTCCTCGGGTCTTAGGGCCACCACTCAACTGGCCGCGGTAGGTCGCCGCATGGCAATCGCCCCCGACCTCTTGAGGCGCGTTCATGTGTGCGGATCTCGTCCTGTGGCAGTACCACCAGAGGCGATCGATGCGCTGGCGGAATGGCGTGATGGCGGCGCCCCTGACGCGGAGCTCTGGTGGGATGCAAACACCCGTATACCGATCCGCATCCAGGGTCGAGACCTGACACTCCGATCAGCAACAGCGACGGTAGCGGCTGGAACCTCCGCCGAAATGACGGCGGCACTGGCAACATTCCAGCAGGTGCGCGGCCTTCTTGGTCTTCGTGATCCAGCCCGCGAGTTGCGTGTCCTTTCAGAGAAGAGTGACGACTTGGGCATGACGCATGTGCGTTTTCAGCAGACTTTTCGAGGACATGACGTTTGGGCACGCGATCTGTATGCGCACTTCGCTTCAGACTCGCGGTTGACGGCGGTCAACGGGCGTTGGGTCCCGACCCCGTCGCAACTCGAAAACGCTGCGCCAGTGCTGAGTGGGAGCGCCGCGGTTGATGTCGTTAAGTCGCGCTTTCCGGCGTATGATCCGGTTCAGATCGTCGACACCACCCTCTTGATTTACATCGATACGGACCAAGAACCGCATTGGGCGTGGAGGGTCCGCACCAGCCTCAGCCGAATCGAGGCCTATGACGTTTTCATTGACGCGGTGACCGGGGAGCACTTACACGATCGGTCCCTGGTGTACGGCGATGGTCCGTTCGCTGGATCGGGGACTGATCTATTTGGCACTACAAGAGTGGTCAACGCGTACCGAATCGGCTCGACGTATTACATGATCAATGCCACGAAGCCGATGTTCGACATGGTCCATTCGCAGATTCCCAACATCGTCAAGGGCGGTATCGAGATTGACAACTACCACTCACCCAATCCCAATTGGGTGACGACAACCAATCCGTCGGTCTGGGGGAATCCGGCCGCGGTCTCTGCCGGTTTCCATCTCGCACTCATCTATGACTACTATCTCACAACGCACAATCGCAGCTCGATCGATAATCAGGGCTCCACACTCAAAGCCATCGTGAACGATCCGCTTCCTGAGGCCGATGGCAACAACGCATACTACAGCTTCCTGACGCAGACGATGACATTCGGCACCGGGGACGGTGATCGATTCACAAATCTGGCGAAATCACTTGATGTGACGGCCCACGAAATGACCCATGGGGTGACCGATGCCACGGCGGGACTGCAGTACGAGTTCCAGTCGGGGGCGTTGAGTGAGTCATTTTCCGACATCTTCGGGACAATGGCGGAATTTTATGTCAACAGCGCGTCCGCCAACTGGCTGATCGGTGAAGATGCCTACACGCCGGCAACTCCTGGTGATGCTCTGCGGGATATGTCGAATCCCCACAATGGCGGTTCGCCCCAACCCGCCAACATGTCGGAGTATGAGTATCTCCCGATGACGACCGACAATGGCGGTGTTCACCGGAATAGCGGTATTCCGAACCGGGCGTTCTATCTGATGGCGGCGGCGGTTGGGCGCGGCAAGGCGGATTCGATATTCTATCGCGCGCTCACGACACAGCTCAATCAATGCTCCCAGTTTC
>JACRMA010000078.1 GCA_016235085.1 Candidatus Zixiibacteriota bacterium
AGGGGGAACGGACATGCTACACCGCGTGAAGACACTGATAGCAGGCCTGGGACTGGGAATTCTGGCTTTGGGCACCAGCGGCGGGTTGTTCGACGCCGATACGATGCCACCGCACCCGGACCTGGCGCTGCGCTCGCTGCAAATGGCCGAAGCCGTCGACTACTACAATGATCTGCGTGCGTCATTTCCGCAGCGTGCCATCGACCAGCCGGGCGGCGGACGGGCCGCCGGAGCGAATCTGGCCGGCACATTCAACATGCTCGCGGTGTGCATTGATTTCTCGGATGATACTTCATCGACTGCGGCGACGGATTTTGACACGCTGATCTTTGCCCAGCAGCCGGGATCGGTCTGGGATTACTATCATCAGATCTCCTACGGAACCTTGTCGATGGAGACCGTGGTTCTCCCGTCCGCGATCGGCTGGAAGCGGGCGCCTGGGACATACGCCAGTTACGTCGGCGGGAATTACGGCATGGGTTCCTACCCGAACAATTCCCAGAAGATGGTGGAAGACATTGTCGATTCGCTCGATCCCTACGTCAATTTCGCGGACTATGACAATGACAGCGACGGATTCGTCGATGGGCTGGTGATCGTCCACGCCGGCACGGGCGCGGAGTGGAGCGGCTCGACGTCCGACATGTGGTCGCACAAATGGGGCATCATGCCGAGGTTGCGGGATGGAGTGTATATCAGCAGCTATTCGGTTCAGCCGGAATTCTGGTTCGCGCCCGGGGACATCACGATCGGCGTGTATGTTCATGAAATTGGCCATGTCCTCGGCCTGCCCGATCTTTACGACACCGACAACAGTTCGCGCGGTGTGGCGCGCTGGTCGGTGATGGGCAGCGGCTCGTGGAACGGCACGATGGGAAACACCCCGGCCGGGCCGGATGCCTGGTGCCGGGTGCAGTTGGGTTTTGTGGTGCCGACGGTGATCACCAGTTCGGTTGTGGGTGCCACCGTGCCGCGGGTTGAGGACTCCGCGAAGATCTATCGCGTGTGGCCGACGGCGCCTCCGGGCAGCGAGTACTTTCTGGTCGAAAACCGTCAGTTGACCGGATACGATACGTATCTGCCCGGCGCCGGAATCCTCATCTGGCACATTGACGAGGCCCAGGCGAACGAGACCCACGAGTGGTATCCCGGACACACGGCCAGCGGGCACTATCTGGTTGCGCTGGAGCAGGCGGACGGGCTTTGGGAGATGGAGCAGAACATCAATAACGGGAACGCGGGGGATCCATTCCCCGGCACGACCGATAAACGGACCTTCTCCGATGCCTCTACCCCATCGTCGAAATCGTACGCCGGGACGGCGACCTACGTCACGGTGACGAACATCTCGAATTCGGCGGCGGTGATGACGTGCGATTTCCAGACGTCACTGGGCACCGATGTTCTTGAAGGTAAAGACGGCGGGGCCGCGGTTCCGTCACTGTATCTGGTCAACAGTCCAAATCCGTTCAACCCAGCCACCGTGATCAACTATGGTTTGGAGCGTGGCGGACGGGTGGACATCAATTTGTTCGATATTCTGGGACGGCATGTGCGGACACTGGTTGGCGAGACGCAGCCGGCTGGTCCGCATGGAATAACCTGGGATGGAACGGACCAATCGGGCGAGCCAGTGAGTTCCGGCGTCTATTTCGCGCGGTTGAGTTCGAGTGGTCAGTCCAATGTGCGCAAGATGGTCCTGGTCCGTTAGGGGTGAGTTTGCGGACAAGGAATTGGCGAGCAGGGAACAGGAGAGAGAACATGAAAAAAGCAATGATGGTGGCAGCGGCGATTGCAATCACAGGTCTGATGGCCGGCGGATGCAGCAAGACGCCCCCTGTACAACCCGTTGGGGGCACTACGCTCGGCTTGAGGATCGTCGTCAACACCGTCCAGGACGACGGCTCGATCACCAATACGAACAACATCAAGGACCACGTTCAAGGGATGTCCATCCTGCCGGAAAACGGGATTGATTCTGTGACCCTGAACTCGGGGCTGGTTATGGTCCGGTCGTTCAAGTTTGTCACTGCGGGCGGGACACCGGTCGATACGAACATCACGGCAGCGGATGAGATACGCGACATCGAGGATCCGGCGGTCCGGTTCCATGGTCCGTACGTGCTCCTGACCACCGGTGAGGCGCTGGACGTGGCGCCGACGTCGATTCCGGTCGGATTCTATCCAGAGCTGCGTTTTGTGATTCAAAAGGCGAGCGCGACGGACAATCTTGGCGGACACCAGGAGCTGATCGGGTCGTCCTTGATCATCAGTGGTGTCATTTGGCGCGGCGGGCAAGGGACGAGTTTCAACTACGCAACCGATTACACCTCAGAAATTGCGGTCGGCGGCGTATTCAATGTGGGAAGCAACGTGAACGGAACTTTGACGCTGACCTTCAATGCCGGGCGGTGGTTCCGCGCGGGGCGCAGTTGGGTCGATCCAACCAACCCGTCCAACAACCTGCAGATCACGCGGAACATCCGCAACAACGTGTCGGCGAAGTTGGTGGGCTGAGTGGAACTTTGATGATATGACCTTGTTGAGTTGACGGGGGCGGGAGGTCGGGGGAACGTTTTGCCCCCCCCAAAGCAAGTACCCGGGCCGACCCCCCCAACCCTAAACGGGGCATCCTGCAGACGCAGGATGCCCCGCGTGTTTTTGTGGGGGCGGCGTCAGCGACTCCTTGGTTGTTGAGTAGAATGGTAAGGAGGAGATTGCTTCGTCGCTCCCTCCGCCTTTGGCGGAGACGCTCCCCGCAATGACTTGCAGTGTGGCCCGTCGCCGAGGGGCTGAAAGCCCCTTGTCCGCTTGGCTCGCAGGTCCTTCGAGTGTACGGGCTGACATAATTCTGACATGGACAAGTAAATGGACAAGACCATGGACAGAGGCATGGACGGATTGGGAATCGAGATTGACAATCTCGGAATGGCTGTGGGGCGTATGATGAGATTGGAGTTGCCCGGCGGGGCGCGGTGCGTTAGTGTTGGCGCGGCGGTCGCCGAGTGTGAGTTCTGCTTTCGCATACCGGACGCAAGTGGGAAGCCGCTGACGATATGGACCTGCGCGAGACGACAGTGACAATGCTCCCGAAGCCGGCAATCCGGCTGTTTTCGGGGCCGTATGTTGCCGGCGACTCGATGCAGGCGGCAATTGACAAGACCGGTGAGTTGGCCGGGCAACGGATCGCGGCGACGATCGACGTGCTCGGTGAAGATGCAGCGTCACTCGAAGACATTTCCCAGTATGTGCGGATTTACGAGAGCCTGATCGACCGGCTCAGCACCGATGCCGGGTTCGCCGGACTGCCGGATCGGCTGCGGCCATCGGTGAGTTTGAAACCGTCGTCGTTTATGATCGCCCCCAAGGATGGATCGGGATTAGTGCTCGAACCGGGGAAGATGGACTGGAAGAACTGTGGCGCGACAATTGACCGGATTGCGCAACTGGCGGCATCCAGGAAGGTCCGCCTCATGGTCGATATGGAGAACCACCAGTGGACCGACGGAACACTGGCGCTTTACGCAGAGTTGTTCCGCAAATACGGAGCATGGATCGGCACGGTTTTGCAATCACGATTGTTCCGCACACCGGATGATATCGAAAAACTTCCCGACGGATGCCGGGTGCGGCTGTGCATCGGGATTTATGACGAGCCTGAGAAATTCGCAATGCGGTCGTATCCGGAGATGAAGTCCGCGATGATTCCGATGGCGCGGCGGCTTCTGGAAAAGAACATCTACCTCGAATTCGCCACGCACGACATTCCGCTGATCAACCGTTTCTTAAGCGAGATTGTGGTGCAGGGGCACATCGACGCGGAGCGGTTTGAGACGCAGACATTGCTCGGTGTGCCGCGCCAGCGGCTGATCGAACAACTCGTGTCAGGCACATACTTCACCAATGTACCCGGCGGAAACGGCACGACAGCATCGTTGCGCCGGGGGATCATCCACCGTATGTATGTCCCGTTCGCCGAAGACTGGGATAAGGCCATTGCCTACTGCCGCCGGCGGCTTAAGCACAGCCCGAATCTGTTCTGGACGGGTTTCGTTAACGCGCCGCGCGTGTTGTACCATTCGCTGTTCCACAAGTAAGCGGCGTCGCCCGCACCCCCGGCCGAGTTGCACGCCAAACCGTGCACACAACTCTCCATTCTCGCGGCAGACTACTCCCTCTCCCGGAGGGCGGGGTGAGGGTGATGCCGCGCGCGGAAACGCCCTCACCCCCGGCCCCGAAAACGGGAGAGGGGAGAAATGCGGCGCCAGGTGGCACGCGTAGTGCCCCACCCGAAGGGTGGGAAGTAACGTATGACCTGCTGGGACTCGAATTCGCGGCGAGATCGAACCCAGGAATTCCTTCGATCGTCCCAGGACACTTAACATACGGTGCAGGACTTACGAAGACTCCCACCCTTCGGGTGGGGCACCAAGTGTCCAGCCCATGCCGCACGTGCTGGAAGTCCGTGCTCCCGGCGGTCTGATGGTGGGCAGAGCCCACCCTACTTTTTTTCGGGCAGAAGAAACGAGAGTCCTATGGAGCCGCCCAGGAGCAGGATCACGATGCCGAGAGAGAGGGCGACGGGGATTTCCAGATACCAGGAGACGAGCATCTTGGCGCCAATGAAGAGGAGGACCGCGCCGAGGCCGTACTTGAGGAAGCGGAACTTGACCATGATCCCGGCCAAAAGGAAGAAGAGCGCGCGCAGTCCGAGAATGGCAAAGATATTCGAACTGGCTACAATGAAGGGATCGCGCGTGACGCCGTAGATCGCGGGGATCGAGTCGACCGCGAAGACCAAATCGGTGGTTTCGATCATGACCAGCACCGCCAAAAGCGGCGTGGCCGAAAGTCCCTCGGGGCGACGGACGAAGAATTTCGAACCGTGGTATTCCTTCGTGATCGGAATCGCGCGTCGCAACCAGCGCAGAATGGGGTTCTGCTCGGGATGGACGCCGATCTCGGATTGTAGGGCGACCTTGATTCCGGTAAACACGAGGAATGCCCCGAAAACGTAGATGATCCAGTGGAAGCGGGCGATCAACGCGGTGCCGGTGACAATAAAGATCCCGCGCAAAATGATGGCGCCGAGGATCCCGTAGAAGAGAACGCGGTGCTGATACCGTGGCTCCACCTGGAAATAGCGCAGCACGACCAGGAAGATGAAGACGTTGTCGAACGAGAGGGCGTACTCGACCAGATACCCGGTGGCGAATTCGAGAGCGCTTTTCGTCCCCAGTTGGAAGTAGACATAGACATTGAAGGCCGCGGCCAGCGCCACCCAGAAACCGACCGACCAGAGCGCCTCGCGCACGCTGATCGCGTGCGGACGGCGATGGAACCAGTAGAGGTCCACCGCCAGCAGCAACAGGACGAGTGTCAGAAACCCGATCCAGAAACCTGCTCCCTCGGCGCTGCCAAACATAATCTCTCCCGTGGCTCTCCCCTGCCGTTCACCGGGGAGGGCGAATGGCTGAGGATAACCTTCGAACCGGCTTGAGACAATGAAAAGCGGATGGGGGGGTATTCACTTGCTGGCTCACCAGGAGCGATTTCACCGCAGGTGAAATCGCGGATGGTGGGGCGCGGCTGAGACGCGTCCGCCGACACTACTCCCCCGTGAAGAACCCCACCATCCGTCCTGGGCGCTGGCGCGGCCTGGACTCCTGGTGGGCCACCAGTGGACGCACCGGCTGGAAGTCCGTGCGTGCGTCCGGGACGGCCTGCCGCGAAGAATTCGATGCTTCGCATCGAACGCGGGCGAGGGCGCCCGCGCCACACTTTGGAAGCCCGTGCCACCATCCGGGTGGGCTGAGCCCATCCTACTTGAGTAATTTTGCCAGACGGGTGGCGACGGATTCCAGGAAGCGGCGGTCGGTGTCGTGGAAGGCATCGGGTTCGTCGGAGTCGATGTCGATTTCGCCGAGGCACTCTGGTCCATTCATGATGGGGACGACGATTTCGGAACGGGTTTCGAGCGAGCAGGCGAGGAAACGCGGATCGGCGTTTACATCGGGGACGATGATGGTTTGCTTCTGCGAGGCGGCGGCGCCGCAGATGCCGCGATTGAGTGGAATACGGGTGTGGGGCGATGGTTTGCCACGGAATGGACCCAGCACAAGCTCGTCACCCTCCATCAGGTAGATGCCCACCCAGGTGTAGTATTTCACACGGTCGAACAACAGCGCGACGATTTGATCCATGTGCGCGGTTGGGGTGGCGTTGGTGGAAACGATGTTGTCAATCTCGAGGAGAAGATTGGGAGCGACGGTTGGCGTGTTGTCATGGGCGAGCATGGGAACTCCGGGTGGCAGACGGTCTCGTGAAATCGGGGCGTATGCGATACGCCCCTACGGAAGGGTCTTTGGTCAGTGAAATCAAGAGTGAGATCATCTCATTACGGCGTCGCGAATGGCTTGAATGTTCTCGGGCGGGACGGTGACCGGAATCGCACAGCCGGGGCCGACGACCATTGGGATACCGCGATGGGTCTCGATCAGGCGACGCACCTTGTCACGCAGTATTTCCGGCGTGTCTTTCAGCAGGTCGGTTTCGTGCGCGATGCCGCCCATCACGGGACGGCGCAGGAATTCGAAGGCGTCGCCCAGGGTGGGGTTGCTTGGGTCTGATGTGTCCCAATTGGTGATCGCACCCTTGAAGTCAGCGTACTCCATCAGGAAGTTGTTACGGTCGCAAATGTGCAGAACATTGAATGCATCTGAGCCAGCCGCGTCCCAGATCGGACGGTCGATGGCGATTCCGAAACGCTGCAGTTCGTCGCGCGTCACCCGGTCGGCAGAGGCCCATTGGGTGGTGGCGAAGAAGATGCCATCGGCGCCGGCGTTGCGGAATTCC
Organism: Candidatus Zixiibacteriota bacterium; assembly: GCA_016235085.1. Taxonomy (GTDB): domain Bacteria; phylum Zixibacteria; class MSB-5A5; order WJJR01; family WJJR01; genus JACRMA01. The sequence goes on from JACRMA010000078.1 coordinate 6,856, forward strand.
TGTACGAGGCGGACGAAGGTGGATTGAATGGCCAGGAGCGCGGACATGAGCGCATCCGGGGATTCGCGCAAATGCGAAAGCAGCACGGAGTCGGACGCCACCATGTCGCCGGCGATGGAGATCGGATTGAAGACGGTCATGACGACCCGGAAAGGACGCGGCAGGGCTTTGCGGATCAGGACGATGGATCGCAACTGTGCGTCGAATTCGGGATGGCTGGCCGGCAATGGCAGGACATGCGCCCAGTCCGCAACATTCGTGATCGCGGGTTTGATGCGGACCGGTTTGGTGAGCGGATCGGGAGACAGGCGCATTTTGACGCCCCAGGGCTCGTAGTGGTATGACGCCTTGGGGTTGATCTTCAGGAAGTCCCAATCATAGCGCTTCTGCCAGTCGACCATCGCCTCGGCGAATTGTACCGGATTGTTTTCGTCCGGGTAGACATGCCGCCACATCGCGACCGGTGTACGGTCGGGTCTGGAGCCCTCGAGCAGGGCCTGAAGGCGTTCGGTGTGGTTGAGGCGCGCGGGCATGGGTGTCGCCGGCTCATAGAGCCATGGGAAGGATAGGAAGTATGGGAGTGATGTGCAAGACGGTGGAACGGGAGAGGGTCAGCATCCTAAAAGACACTGAATTTGAAGTACTTTTTCGGGTGTTCGCGAACGTCATCCAGGAGGATTCGGGTTTCGATGACCAGACGGCGCATCTCCGCGTACATGGTAGAGTCGGTGGTGAGTTTACCCAGGGTTCCCTGGTCGGAGTCGAGACGCGCCGCGAGTGAATTCACGCGGCGGGTCATCCCAGTGAGTTCGACATAAAGCGTCGAATCCCAGACGAGATGCGAGAGCGTGCCGCCACCATGGAGGACGCCATTGGTCAGCGAATCGAACGATGCCTGGGCGGCATCGATCGAATGGATCAAACGTTTCTGGGCATCATTGAGACCGATCATCAGTTGGCGCGAGGAGGACACGAGTGAATCGAGTTCATCGGAGGACTTCCCGGGTGAGGTAATGCGTCCGAGGAAACCTTCCCCCCGATCCACGCGGGCGAGGATGCTGTTGAGGCGGGCCGTGGTTTCGGTGAAGTTCTTCATCAATTCGGGGGCGCCGGCAAAGGTCGAAGTCATATCGGCGGCGAGGCCTGACTGCAGCACATCGCCGGGCTCTGCCTGCACGTCGCCGGGCTGCCGGGTGGTGACCGTGATGTACTTATCACCCATCAGGCCCATCGTGGCCACGGACGCTTTGCACTGCTTGCCGACCATCGACCAGACGTGCTTTTTGATCGCGAGCGTGACCTGAATCTTGCCTTTCCCGTCCTGCTCGACAAAGGCGATGTGGGCGACGTGGCCGACCTCGATGCCGCCCAGCCACACTGGGGAGCCATTGGCGAGTCCGCCGACATCATCGAAGAAGGAGACGACCTCAAAGTTCTTTCGGAAGAACGTCATCCCGGACCCGGTGAAGGCCGCCCACATCATGACGGAGAAGCCAAAAATGATCACGAGTCCGACACGGACCTCGCCCCAGGCGACGCGGCCGCTGCGCTTCATCGGGGAGGGCCCTCAAGAGCGATTACGCCGCGAAGTGCGATACACTTTCGAGTACCGGCGCCGCCCTCACCCCAGCCCTCTCCCGCTCGCGGGAGAGGGGGCAGAGTGTCGTGAATTGCGTGCGCGCTCGGCGTACAATCGGACAGCAGATCCTTCGTCGCTTCGCTCCTCAGGATGACAACTTGTGGTTCGTTCGTTGTGATCGTGCTCATCATGGTTCTCTGTCAGCCGACGGCTTTGCGGCCGCAGGAGCCGGGATTGCAGCCGTGGCTGCAGTTGTTGCCGCGTACGTCCCAGGCTTCCCCATGGGCACGCAACCACTCGATCGATTCGGCGTGCATGTCCTCCAACGCCGGCAACTCGCAAATCATTTTGTGCATGTCGATCTCGAGCTGGGCATCATCGGGCATGGGGACCATCTCCATGGTCTTTTCCCACTTCTGGTAGAACAATTTGACGTTGTTCAAGTTGCGTGACCGGAGGGCCACCGCGATTTCGCGAACATATTGTATGGCCATCGCATCGATGGCACTGCAACATCCACCCATGATTCGATCTCCCATCGCGGATTGCGAAATAGCGCGTCGAAATCCGCAGATCGTCAATATACGCGGAATTGACCGGAGAGTTCAATAAGGGATATCGAGGCGGCGAGAGCCTGGGATGTGGCGCGGGCGCCCTCGCCCGCGCGCGCGGAGCGCGCATCCATTCATCCGGTCCCGCGAAGAGGGTTCACCGCTTCGCGGTGAACGCGGCCGAGGCGGCCGCGCCACACTTGCTACCTTCCCAACCGGCCAGGCTTTACGAATTGTCCCACCCTTCGGGTAGGACACAAAGCCCATCAGCTTTGTCAAATCCGCCGCTCGCCTACGCCTGCGGGAGGGCGCGGACTGAGTCCAAGAATGGGGTGAGGAACTCGCGGACGTGCGGGTTGGGGCACTTGAGCATTTCGGCGCCATGTCCATCGAAGACGATCTCGCCATCGTGCAGGACGACGAAATGGTCGGTGACTTCAAAGGCATCGGCGATTTCGTGGGTCACAACAATGGACGACACTTTTTTGACATCACGCAGTTTGAGAATCATCTCGGTGATGGCCCTGGTCGAAATCGGATCGAGGCCGGTGGTTGGCTCATCGTAAAGCATGATGAGCGGATCGACGGCGGCCACGGCGCGCCCGATGGCCACGCGGCGCTGCATTCCGCCGGAGAGCGAATCGGGCAGAAGGTCGATCAAGTCCTCGGAGAGATTCATGAAACGCAGGGTTTCGCGGACCACCGCCTCGATTTCGACCAGCGATTTGTCGGTGTGCTCCAGCAGGTAATAGCCGACGTTTTCGCCGACCGTCATCGAATCGAAGAGTGCACCACCCTGGAAGACGAATCCGATCTTGGGGCGGATATGCTGCCACTCCGATTCGGACGCATCGGTCATGTCCTGGCCGTTGACGATCACACGGCCGGACTCGGGGCGGATCAGCCCGGAGACGAGTTTCAGAATGGTGCTTTTGCCGGAGCCGGAGATGCCGAAGACGACCACGGTCTCCCCTGGATTCTCCTGAAAGCCGACGTTTTCAGCACCGGGTTGGCGCCGTAACGGAAGGAGACGTTTTCGAATCGGATCATGGGAGTTGTGCGCCCGACGCGGCGCTGGATTCCCGCGTTTGCGGGAATGGCGATTTGTGGAATCTCTCGATCACATGATCCCCTTCAGGAGCGGACTGATCAGGCGGGTGAACATGAAATTTACGAACAGGATTGTAATCGAACAGGCGACGACCGAGTCGGTGGTGGAGCGGCCAACGCCTTTGGTGCCGCCCTGGGTGGAAAAGCCCATGTGGGTTGAGATTGTGGAGATGACAACCGCGTAGATGAACGGCTTCACGATACCCACGATGATGTTCCCCAGGGTGAGCTTGTGAATGACGTTGGTCCAGTAGGCGCTGCCCGAAATGTGGGCGATGTAAATCGCGATGATGTATCCCCCGACGATGGCGACGAAATCGCAAACAATGGTCAAGACCGGGAGCATGACAAAGAGCGCCCAGAAACGCGGCACGGCGAGCTTGCGGATCGGATCGACGCCGAAAGCGGTCAGGGCGTCGATCTGCTCCGAGGATTTCATCGAACCGAGTTCGGCGGTGATGCCGGAAGCGACACGAGCGGCGACCATGAGGCCGGTCAAGACGGGACCGAGTTCGCGCACAATCGAGATCATCATGACGCGGCCGAGGTAGTTTTTCGACCCGAAGTCGGCAAGCTCAATCGAGAATTGCAGCGCCAGCCCCTGACCGGCAAAAGTGCCGGTCAGCACCACGAGAAACAGCGAGCCGACGCCCAAGTAGTACATCTGCTCGACGGTCTCCACGAAGTAAAACGGACGGGTGAAGAGGCGCTTGTACAGCTTGAGGGAGTATTTGGCCAGCTCCTGCGTATCCCACGCAAAGCGCTTGAGGATGTTCAAGAGAGCCATCGCGGGGCAATATAGGGAATGGGAGCTATGAGAAGAATGGGAAGAATGTGGAAAGGGCTTGCGCGCGGGGGCCTGTTTGGTTATTGGTTTGGCGCCTGATTCGTGGGGATGGTTCCGACTTTGGGGCCTGAGATCATACCCCTCGAACCTGATCCGGGTAATACCGGCGTAGGGAAACGGACAGGCGGGGATCCGGGGAGAAAACCGGAGACCGAATTGGGGAGCCGTTTCCGATCCACCGGGAGCGGTTTTTGCGTTTTGAACCCAAGAGGAGTTGCGCTATGGAGAGATGTCGGAGGAATATCACCGCTGTACTGGCGCTCTTGTTCGTGGTGTGGGCAGCCGGAGCCGCAATGGCGTCATCGATTAGCGGACGGATTGTCGACGCGCAGACCGGAAAGCCGGTGGGAGCAGCGACCGTGCGGGTCGCAGAGAGCCAGATCGGCGTTGCGGCGGGAGATGACGGAAGTTTCAGACTCGATAACCTGCCCGGGCGCTGGGTGGAGATCGTGGTGCACCACGTGGGATATCGTTCCTGGCGGGGCATGCTCGTGCCCTTTGATCAGGAGCTGACAATCCGTCTCGAACCGGTCGTGTTACGCGGGCAGGACATTGTCGTGACCACGACTCGGGCCAAGCGGGGCGAGTCACCGGCGGCCTTCGAGAATATGAGCAGCGCCCAGATCGAGAAGGCGCGCTATGCGCAGGACATGGCGCAGCTACTGGCGGAGAATCCGGGAGTGTATGCCTACTCGGAAAACGGCAACAATATCGGCAACAGCGCGCTGTCGATTCGTGGATTCCCGCAAAGGCGAATCTCGGTTCTGGTCAATGGCGTTCCGTTGAACGATCCGGAGTCGCATGAAGTCTGGTGGGTTGACCTTCCCGACTTCTCCGAGAGCCTGGAAGACGCCCAGATCCAGCGCGGCGTGGGGACGACCCTGTATGGCGCCAATTCGATGGGCGGAACGATCAATCTGGTGACGAACTACCTCTCCCCGGTCCGGCAGTTTGCGGTGACGTCGGGGTTCGGGTCGTATGGGACGCGGAAGCTGTCGGTAGCACTCAATTCTGGTCTGATCGATGACCGGTATTCGATGTATGGCCGGTTCTCACGGATCGTCTCCGATGGCTACAGGATGAATGCGTGGAGCGACCTGTGGTCGTATTTTTTCGCGGCGACGCGATTCGATGCCCAGTGGACCAATCGGCTCAACATATTCGGCGGCCCGGAGCGGGCGCATCTGACCTACTACGGCGCGCCGCGCTGGTACATGCAGGGCGACACTTCGTATTTCGACGCGCAGACGCCCGATGACGTCGCGTGGTACTACACGCGCCACCGGCCCACCGGCGATCCCGATGTCGACCGCCGGTACAATCCCATGGAGTGGGCACAGGAGACCGACAACTTCAATCAACCGCAATACCAACTGCTCACCGAATTCCGTCCGGACTCGAACTGGATGCTCGAGAACACAGCGTTCTACATCAAGGGCAAAGGGTTCTACGACCAGTTGCGCACCGGACAGGATTTCGCGAAGTACCATCTGTACGGCAGCGGCGACGCCGAGGTCACGCGGCGGAAGTGGGTGGAGAATGATTTCTGGGGTGTGGTGCCGCGGCTAACGCACCGTCATGCGGGCGGAACGTTGAGTGTGGGCGGAGAATTCCAGCATCTGCTGGCAAATCACTGGGCGGAGGTGCTGTCGGTTTCTCCCGCGCCTGACTCAGCATTCACGCCACAACAGCGCTATTACGATTACAAGGGGGCGAAGACAGTCGCTTCGGGATTCGCCCAGGAGGTCTACAACATCGCAACGCGGCTAACGCTCACCGGAGCGGTCCAGTACTCATTCAAGCAGTACAAGATGTACAATAACCGGTTCACCAACGCGTACGGACAGTTGGTCAGTCAGACAACCAACTACAGCATCCTCTCCCCGCGCGTCGGGGCGACGTACCAGCCCGCCGAAGGGATTTCCGTCTTCGGGAGTGTCAGCTACAATCGGCAAGAGCCGACGAATGACGAGATTTTCACGCCATCGAACTATGACGACAACGCCAAAGACTTCTTTGCCCATTACGATTCTGCAACGGGAGTTGGGACCGACCCGGTCATGAGGCCGGAGCGGCTGACAGACTACGAGATCGGCGGATCGCTCACGCGCGATCGCTGGCAGGTGACGTTGAATCTGTACCACATGCGATTCCACGACGAGATTGTCTATGGCGGGAAGCTCAACGACAACGGCGAGCCGATCCGCGCCAACGCGTCAGCGTCGACGCATCAGGGAATCGAAGTCTCGGCCAGGGCGGACATCGGACTTGGGTTCAAGATGAGCGGCAATCTATCCCTCAATGACAACACGTTCGACGAGTTCATCGAATACGGCTGGGCCAACGACACGATCAACCGCGCGGGGAATACGATCGGCGGGTTCCCAAAGTACCTGGTGAATCTGCGCGGCGAATACAGCCAGCGGTACTTTGGTGTCTCCGCGCGCCTCGCCAGTGTCGGCCGGCAGTATATCGACAATACCGAGTCGGCAGCAGCGGCAATTGACCCGCACACCACAATGGACGTTCGCGGTGAGGTCAAGCTGGGAGCGTTCACGGGTTGGAATGGATTGAGCGCGTACCTTCAAGTCAACAATTTGTTCGACAAGAAGTACGAGACCGGAGGGTATGGCGACGACTACGGGAATTTGCTGTTCTTCCCGGCGGCGACGCGGAATTTCTACCTGGGAGTGAGGGCGGAGTTCTAGAAAAAGAATAGGACCTGTAAGACCTATAGGACCAATTAAAAAACATGCTCAAAGAGCTGAACCCGATTGACATCATCATTGTCGCCTTGTTTCTGGCGTTTCAGCTCTATTTCGGGTCGACGGCGCGGCGGAAACGCGGAGACAGACCGACAGCCATCGATTACCTGATCGGCGGTCGGCGATTGACCCTGCCGGCGTTTGTGATGACACTGGTCTCCACCTGGTACGGCGGTGTATTGGGCGTCGGGGAATACACCTACAAATACGGCATCTCGAATTGGCTGGTGTTTGGCGCACCTTACTACTTGTGGGCGATCGTGTTCGCGCTCTTCCTGGCGCGCCGGGCACGGCGGACGCAATTCGTGTCGCTCCCCGACCACCTCGCTCAGGCCTACGGGAGGGGGCCGGCGATCACCGCGGCATCGATTGTGTTCATCATGACCGTGCCGTCGGCGTATGTGCTGCAGCTCGGCGTGATCATGCAGTTTTTGTGGGGCTGGCCGCTTTGGTGGGGCGTCACACTGGGGGCGGTGCTGTCGGTTGGATACATCCTGATCGGCGGATTTCGCGCCGACGTGCAAACCAACAAGCTGCAGTTTGTGGCGATGTTCGCCGGATTCGCGCTGTTTTTGCCGTTTGCGATGACGAAGCTCGGCGGGTGGTCGTATCTGACAGGCAATCTGCCGGCAGCGTACTTCACCTGGCATGGCGGGAATTCCGGATGGTACATCCTGTCGTGGTATTTCATTGCCATGGAGACCTTGATCGAACCATCGTTCTATCAGCGGTGCTACGCGGCGGAATCGGAGCAGACAGCGCGGCAGGGGATTCTCTGGTCGATTCCGCTTTGGATTCTCTTCGACTTTCTGACCACGAGCGCGGGGCTGTACGCGCGGGCAGCGTCGCCGAGTCTGCCCGATGCGCAGATGTCGTATCCGGCGCTGGCGTTCCAGATTCTTCCACCCGGCGTGATGGGGCTGTTCTTCATCGGCATGCTGGCCACGGTGATGTCGACGATCAATTCGTTCACATTTCTGTCGGCGATCGCGATGGCACGCGATATTGTGTGCCGTTTGAAGCCGGCGTCCGATCACGCGGTGATTACCGCGACACGCTGGGGGCTTGGCGCATCGATGCTGGTATCGATCGTGCTGGCACTCTGTGAGAAGTCGGTAGTTGCGCTGTGGCGTGACATCGGGTCGATTGGGACGCCGGCGTTGCTGCTTCCGGTGCTGACGACGTTTCTCAGGAAACCACTCACGTCATCGGGGAAGGTCGCGATGTTGTGGATTGCATTGCCGGGGGCGGTGTCGGCGGCGTCGGTGATCTGGCATGCGATCGGAGGAAGTTATCCGCTAGGGTTGGAGCCGATTTTCCCGGGGTTGGTGGTGTCGGGGGTGATTGGTGCGGTGTTGTGGACGAAGTGGACTTAGTGGACGAAGTGGACCTATTTACACCCGCAGGGATTCGACCCATTCGGCGGTGCCGGGTTCCAGTCGCAGGGTGCGGGAGTCTTTTGCCTGACGCAGGGTAACTTCGACGGACGGTTCTGTCCGAAGGTCGCAGTAGCGGGCGGTGATGGCGGCGGCCTTTTCGAGATCTTCCGGTGTAGGTGCACCGCGGACGATTGTCACGGGTGAGCCGGTATCCATGACCTCGAGGAGCCAGTCGGCGGGCTCGGCGTAGGCTTCGAGTTTGTTGTTGTCGCTTTCGCTGCGTCCGACGATCACTTTGGTTTCCGGAGTCAGACGGAAGTGACGTCCGACCTGCAAGAGATTCAGATCGATGAAATTGATGTGCGGCGTGTGCTGCAACAAGTCGCGCAGTTTGCGCGAGTATTCGGGATCAGTCAACAGGCAACCGGATGCGGGGCTCGGGTAGTTCTCCAGGCCGAATTCTTTGGCGAGCTCCATCTGGCGATGGCGTCCTCGTCCGCAGATCGCTTCGAGTTTTTCCCGGTCGATGCGGCCATCGAGTTCGGCGATAGTCGGCGGGAGGAGCTTGGCCGACAGCGGCCGCAGCAGCCGTCCTTTGAGTCCGGCTTCGCGTTCGGTTAGATGCAGTTTGGGGCGCATCTGTGAGAACGGGCGCTGGCCGAGAACCTCGCCGGTAATGATGGCGTCGGCGCCCACCATTTCCATGTAGTCCTTCGCCTCACGCAACATCAGGATACGGCAGTCGACACAGGGGTTCATGTTCTTGCCGTAACCGTAGGTGGGGTCCTGGACGATCTTGACAAACTTGTCGGCGAGATGCACGAGCTTGACGTCGAAGCCGAATTGTTTCGCCGCGGGATAGGGATTCGAGGAGCACGAGGAGCGGTCGGACAGATCGCAACCGAAGTGGGTCATGAAAGTGATCGCGGTCACCTGAACGTTTTGCCGCAACATCAGAAGCACCGACAGTGACGAATCGAGCCCGCCGGAAAATAGCGAGATGACATGGGCCTTCGGTGCAAGTGTCGGGGTCGTGGTATCCATACGGGCAGTGGTACGGTGGGGGGCGGTGGGTGTTTGCCGCCGGTTGATAGAACGCCCTTTCAGGGCGATCCGAATTCACGCCATTCTACCCAGGGCTTCGGGGGCGTGTTGAGAAACCAGCCCCGTCGTGAATTCGGTAGGCCGGACAAGAGTGTCCGGCCTACCGATATCGCTACAATCTTTGCGCGATCACAGGAGCCAAAAGAGGGATTCGGAGGCAACCTTCAGGAACGGCTGGGGATAGATGCCCAACAGAAGTGTCAGGATTGAGGCCAGAATGAGGACGGCACCGAAACCGGCGATGGCGCCTCGTGGGGCGGGAAGCGGAATCGACTCGTCGGCGGGCCACATCCACATCGCCACGACCACCCGCAGGTAATAGTACACCGACACGGCCGAAAACATCACGGCCCAGATCACCAGGCCGAGATTGCCGGCTTTGAGAGCTTCTGAAAAGACCGCAAATTTCCCGGCGAACCCGACCGTGGGCGGAATGCCGGTGAGCGCGAACATGAAGATGGTCAGCGCGGCGGCGATTCCGGGACGGCGGCGTCCCAGCCCGGCGACTGTCTCGAGCGTCGTTGCGCGCTCTTTCGTTTCAAGAGCACACACGACCGCGAAGGCGCCGACCGTCATGGCGGCGTAGCCCATCAGGTAGAATCCGACTGCGCCGGCGGCCGCAGAACCCTTGGCGCACAAACCAACGAGAACATATCCAATGTGCGCGATGCCTGAGTAGGCCAGCAGGCGTTTGAGATCGCGCTGGCGCAACGCCCAGAGATTGCCCACGAACATCGACAGCCAGGCCACCACCCAGAAGACAGTTTCCATGGGCAGATCAACCAGCGCGGTGAGCGTCAGACGCAAAAGCAAGCCAACGGCGGCAGCTTTGGGAGCGGCGGCGAAGAAGGCGACGGTCGGCGTCGGAGCGCCGGTGTAGACATCGGGCGCCCACGAATGGAATGGCACGGCGGCGATCTTAAAGAGGAATCCAATCAGGAGCAGCACGCCACCGATCCACATCAATGGATCCAACTGTGCGCCGCGCGATACCGCATTGCCAATACCCTCGAAAGTGAACGCTCCGGTGGCGCCGTAGACCAGCGCGATACCAAACAGCAGGAATCCGGACGCGAACGCACCGGTGAGGAAATACTTGGCGCCGGCTTCGACCGCTGTATCGGATTGGGTGCGCCCGGCCGCCATCGCATAAAGCGGCAGCGAGAGGATTTCCAGACCGAGAAACACCACAATCAGGTTGGCGCCGATGACCAGAAGATCCATTCCGATGACGGAGACCAAAAGCAGGCTGAAGAACTCAGCGCCGAAGACGCCGCGCGCCTCGCCATGCCAGGAACTGGCGGCAGCCATTGTGGCGAGAAGCGCGCCGAGATAGATGATCAGGCGGAAAAAGTGGCCAAAGCGGTCGGCCTGGACCATGCCGGAGAACCCGACTTCGACGCGGTCGTACTGGCCGATGACCATGGCACCGGCCACGATAATGACCAATGCCGTGAGATAGCCCAGGTTCTGGCGGCCGCCGGTCGTGATCTCCCACACCATGACCAGCAAAACGCCGGCGGTCAGGATGATCTCGGGGGCAATCGAAGCGAAGTTCATTCGAAGCCTCCGACCATGGCGACACCATCGCGGCTTGGCGCTTCATCCTGCGGTGGCGGAACGATTGTCGAGTCCGGACGCGGCGGCGTGGCTTTGCGCACGGCGGCCGGCGCGGGTTCGTTCTGAGGGACCGTTTGAATCATCTGCTGCGAGCGGGCCTTCGCAAGCCAGGTCTGCAAGTCGGGACCGATCCGATCCAGGAAGGGTTTCGGATAAACACCGATCCAAATGATCAAGATCAACAGCGGGATCAACGTTGCCAGTTCACGTTTGGACAAATCACGAATTGTCTCGTTGACGGTGTGGACAATGGGGCCGAAGAAGACACGGCGCACCAGCCAGAGCATGTACCCTGCGGCAAGAATGATCGCCAGCGCGCTGATGCCCGCGAGCCAGGGCCGGGTAGAGAACGCGCCCAAAAGAATCAGGAACTCGCCGACGAAACCATTGGTGCCGGGCAGGCCGATCGACGACAGCGCCACGATCAGGAATGCGATGGAGAAGACCGGTACGACGGCGAAGATTCCGCCGTAGTCGGCGATCTTGCGCGTGTGACGGCGTTCGTAGATCATGCCCACGAGCAGGAACAGCGCGCCGGTGGAGATCCCGTGATTGACCTGCTGCAACAGTGATCCGGTTGCCCCGACGATATTGAGCGCCATCATTCCCAGAATCACGAATCCCAGATGCGAGACCGACGAATACGCCACGAGGCTCTTGATGTCGTCCTGAATCAGCGTCATGATGGCGCCGTAGACGATGCCGATGACTGCGAGAATCCAAAGCGTATCGGCGAAATACTCGAAGCCGAGCGGGAATAACGGCACGGCGAAGCGCAGGAATCCGTAGGTCCCCAATTTCAGCAACTCCCCCGCCAGCATCACCGAACCGGCCGCGGGAGCCTGGACATGCGCATCGGGAAGCCAGGTGTGGAATGGGAACATCGGGACTTTGATGGCGAACGCCAGCGCAAACGCGGCGAAAAGCCAGGGCTGCGCGGCGGTCGGAATTGTCAGACCGTACCAGTCGAAGAGATTGAATGTGCCACCGGTCGCGCCACCGCTGTATTGGTAGGTCCAGATGATCGCGACCAGCATCAAAAGCGAGCCGGCCATCGTGTAGAGAACGAACTTGACGGTCGCGTAGATGCGCCGCTCCCCACCCCAGATCCCGATCAGGAAATACATCGGAATCAGCATCGCCTCCCAGAAGACATAGAAGAGGAAGACATCGGTGGCGACAAACGCTCCGATGACACCGGTCTCCAGGAACAGAAGCGAGGCGTAGTATCCCTTGAGCCCCGCCTGGATCGACGAGTATGAGGAGACGACCGAAATGATCGTCAGCAATGTCGTGAGCAGGACGAGCAGCAGGGAAATGCCATCGACGCCGACACGGTAGCCGATACCGTAACGCGTGATCCAATCGACGCTCTCGGTGAACTGGAATCCATTGCCGGGGACGAAATCAAACCAGAGCCAGAGGGAAGCGATAAACTGGATGGCGGAGGCGACAGTCGCCAGCGAACGCACCTGATTCAGGCGGTCGTTGGGCCAGACCAGCAGGAGCACGCCGATCAACGCAGGAAAGAATATGAGGAAACTGAGTATTCCCATCGCGATCAGCCCGAAACCCTCATGAACATGTAAACCACCCAGCCAAGGGCGACCACACAGCCGATGGCGAAGGTCACCGCACCGAGACGGAACCGGCCCGTCGCGGTGCTCACACCGACTGCCGCCAGCGATTGCGCGAGGCGCGCGATGCCATTGGCGGCACCGTCAACGACTGCGAGATCGAAGCGGCGGTAAACGAACCGTGACGCGCCAATCAACGGACGGACGATGACTGCGTCGTAGATTTCATCCACCCAGTATTTGTTGAGCAGAAGGTTGTAAATCCCGGTGAAGCGTACGCGAACCTTCTCGGGAGACTCCGGCGACTTCACGTACCACTTGTAGGCCCACCCGATTCCGAGCAGGCCGACCGCGATGGACACGGCCATCAGGCCATATTCCAGACCAAGCGAATGACTTGCCTCGCGCGCGGGCAGAATCTTTTCGGCGTGCTCGAATACCGGGGCGAGGAAATGCTCGAACCAGGAGCCGCCGCCAAGGATCTTGGGCCAGCCGATCCAGCCACCAATCACGGATAGAACACCGAGGACCATGAGCGGACGCGCCATCGATGCCGGCGATTCGTGCGGATGGACATCGCCGGAATAGCGCTTCTCGCCGTGAAATGCGAGGAAAACCAGACGGAACATGTAGAAGGCGGTCAGCAGGGCCGTGATGGTGGCCACCAGCCAGAGCAGCCAACTGCCGATTGGGGATGAGAACGACTGCCAGAGAATTTCATCCTTGGAGACGAATCCGGCCAGCGGAGGCACACCCGCAATCGCGAGCGCCGCAATCAGGAATGTCCAATAGGTGACCGGCATCGCGTGTTTCAGCCCGCCCATCTTGCGCAAGTCCTGTTCATTGGACATGGCGTGGATCACGCTACCCGCACCAAGGAACAATAGCGCCTTGAAGAAGGCGTGGGTCATGAGGTGGAAAATCCCCGCGGCGAAAGCGCCTACTCCAAGCGCGAGGAACATGTAACCCAATTGACTGATCGTCGAGTATGCGAGGACCTTCTTGATGTCGTTTTGCACGAGGGCCATGCTCGCCGCAAAGATCGCGGTGGCGCCGCCGATGATCGCGACGACCAATAGCGTGACTGGTGCGAGCGAAAAGAGCACCGAGCAGCGTGCGACCATGTAGACGCCGGCGGTGACCATGGTGGCAGCGTGAATCAACGCCGAGACCGGGGTCGGACCCTCCATGGCGTCGGGGAGCCAGACATAGAGCGGAATCTGCGCCGATTTGCCGGTGGCGCCCATGAAAAGCAGCAAGCCGATCGCGGTGAGCAGTCCCCCACTCGCGGCGGCGACGGCCGGGGCGCGTTCAAATACCTCGGAGAACGTGACCGTTCCGAAATTCCAGAAGATGAGAAAGATCGCCAGCGAGAATCCGAGATCACCGATGCGGTTGACGACGAAGGCTTTCATCCCCGCGGCCGCCGCCGAGGGACGCCGGAACCAGAATCCGATCAACAGGTACGAGCAGAGCCCGACCCCCTCCCAGCCGATGTACATGACCAGGAAATTGTCGGCCAGCACCAGGGTCAGCATGAAGAAGACGAACAGATTCAGGAATGAGAAATAGCGCGGCTGATCGGGATCATGGCCCATGTAGCCGACTGAGTACACGTGAATGAGGAATCCGACGCCGGAGACGACCAGGATCATCACCGCTGACAGCGGATCGAGCATGAAGCTGAACGGCACGTGGAAATTCCCGACGCTGATCCAATCGAAAGGCGCGGTGATGAAACGGCGTTCGGGAAGCGAGAGCAGGGCGCTGAATGCGCCTGCAGAGACCAAGAACGAAATCAGAACCGTGGCGCACCCAATGACTCCGGCGGTGTTCTTCCCCCAGCGGCGGCCAAAGAAGCCGTTGAGCAGGAAGCCCAAGAGAGGCCAGAGGGGGATTGTCCAGACTAATGAAAGCATAGGTGTCAGCGTCGGCACTCGATTGGAGGTGCGAACTCTATCTCGTTGTCGTTCCGTTTGCGCTCCCCGGTGACATTCCTGTAAAGTCCCCCCATGCCATTCCGATACCGGCCCCCTATGTCATTCCGAGCGCAGCGAGGAATCGTCCGAGGTTGTCTCGCCGATAACGGGGCGGACAGCAGATCCTTCGTCGCTTCGCTCCTCAGGATGACAAGGGAAGGAGTGCTCCACTGGGTGACAGCGGAATGAGGGCTCCCCAGGATGACAGGGGACGAATTGCTCCTCAGGAAGACATTGGGGACGGGTTTCATGCGAAAATCCGGATCACCCTTTCAGCATGTTCAAACGATCGACGTCGACTGAGCCTTTGCGTCGGAAGACCGCGACCAGAATCGCCAGGCCGACCGCGGCTTCTGCGGCGGCGACGGTCAGCACAAAGAATACCATAACCTGCCCGCCGAGATCGCCGTGCACGCGGGCAAAGACCACGAGGAGGAGATTGGCGGCGTTGAGCATGAGCTCGATGCTCATGAGAATCACGATCGCATTGCGCGCCGTCAGTACTCCGATCACTCCGAGGCTAAAGAGGATGCCGGAGAGAATGATGTAGTTTCCCAGCGGGACGGGAAGCGCGTTCATGCTTCTCCCTCATTCCCCGCCGGTGGTGCGGCATCGATCTCATTCGACGACTTGCGGCGCGCCACGACCACGGCCGCCAGCACCGCGGCGACGAGCAGCAGCGAAGTCAGTTCAAATGGGAACATGTATTCGCCAAACAAAGCGATGCCGATGGAGCGCACACTGCCGAAACCGTCCGGCACATTCGCGGCCATGACGCGGCCGCCGCCGATGAGCGAAATCAATTCGGCCAGGAATGCGGCTCCTGCCAGTGTGCCGAGCAATCGCAGCCAGGGGAGCTGGTCGCGGCCGAATTCATCCTTACGCAAGTTTAACAGCATCACAATGAACAGGAACAAAACCATGATGGCGCCGGCATAGACGATGATCTGGAGCGCGGCGATGAACTCGGCGGAGAGTTGCAGGAACAGGACCGCCAACGCGATCAGTGTGACGATTAGATGCAGGACCGAGAGGACGGCATTCTTGAGGACCACTACGCGTATCGCGGCGATAATCGCCACAATTGCCGCTACCCAGAAGATGAGTTGATCCGCCATCGGCTAAGAGAATCTCTTCACAAAAATGGACTCGATTGCGCCTCATGCGCAGTCGAAGCGGCAAGTATCGCGCCAGTGACGGGGGCAGTCAACCACGAAATCGGGGGCGGGTGTCAATTCGGTGGGCAGGAAGTCAAAGGGCAATAGGGACTTGGCAGGGGCGTCGGTGGCCCACCAGGAGCCTTCGCCGAAGGCGAAAGGCGGATGGTGGGGCGCGGCAGGGTTCTGACCGGGAGCGATGGCCTCCCGCGAAGAACCCCACCATCCGTCCTGTCCGCTTCGCGGACTGGACTCCTGGTGGGCCACCAAGTAGGGGCTTCTACTTTAGTAAGATGATCTTCCTGATAATTGGAGCGTCGTTACCCATCAGGCGGGCGAAATACATGCCTGATGGGACGGTGTAACCGTGGTGGTCGGTACCGTTCCATTCGACTGAGGTCGTGTTCGTCCCCGAGTGGAAGTCGTATGTGCGTACCACCTGCCCGAGGATGTTGAGGATTTCCAGGGCCGAGGGGTTGGTCGAGGGTGTCCAGTTCAGGCGCACACTGCTGTTGAAGGGATTGGGAAATGCGGTCAGGGTGGGTGTTGTTGGGATTCCGGTTGAATTGGACTGGTTGTCGGTCACCGAGGTTGGCATACCCCAGATGTAGAGGCTGGAGTCGGCTATGTAGAAGAGGTCCTGGTGATCGGTGGTCAGGATGTTGCCGGTCTGGAGGTCGGCTTTGGGCATGCCGGGCAGTGTATCGATAACGGCGCCGGTCGACATGGTGCGCACTTCCCAGCCTGCTCCGGAGATCAGCGGCAGATAGAGGGCCGGATGGCCGTCTTCATGCAGGTCGAAGACGGCGAAGCCCATGTAGTATGGCGTTGGGAAAGCGCGGCTCCAGATCGATGAGCCAGTGCTTGTATTCTGGCACGAAATGCGCGATTGGCGAAGCGCATGTTCGGCCAGCAGATCTACGACCACCCGGGGACCGGTCGGGTCCACAGCAGCATGGCGAAGAAGCGTGGGATCGGGCGGAATGCCAGCGGAGCCATATTGGAGACCGAGTTGCAGGAGCGGGGTACAATTCCACTCGGAATCAACAAGCCAGAGCGCGTCGGTGTAGGTTGTTTGCAGGAAGAAGTACTGGTCCACGGTCATGTGATGCTCATGGAGGACCATCCGGTTGTCCATACCGGTCGGGACTTCGCAAATACGCCGGGCGGGCGTCACACCGGCGGGGAACTGATGCTGTTGGGCACCGGTGAGCAAATCGAACACGTGCATGGTCCATGAGTAAGAATCATAGATGTGCGGATAGTCCGGGTATGTGGAATCTTCGGAATGAAAGTGAACCGTCTCTGTCAAACCCACGAGAAACTTCCCATCAGCGGATTCACCCCAGAAATTCGCCGCGAGCGGCCAGAAGGGCGCAACCCAGAGGATGCTGTCCGGGCTCAGGCCCTCGCGATGCAGGAAGATGGTATCGCCTTTCAGATAGGCGTACTCGAGGGAACCGTCGCCGGCATAGTCACCGGCGCCCCAGTTGGTACCGGTCACGGGGATATCGTGGGGGCCATCAAGCCAGGTCAGAGTCGATGGACTGAAGATGCCGGCCTGCGCCGGAGGGCCATCGAAGGCAATCGCCAGCTCCCAGAGATTATCATTGTTAATATCTGTGGGGTACCACGCGGCCACCGCATGGCCAAATGGTACGGCGATGAATGCCGATGACGCCGAAGCGGCGGCCGCTGCGCAGGCGGTGAAGGCCACCAGGCACAATGCGGCGCCGATTCCCAGAAATCTGGCGTACCGAGAGTTCATTTTCACCTCCCAGTCAGTGCGGGGGAATGCACGCTGACGAGTTCAATATGGCACGAAGTCGGGAGTTGTCAAGGGGGTTTGAAGAGGGCAGGTGTGGCGCGGCCGCCCTCGGCCGGGGTTTGGAGCAGGAGGCATCACTTTGGGTTGCCTTGCCGCGAAGAGATTCGATGCTTCGCATCGAACGCGGGCGAGGGCGCCCGCGCCACATTTGCTCGCCAAGATTAATCTGAGTCGTCAGGGCCATGGGCAGGATGCCCATGCCACCGTAATTGGAGGGGCTGACCTTAGGCTGGCTTGCCGCGAGGAGATTCGACGCTTCGCATCGAACGCGGGCGAGGGCGCCCGCGCCACATGTTCTTAGCTTTACGCCATGGTCGGCGCTACGCGTAAGGGCCATGGACAGGATGCCCATGCCACCTATGCTGTAAGGTGCTCCTCAAACTGGTGGCACGGCATCCTGCCCGTGCGCCGGGGCGTCTTGGGAATGCCTGCACATCTCATTCTGAAACAGGGAACCACGAGATTGCTTCGTCGCTCCCTCCGCCTTCGACGGAGACGCTCCTCGCAATGACTTTTCATTCAGTTGATTCCACAAAAATGTCATTGCGCAATGACTTTTTGTTCAGCCGATTCCATAACCATGTCGTTGCGAGGCGCGGCTTTTTGCGCCGAAGCAATCTCATGCTTGCGGAGTCTCCCTGCCTCTCCCTGGGTTCTTCAATACACTCTCAGGTGTTGGGGTGGTATTCGCCCCAGACCTGGCGGAAGACGTCGGAGATTTCGCCGAGGGTGCAGAGGGATTCGACACAGGTGATGATCTGCGGCATCAGCGGCTCGGTGCCTTCGGCACGGCGTTTGAGCTCGGCGAGTGAGTCACGGACGGCAGACTGGTTGCGGCTGGATTTGGCGGCGGTGAGACGGGATATCTGCTGCGCTTCCAGTTTGGGATCGGGACGGGCGATGTTGTCCGGCGGTTGTTCGTCGGATTTGGTATAGCGGTTGACGCCGACGATGGTCCTCTCCCCTTTTTCGACCTGACGCTGGTGGTCCCACGCCGACTTTTCGATCTGCCGGTTGTAGAATCCCTTTTCGATTGCGGCGATTGCTCCGCCCAACTTGCCGATTTGCTCGATCAAATCGTTCGCCTTGGTTTCGAGCGCATCGGTGAGCGTTTCCAGGTAGAACGAACCGCCCAGTGGATCGGCGGTATTCGTGACGCCGGATTCATGGGCGATCACTTGCTGGGTGCGCAGCGCCAGTTCGGCGGAATCAGCGGTCGGGAGAGCAAGCGCCTCGTCGAAGGCGTTGGTGTGCAGCGACTGGGTTCCGCCGAGTACCGCGGCGAGCGCCTGAATCGTAACACGCGGGACATTGACCAACGGCTGTTGCGCGGTCAATGTCGAGCCGGCAGTTTGGGTGTGAAAACGGAAGCGCATCGACGCAGGGTCCTTCGCCGCGAACCGGTTTTTCATGATGCGTGCCCACATGCGTCGCGCTGCGCGGAACTTAGCGACCTCTTCGAAGAAATCGTTGTGCGCGTTGAGAAAGAACGACAGGCGCGGCGCGAATTCATCGACGGTGAGTCCGGCACTCAGGGCGTTTTCGACATACGCGATGCCATTGGCGAGCGTAAACGCGATTTCCTGTGCAGCGGTGGAACCGGCCTCGCGGATGTGATAGCCGGAGATCGAGATCGGATTCCACTTGGGGAGCGTTTCCTTGCAGAAGCGGAACGAGTCGGCGACCAGGCGCATCGAGGGCTGGGGTGGATAGATGTAGGTGCCGCGAGCAACGTACTCCTTGAGGATGTCATTCTGCGTAGTGCCACTTAAGCTCGCAAGGCTAACACCCTGCTTTTTTGCCACCGCGACGAGCAGTGCCAGAAGAATAGCTGCGGTGGCGTTGATGGTCATCGAGACGGAGACTTGATCGAGGGGAATCCCCTGCATCAAGACTTCCATGTCCCAAAGGCCATCGATGGCGACCCCGGTCTTGCCGACTTCACCGATCGCCATGTGATGATCGGAATCGTATCCGATTTGGGTCGGCAAGTCGAATGCCACCGACAGGCCGGTTTGTCCCTGCGAGAGGAGATAGCGATAGCGCTGGTTGGATTCCTCCGCGGTGGCGAACCCGGCGTATTGCCGCATGGTCCACAGGCGTTTGGTGTACATGCCGTCGTAGACGCCGCGCGTGAACGGGAATTCACCGGGGTGGCCGAGATCGCGTTCGAATTGGACCGAGCGGGGCCAGCGATCATAGACCGGCCAGATCGGGATGCCGGAGGTCGTTTCGGGCGGTTTGGGGGGATCGGGCATGGGGGTCAATCCAATCTGGGATGCACGGGCAGGATGCCCGTGCCACCAATGGAGTTAAAGCGACGCCTTCGCCTTGGTTTCCTCGACGGTGCGAGTGATGCGCTTGATATAGATGACAGCCAATACGGCGGGAATCACGGCGGGGATGAGTACGCCGGTCCACAGGGCAGCGGCGCCAAGCGCCGCATGGCCTGCTCGCGCACTGGCGACGATGTTATACTCAAGCAGCATCCAAATGACGTCGACGCAGAGCAAGGTGCCCAGCATCATCTCCTTGACCAGAGCATACACAGGAAGTCGCAGATGTTCCGGCCAGCGCTTTACTTCGTCTTTCTGAGGAAAATCGTAAAGACCCGGGAAGAGAGCGAGAATCAAAATTCCCAATCCCAGAACCATGCCAATGAACGGCACCATCCAGACGCGCATGCCGGTCTTGGGTTCGAAGCGGTCGGGCTGGCCGTTGGAATCAAAGTGGATGGCAATCTGGTCAGGGAGGCTGCTGAAGGTCTGTAGCGGGATCCACCAGAGAAACAGCAACAGCACGACATGGACTATCAGGAGCCACCGGCTGACTCCGCGTTCTTCCATGAATTTCATGTTGCCCTCCTGGTGATTTTCAACCACTCGTTTGGGTCAATCCCCGGCGCACGTTGTCTCCCGCCGTCATTCCCGCGGAAGCGGGAATCCAGATTTCCCCTCACGCGCTGGTTTCCCGCTTTCGCGGGAATGACATCAATACGGTCTGGCGCATTGGCATAGGGCGCAAAATCGGATTACAGATTGATGTCGCCGTGTTTCTTGATGTGCTCGATCAGCCCGCCGTCTCGAAGGATCTCGGTCATGATCGGCGGCAGTGGTTCGAAACGCCGCTCGATGCCGCTGGCTTGATCTTTGAGCACACCCGCCTCGAGATCGATGGTCAGTTTATCCCCGTCCTTGATTCCCGTGGTGTCCACTTCGATCGCGGCGAGGCCGATGTTGATCGCATTGCGGAAGAAGATTCGCGCGAACGATTTGGCGAGGACGGCGCGAGCTCCCGAGAGCTTGATGATCACGGGGGCTTGTTCGCGTGATGATCCCATCCCGAAGTTTTCGCCGGCGACGACGAAGTCGCCTGGTTTGACATTCGGGGCATAGTCGGTGCGGGCATCTTCCAGCGTATGGCCCACCAGTTCGGGCATATTCGACAGGAGGTGCACATACCGTCCGGGGAAGATCAGGTCGGTGGAAACATTATCGCCGAAGATCCAGGCGCGGCCCGGCGTGTTGGCGGAATCCGTGGGGGTCATCGAACCACCTCTCTTGGGTCGGTAATCACGCCGGCCAGGGCCGAGGCGGCGCATGTGGCCGGGGAACCGAGGTAGATAAACGCTTCGGGATTGCCCATGCGGCCCTTGAAATTGCGATTCATCGTCGAAAGACAGTTTTCGCCCGAACCGAGAATTCCGGTCTGCACTCCGGGGCAGGCACCGCAACCGGGGGAGTTGACCAGTCCTCCGGCTTCGACAATCGCCGTCCACAAGCCTTCCTTCATGCCCTGCAAGTAGACCTGGCGCGACGCGGGCGTGGCCACCAGGCGGGTGCCTTTGGCGATCTTGTTTCCCTTGAGCACCCCTGCGGCCACGCGGAAGTCTTCGATTCGTCCATTGGTGCAGGTGCCGAGGTAGATTTGATGAATGCGCACGTTGCGGACCTTGGGATCGGTCACGCCGACAACCAAGTCCACGTTATGCGGCAGGGCGATTTGCGGTTCGAGTGCCGACGCGTCGACTTTCATCTCGAAATTGCAGGGCGCATCCAGGTCGCCGCTCAATGCGGTGTAATCCTTGGCTCTCCCCTGCTGGGTCAGATATTCGAGAGTGCGCGCATCCGAGGGACACAGTCCGCATTTGGCGCCCGCTTCGACCGCCATATTGGGGAGCGTGGATCGTTCCGGCACCGGCCATTCGGCGATGGTCGAGCCGACGAATTCCATGGAACGATAAGTGGCCCCACCGGCACCGATGCGTCCGATGATGTGGAGCATGACGTCTTTGGAATAGACCCCGTGTGGGGTGCGGCCATTGATCACGAACCGCATCGTGTCCGGGACGCGCAGCCAGGTGCGCGACAGATACATCGCGATAGCCACGTCGGTGGATCCCATGCCGGTGGCAAGGGCGCCGAGAACACCGCCCATGCAGGTGTGCGAGTCACCGCCGATGATGATTTCGCCGGAACGCACGTACTTCTCCATCATCACCTGATGACAGATCCCTTCGCCAACGTCGACCAATTCCACGCCCCACTCGGAGGCGAATTCGCGGATCGTCTTGTGCTCGTTGGCGCTGGCAACGGTCGAACTGGGCGACGCGTGGTCGAGGAAGAAGCGGACTTTTTCAGGGTGCTTGAATCCCTTGAAACCGAGACTGCGCAATTGCGAAATCGCCAGCGGCCCGGAAAGGTCATGGGCGAAGACCTGATCGACCGGGGTCATCACGAGCTGGCCCGGCCGTACGTCATGGCCCACTTTGTTGGCGAGAATCTTCTCCACGAGAGTCATGGGCATCAGAAGCTGTCCTCCTTGGTGATCTAGGGCGCTGCTCGCCATAGACGCCGGTGAGTATAGCACATACGTGGTGGCAGGGTCAAAGGCAAGCACGAGAAGTGGCCGAAAGACGGACAACGGTCCAATGAGTGAGGAATGCGGAGGCGAGGGAGGGCGAGGCGCCCGCCGAGCCTCTTTTCCGCGCCGCAGTTTGAGGCCTGATGCGAGTGTATTTCCGCGCGGACGCATGGCTCGCCGGGAGCCTCGCCCTCCCTCCGCCGACTTCAAAGAGCCGATAGCAAAGCGCTCACGCGCGATTGCAGGGACTCGAGAAGGCGGAAGGCAAAGAATTCGGCGATGGCGGAGTAGACTCCTGCCAGGATGGTGATGATGGCGAGGCTGAGGTGAGGCCAGAACGCGAATTGGAACATCGGCGGCGCGGCCAGAAGCGTAAACAGAATCGCTGCCAGGATGATGGCCGGGTACGCGCGAGGCAGGACCAACCGGCGCAGAGTGATCGCCTCGGCGCCAATACCCTTTGGCAACTCCTTGGAAGAAGCGTTGTCGAGAATATTGCCGGTCGCGGTCATGATGTAGAGCATGATCAACGCTTGGGCAATGACGAGGACCAGACATGAGACGACCCCAAGCGTGCCCTGTCCCAAGATGGCTGTGGCGAATATTCCAACAAGAGCCAGAGACTTCAGGGCTGACAGTAGGCGTGGCAAGTTCAACGTCGCGTCATTTCGCTTTGGCCTTCGGCTTGGGCGGCTGCGCCTGATACGTGAGAGCGCTGAACATCACCGGGGGCAATGAGCCGAGGGCGCGCCCGATTTGGGCGTTGAAAGCGTTGTCCCCCAGCCGCGCGATGCGGATGGCCCATTGTTTCCACTCGCCGTTGAATTCGAGCGCCCATTGGCCGGCGTCAAACTTCATTCGTCCGGTCACTTCGGGGTAGCGGGCCTCGGTCCAGTGAAATGGCAGAGTAGATTCGCCGGGCGTGATGCTGATCGATCCATGCCCACGCGACACCACGACGGTGTCGTCCTCGTTGATCAGAACACGCCGGACGGAGAGCACCCGGCCACCGGAGTCGGCGGTGATGGCGACGGTGTCGCTGAAATTGGTCATCATGAAACGGCCGTGGCCGATCCAGATCCGGGTGGGATTGCCGGCGAAGAATCCAGCAGGGTCAGTGTGGAAGACGCCAATTGAATCCTGGGCAGTTGCCGAAACGCAGGCGCTAAGGCACAGCAGGATTGACAGAGTCAGCCGACGCATGATCGCAAGTCGCTTCCCGTTCACGATTCTCACCATTGTCCTACCGCTCATTGCCATGGTTGGTTCCCTCTCGATTCTATCGAGGCGGCCTATTCCCCGGGCCTTCCCAGCCCGGAGGTGAATGCAGTGAGCGTGCGGTATTGTCAATGGAATTTCATTCGCAGCGGGGCCGTGTTACTGGCTGGCGTCAAACCGCCATTCACGCCGTCAGAGTACAATCGAGCCGGGCGGGAAAAGCGCTGGCTGTGGGGTGTCGAAGTTGCTAAATTGGTTGGTTTGGTGCGAACCGGGTTTATGAGTTCGGACCAGGGAGCAAAGGGAAACGTGAGCCGCAGACGACAGGGACGTGAACTCGCACTGGGATGCCTGTATGCGCACTTCTCCACCGGCGAGCCGGTTGAGACGGTGTTTCAGGGGCAGGCGAGCCGAATGAGTTGCGACGCCGAAACGGAGTCGTACGCCAAGCGGCTGTTCCTGACGGCGGTGACCGAGGGCGAAGCGATTGACCGGGCGATCCGTGAAAGATCGGAAAACTGGGATTTCTCCCGAATCGGCAATGTGGAAAAGAACCTCTTGAGGCTGTCCATTGCAGAATTGTGGTTCTTCCCGGAGACGCCGGGCAAAGTGATTATCAACGAGGCCGTGGAACTGGCGCGGGATTATGTCGGCGAGGAGTCGTGTGCGTTCATCAACGCGCTGCTCGACCGCGTGTATAAACAGGGCACTGGACGGGTATCACCGAACCCGGGGGCGGCACTGCCGGAGCAGCAGGAATAACCCGTCCGGACGGGGCGGGCCAATGAAGCGGAGTCACGAACGATGAATGTCGCGGGACGACTGAGAACACTGTTTGATCGATTGTTTCCCGACCGGATGCTGGCGGCGTTGGGTGGAGTGGTCTTGCTCTTCACGCTGTTTATCTATGTCCGGACCGTGGCGCCCACGGTGTCATTTTGGGATTGCGGCGAATTTGTGACGTGCGCGCATATACTGGGGATTCCGCACCCCCCCGGCACACCGCTGTGGGTCCTGATGGCGCACTGGTTCTCTTTCCTGCCATTATCCTCCGATCCGTCGGTGCGGATCAACCTGTTCTCGAGCGTCTCATGCGCATTTGCGAACACGGTCGCGTTCTTCGTTCTGGCACGGCTGATCACGTTTTGGTTTTCGACCAAGTACCCAAACCCGGGACTGGGCTGGCCGGAAAAGCTGGCGGTGTACGGTGGCGCGCTGTCGGGGGCGTTGTTTTTCGGGTTTTCGAGCACTTACTGGTCGAGCGCGGTGGAGACCGAGGTTTACGGGATCTCGATGTTTCTGATGATGACGCTGATCTGGCTGTCGCTGGTGTGGGCGTATCATCGGGACGAACCGGGGAGCGACCGTTTTCTGGTGCTGATCGGGTACCTGGCGCTCTTGTCGCAGGGGATTCACCCGACGGTGTTCATTGTCGTGCCCGCCATCTTTGTGCTGGTCGTGTGGCTGTCACCCAGGCACCTGAAGGACATCCGCTTCTGGGTGAGTTGCATCATCATGTTCCTGGTGACGAGCGGGCTCCTGCCGTTTCTATGGGCCGTGAGTATCTGGCTGGCGCTGGCCGGGATGATGATCGTTTTCCGGCAGCCGACGCTTTTCGGAATCGTCTGGACGAGCGTGATTTTCGGCGCGGGCATTATCGGCTGGCTGGCCAGGGGCGAGCCCTGGCCGGTCTATTTTGCGGCGCTGATCTGGGCGATCGGGATTCTGCATTTGATCCGCGAGAATTCGGCGTGGGTGCTGGCATTTGCGCTCGGGCTGGTGAGCATGATGGGATTTTCGGTTCACATGTATCTCCCGATTCGCGCGCGGTTCGACCCGGCCATCAACGAGAACAACCCCGACGACTGGACGAAGTTTCTCAACTGTGTTGAGCGCAAGCAGTACGGCAACGAATCGATGTTCCAACGGGCGCTGCACCGGCGGGCGGAGTGGTCGAGCCAGTTCGGAACCCATGAACGAATGGGGTACTGGGGATTTTTCCAGAAGCAATACGGATTCAACGAGAAGTTCTTCCTGCCGCTGTTCCTTCTGGGACTTCTGGGGTTGTATCAATTGACGCGGGCACGGGGAGCATTCGGATTCTTCCTGATCATCATCCTGCTGGTCAGTTCGGTCGGCCTGATCTGGTACATGAATTTCGCCGACGGCAGCAAGTACAATGCGGCATCCCAGGATGCGTACTTGGAAGTCCGCGATCGTGACTATTTCTTCACGCCGGCGTTCATCGTTTTCGGCATGGCGATCGGGCTGGGCGGTGCGGCGCTGGTGAGGTGGTTCTCCGGAGGGTCCGCCAAGTGGGCCGCCGTGGGCGCGGTGATCATCGCGCTGATGCCCCTTAAGGCGTTGCAGGCAAACTACTACACGAATGACCGCTCCAACGATTATATCCCATACGATTACGCCTACAACATTCTGATTTCCGCCGATTCCAATGCCGTTTTGTTCACCAATGGCGACAATGACACGTTTCCGGTCTGGTGCCTGCAGGAGGTGTACGGGATCCGCAAGGACGTGCGCGTCGCCAATCTCAGTCTTCTGAACACACAGTGGTACATCAAGCAATTGAAGAATGCGATGGGTGTTCCGATCGGCCTGTCGAATGACGAGATCGACCGGTTGTACCACTACCGGACACCCGATGGCAAGACGAAGCGCATCCAGGACCAGATGATCGACAACATCCTGACGACCAACGATTGGAAGGTTCCGGTCAATTTCGCAGTGACGGTGTCGGCATCGAACCGTATCTACAACGACAAGCCGCTGGAGCGCCATCTGATGATGACCGGGCTGTCGTACCGGCTGGTGAAAGAGGACGCGGAGGCGATGGTCGAGCCGGAGTTGTGTTACGACCGTTTCATGAATGTATTCAAGTTCCGGGGCATCAACGATTCGACGGTGAACAAGGATCAGAACACCAGCCGCCTGGTGGCGAACTACGCCTCGGGGTTCATCATCACCGCCGACACACTGCGCCGCCGTGGGGACAAGGTCCGCGCGGTGGAACTGGTCAACCGGGCGATTGAGCTTTTGCCCAATGAGCAGGATGCCTACATCTACCTCGCGCAGTTGTATGCCGAGAACAAGGACATCGCGGGACTGGATTCGGTCATGGCACGGGTGCGCCGTTCGCACGCGGACCGGCGGCCGATCGAATCGAATATCGGTTATTCGTATGCCCGCGCCGGCGATACGGCGCGCGCGTTTGGCACGCTGAAAGCCGTACTCGATTCTGATCCGACGTACGAGACGGCGTACAAGACGCTCTTGCGAATGTACTATGACAGTGGCCGGGTGGATTCGCTTAAGAATCTCATGCAAACTTGGATCGCGAATAATCCCAGTGATCAGCAGAGCAAGGAATTCTGGGGAAAGATCACGTCGATGCCGACCACCGACACGACTGCGGCGAAAGCCAAGACACCGTAGTGACCGGACGGGGATTTCTGGACGAAGGCCGTTCTGATGGCAACTGCTCGCGGGCGTGACGCACGTTGAATCCGGGACGGCGCGACTTGGAAGAACCACGACTTTAACATTCGGCTGGGACGCAGCGCGCGAACGGCGCGATCACCCAGTGACCACGGACAATCACTGTGCCCCGGCGCATCCTCGCGATCAACTGGCAGGACCTGAAGAACCCGCAAGGAGGCGGGGCCGAGGTCCATTTGCACGAGATCATCTCGCGCCTCGGGCAATGGGGCCACGACGTCACGCTGCTGTGCTGCGGATTTGATGGCGCTCCCGTCGAGGAGCGGTACGATCATATCCGCGTCGTGCGGCGCGGGAAGCGTGCCGATTTCAATCTGGTCGCCCCGTTTGCGGCGCGCGAGTTGATGAAGCGAGAGCGGTTCGACATCGTCATTGAAGACATCAACAAGATCCCGATATACACACCTCTGTTTTCCTCACCGCCGATTCTGGCGGTGGTGCCCCACCTGTTCGCCACGACCGTGTTCCACGAGATCAACTTCCTCCTGGCCAGTTACATCTATTTCATGGAATTCCCGGTGAAGTGGTTCTATCGGAACACGCCATTCATGGTGATCAGTGAGAGCACGAAGGGCGATCTGGTGGCACGGGGTATTCCCCGGGACATGATCCGAGTGGTGCACTGCGGGATTGATCACGCGGTCTACTGTCCCGATGCGCGATTCGAGAAGACGCCGGAGCCAACGATCACGTATGTGGGGCGGCTGAAGCGCTACAAATCGGTCGACCACATCTTTGCCGCGCTGCCACTCATCTTGAAGGATTTCCCGAATGTGCGTGTCGAAGTGATCGGGACCGGGGATGACGACGGGAGACTGCGCCAGCGGGCGGAAGAACTCGGCGTGGCAGATCGGGTGACGTTCGCGGGCTATGTCCCGGTGACGCAGAAAGTGGAAACACTGCGTCGGTCCTGGGTGGTGGTGTGTCCATCGCTGAAAGAAGGCTGGGGGCTGACCAATATCGAAGCGAACGCCTGCGGAGCACCGGTGGTGTGTGCCAATGTCCCCGGGCTGCGGGATTCGGCCATCGACGGCGAGACCGGACTATTGTATCCATATGGCGACACAACGGAAGAGTGCTCGGCGATGCCGGACTGCGAAAGCGCCTCGTGGAAGGCGGATTGCGCTGGGCGGACCGGTTCCATTGGGATCAGGCGGCCCGGCAAACCGAAGAGATTATTGAGCAGGTGGCGTCCGGCGAGCGCCAGATTGACCGGCAAACGCCGGCGCCGGTGACAGCCAGAGGTCTCCATGCGTCGTAAGGCGATCATCGGCGGCATCATCAGCCTGGTGTTCATGTACCTGGCTCTGCGGAAGGTTGATTATTCCGATCTCTGGACGACGCTTCAGGGGGCGCGCTGGTCGTACCTGATTCCCAACATCGTGCTGGTGGTCGGTGTCATGTTCATTCGCGCGTGGCGGTGGCAGTTGATTCTGCGGCCAATTGCGCGGATACCGTTTGCGCGGGTGTACTCCTCAACGATGATCGGCTTCATGGCCAACAACGTGCTTCCGGCACGATTGGGGGAAATCGCCCGCGCGGTGTCGTTGGGATTGAAAACCGGAATATCGCGATCGGCGACACTGGCGACGATCATCGTGGAGCGCATCTACGATTCGTTCGTCCTTTTGGCCTTCCTGTGGCTGGTGTTTTCGTTTTCGCAACTATCGACACACACGGAAGTGGCGCGGATTCGGTACCTGGGATGGATCTTCCTCTGCGTCAATGTCGCGCTCGTTTTGATCCTGATCCTTCTGCAGTTCCGCAATGCGTCGGTCGTGCGGTTTGTGGAGCGGGTGACGCGAAAGATGTCGCCGCGGGTCCAGGCGGTGTCGCGAGAGATCACCGAGAAGTTCGCGCGCGGCCTGCGGGTGCACCATAACTGGCCAACCACCGTCGGCGTGGCCGTGTCCTCGCTGGTGATCTGGATCATCATGGGCTTTTCCAACTACTTCGTCTTCCTGGCGCTGGGATTTCATCTGCCGTGGGAGGCTTCGTTCGTGGTGCTGGTGGTCGTGTCGCTCATGATCTCGATCCCGTCGACGGCGGGGTTTGTGGGTGTGTACCATTGGGCCACGCAAATCTCCCTGCAGGTGTACGGCCTTTCGCCCAGCGAGGCGGTTGCGGTGGCGATCGTTCTGCATGCCGCCCAGTACATTCCGATCACCGTCCTGGGATTCTATCATCTTCGCCGCGAGCATCTGCGATTGCGGACGGTGGATGGCAGCCAGCCGGCACCGGAGAAGCCGGCCGAGACCGGGGCCGGCGTTCGGGGATGATTAATTGTTCGGCACAGCAAGGCTCGGCAGTCCGCCGTCGCGGATCGCCCTCCCACCGAGCTTGTTCGTGAAACCCAGTAACTCTTCAATCAGTGCTCGATGACAGAAGGAATGAACCGGCAAGATGCGCATCGCGAGTTCGAGCGGCCGGCGGGCGAGCGTCCTGTTGACTGGCTGAGCCGAAAGTTGGGTTCACGGGCGGTGTGGTATGTTTTCGGCGTGGCGCTCGTTGTGCGCCTGATGTTCTTCGCCGTTGTCAACCAGCCGAGAGTCCAGTTCGATGCCAGCCGCTATGTCGGCGCGGGGCTGGCGATTCCATTGGCGCTCACCAATCCGAGTCTGTTATCGGACTCGGCCGCGCGATCCGAGATTCGATTCGATCTCCTGTTCAATGATTTGATCACTGACGAACGGGCCCACTGGTGGGCGTCGAACCCGCCGACGTTTGAGAAGTCACTCGATGATATCTTCTTCGCGGGCCCGGTGTATCCCGCGTTTTTGGGTGCGGTGTTCCGCCTGATTCCCCGCTACGACTTCTGGTTTGTGCGAATTCTTCAGGCGATCATCGACAGCCTGACCGCGGTATTGATTTGGCGGATCGCGCGGCGCTTGGTCTCCCCTGCCGCCGGTTGGTGGGCAGCGGGAATTTGGGCGGTGTATGGCGCGGCGATCTTCAAATGCGGCGAGCTCAACACAGAGACCGTGGCGATTGCGCTGGCCACTTTTCTGGCTTGGGCGTTGATCCGGGCGCATGATGATCCGCGCCGCGGGCGTCTCTGGCTGGTCGGTGTGCTGGGGGCGGTGCTCGTTTTGACCAAGGCATCGACGGCGTTGCTCTTTCCAGTACTCCTGTGCGCCTGGTTCTGGGTGAAGCGCAAGAATTTCAGACAAGCCGTTGCACACACCGCGCTCATGGGTATCGCATTCGCGGTGGTGATGGCGCCGTGGCTGCTGGCGGTGTGGCTGCGTTACCATACGTGGTCGCTGCGCGATCCGGCGTACGCGGGGGCGAACCTGCGGTCATCGAATATTCTGGAATCGGAGGGATACGATCTGCATCTGGCGCCGGCCGATTTTTGGACCTATCCAGTCTGGCGTCAGATTCGCAGCCACCCAATTGACTATGCCAAGCTGTACCTGCGGAAGTTCTACAGAATGTGGGGGCGCGCCTCCGACGAATACCGGCTGGGATTTCCGTTGGGATTGACCGGCGAGCAATGGATGCATCGCATCGTGGTCGTCCTGGCGCTGTTCGGCTTGTTTTTGTGGCCGGTGCGTGCCGGTCCGGTGGCGCTGATTCCGCTTGCGTGTATCGCGTACTTTGCGGGACTGCACATGGTGATGCATGTGGTGTCGCGGTACAATTTGGTGGCGATGCCGTTGGTGGCGATTGGGGCGACGCTGGGTGGGGAGTGGCTGA
>JACRMA010000079.1 GCA_016235085.1 Candidatus Zixiibacteriota bacterium
GAGCTCTCGGCCTGGTGCCCAACCGTATCCGGTTGGCGGGGACCAACGTTCTCGTCGTTAACTCGATTTCCGACGGTCTTTGGGTGCTTGACGCCACCACGCTCGACACCCTGCGCACAATCAAGTTTCCGGACGGGGATAACCCCTGGGACGTGACGTTTGTCAATGACACCCTTTGTGCGGTCTCGATGCTGTTGGCAAACGACGTCGTTCTGGTAAATCAAACCGCAGGGACGATTCTTGGGACCGTGCCGGTGGGGACCAGTCCGGAGGGGCTTATCTATGCGGCCGGAAAGATCTGGGTCGCCAATTCCGGATTTAGCTTCGTGGACTACACCTATGGGGCCGGGACAGTGAGCGTCATCAATCCCGTGACTCATGCGGTTGTGACGACGATACCCGTCGGCACCAATCCCCAGTCGCTGGCGCTGTCTCCGGATGGCACAATTCACGTCATGTGTACCGGCAACTACGTGGACAGAACCGGCATCGTCTACGTCCTGAGCGCCTCCGGCCTGAACGTCACCGACTCGATTCTGCTGGGCGGTGCCCCCGGGGATCTGGTGATTGCCGGCGATGGCATGGGCTATCTGGCGGCGGGTGGCTGGGCCGACTCCGGACTCGTGTTTCGGTACAATGCACTTTCGCATATGTTGCTGAACGGTGCCGCCAATCCCTGGCACTCCGCCCGCGGTGTCACGGCGGTGCTGCCGCGTCTGGAGGGGGGCGTGTATACGATGTGTTTTGACGCCGACTCGGTCGTCGAGCATCGCCTGAACGGCGCTGTGGTACGGGCGTGGCAGGTCGGCGATGGCCCGCAGGCGGCAATCTCGATCAGCAATCGTGTGCCCGGCGATTCGAATGACGACGGCGCGATCGACGTTTTCGACGTGATTGCCGTGATCGACATCGCCTTTGGCGGACTCGTCGTGCCGCATCCCAATTCGGCCGATGTCAACACGGATTGCGTGATCGACGTATTCGACGTCATTGAATTAGTCGCCGTGGCGTTCAGCGGTGGCAAAAGCTGTTACTGGGGGTGCGCGCAGTGATCAAGCATGGGTTTCGCCTGTTCGTCGTGGCTGTATTGGCCTTCCTCGCGATGTCGTGCGGGTCACGCGATCAAGAGCCGCAGCAGAAACTGAGCCAGGGGGGACATCCCGGCCACGGTATTCTGATCGTCGCGTTCGCTCCCGATTCCGCCGACACCTTTGGCTCTGTGGGAACTGATTCAATCCTTGTCCTCGACTGGCTGCGCCAGGCCTGCGACTCGGCGGAAGTAATGCTCGCGGTGAAGACATTCCCGTTTGGAACGCTGGTCGACGCGATCGGACCGCGCCGCAATGGCGAGGGCGGTAACTGGCTGTACAAGGTCAATGGCAAAATGGTCCCCAAAGCCGCCTCATCTCATGTCGTGTCATCAAATGACACAGTGGATTTCTTCTACCATTGAGGGCCGGCCCGTCATTTCCAGCAACATGGCCATTCGGACTACTGCAAGCGCACTTGACGGCTTGGCCTGCACGCCGGATATTCGGGGCATGTCAGACCAGGCGGCGGGACGCTTCTTGACCATTCCCAACATCCTCTCGCTGTCACGCGTTGCCTTGTTGCCGTTGTGGTGGTTTTTGATGTCGGCACCCGACCGCGCTTTGTGGTGGTGGGGTGGCGCTCTTATGGCGTACGGGATTCTCTCCGATGCGATGGACGGGTACATCGCGCGCCGGTTCAATCAGGTGACCGAATGGGGCAAAGTGTTCGATCCGGTCGGTGACAAGGCGGTTGTGGCCGTGATCGGCATCTTCTGCGTGACCCACCGCGGATTCCCCCTGGCCGCCCTGGTGATCGCATTCGCCCGTGACCTCGGGTTGATCATCGCCGGATGGGTCGCCTATCGGCGCGTGGGGCATATCCCGATGTCGATGAATCTGGGACGCTACGCCGCCCTCATCTGGGGTGTTCTGCTCGTTCTCTACGTTTTCGACTGGCAGCCGTACGCGCGCGTGTTGCTCTGGCCCGCCATGGCGCTCTATCTCGCCGCCGGCGTCGGCTACTATGTCAAGCGGCGGCAGATACTCCAGCTCGCGCCACGCGTGCCCCGCCACGCCCGGTTGAAATCCGATTAATCAACTCACCTCTTGAATTCGCCTCCGTAAGTTTCCTTATTCACACGGGGGAGAACCATGCCGAAAGACAGCCACGGTGCGACATCAGTGATTGGCGAACAAATCCTTTGGCAGGCGACTGTGAACGGACGTCCTGTCGAACTGACGACAACGACCGACCGCAGTCTTCTCGATGTGCTGCGTGATGAGCTCGGCCTCACCGGCGCCAAACGGGGCTGCGATATTGGCACCTGCGGTTCCTGCACGGTAATTCTCAACGGTAAAGCACAGATGTCGTGCATCGTTCCGATCTCACGCGCACAAGGCGGGGTGATCGAAACGGTGGAGGGGCTCAGCCGCAACGGTGCGCTGCATCCGCTGCAGCACGCATTTATCGATGGCCACGGGTTCCAATGCGGAATCTGCACCCCCGGATTCCTCATGTCCGCCAAGGCCCTCCTCGATAAACATCCGAATCCGACCGACAAGCAGATCCATCAGGCAATCCACAAGAACATCTGCCGCTGCACTGGCTACAATCAACTCGTCGAGTCGGTCAAGCTGGCCGCCGGCCAACTGGCCGTGGACGATCTGGACAAATCGGCCTATCGGTCGGCGCGCGTGGTTGCCCCAGTGCCGGGGACGCCCGACGTACCGAGCCGGAAACTCAGCATCATCGGCAAATCGCAGCCGCGCATTGAATCGCGCAGCCGGGTCGATGGCTCGGCAAAGTACACCGCCGACATTCACATTACGGGAACACTCCACGCGGTCACCGTGCGTGCGACCCGTGCCTCGGCGGACATACGCGCAGTCCAGACCGAGCGCGCCCGCGCCATTCCCGGCGTCGTGCGCATTCTTACGCATGCTGACATTCCCGGTGAAAACGCCTACGGCAAACTCATTCGCGATCAACTCGTCTTCGCGGTGGATCGGGTGCGTTATTTCGGCGAGCCGATAGCGCTGGTGATTGCCGAGTCGGCGGCTGCGGCACGGCAGGGAGCCGAAGCCGTCGCCATCGAATACCGCGACCGGCCTGGCGTCTTTGACCCGGAATTGGCCATGGAAGCTGGTGCGCCACGTGTCCATGAGAAGGGAAACATTCTCTCGAAATATCACATAGAGAAAGGCGACGTCGATAGCGCGTGGCAGAATTGTGCCCATGTGATCGAGCGGAAATACACGACCCATCCTCAGGATCACGCCCCGATGGAACCAGAGGCCGCCGTCGCCTGTTGGGACGAGGCCGATGGCAAACTGGTCGTAATCTCCCCGGGCCAGTCCGTCTTTTTCGACCGTCTGAACATCTGCCGGGCACTGGGGATTCCGAAGGAAGACGTCCGTTGCATCCAGCCCGCGATTGGCGCCGCGTACGGCAAACGCGAGGACATTTACGCGCAAATCCACGTCGCGCTCGGAACACTGATCACAGGCCGGCCGGTACGCATCGAGTACACGCGTGAGGAGACAATGCACGCGACCACCAAGCGCACCCAGCAGCGCACGACCATCAAAGGCGGGTGCGATGCGCAGGGGAGACTGATCGCCTACGAAGCGAAGGTGGTCGGCGACTCCGGGGCCTACGCGTCGTGGTCGGCCAATATCATGCGCAAAGCCGGTGTGCTGGTGTCAGGTCCGTACAGCATCCCCAATGTGCGCGTCGACTCCTACGCGGTCTATACCAACAACCCGATGACTGGCGCTACGCGCGGATTCGGCGCTGCCGAAACTGCCTTCTGCAGTGAATCATTCATTGACGAGCTCGCGGTGGCGGCTGGGATCGATCCGGTGGAATTTCGGCGGATCAACGCGCTGCGCCCCGGCATGAAAAGCGCGACGGATTTCCAATTGCCCGGTCCATTGCCCGTGAGGGAAACCATCGAGGAAGCGGTCAAAGACGGTGAATGGACTGCGCCGCTTGCTCCGCATCCTGTGGACCCAGTTCGCTATCGCCGGGGACGGGGTGTTGCGACAATCTGGTACGGCATCGGATTTGGCTCGGGAATTCAGGATACACCGACCTGTATCGCGGAATTGCACGATGACGGCACCTGCACAATTCGGATCGGAACCGTCGACTATGGCAACGGCTCGAACACGACATTCGCGATGCTGGCGGCCGAGACGCTCGGATCAAAAGTCAAGGCCATCCATGTGATCAATGCCGACTCTGCCGAGACGCCCAACTGCGGCTCGACCGTTGCCACCAAGCAGACTTACACGACCGGCAACGCGGTGATTGCGGCCTGCACCAAACTGCGCGCCGATGCGACAAGTATAGCGGCGGAAATTCTGCATGTAGATGCGTCACGTATCGAGGCCTCGGACGGAATCTACCGCGCCAGCGGGAATGGCTCGCGGACGCTGACGCTCGCCGATATCGCCCGCAGATTCCGCGAATTCGGCAAACCCAAGCGCCGCGAGGGAATATTCGCCGCCGGGAAGATGACGACGCCCCTCGATCCTGAGACCGGGCTGGGCAAGGCATGGTTCCCGATGGCGTACGGGACACAGATCGCCGATATCACAGTCGATACACGGACCGGCAAGATCACGGTCGACCGGATTGTCGCCGCGCAGTATGTCGGACGGGCGCTCAATCCGCGTTCCGTTCGCGGCCAGATCGTGGGTGGGATTTCGATGGGAATCGGCTACGCGCTGACCGAAGACGTCAAGCTGGTCGATGGAATCTGCCAGAATCTGAACTTCGATAAATACAAACTCATGCGTGTCAACGACGCTCCGCCGGTCAAAGTCATCGCGGTCGAGCAGGACGAGTCGACCGGCCCCTTTGGCGCCATCGGCATCGGCGAACCGCCGACGCTCGGCCCCGCCCCCGCAATCGCCAACGCGCTCTACAATGCCATCGGCGTGCGCATCCGCGATCTGCCTTTGACACCCGAAAAGATCAAGGCCGCCTTGTCGATGATGGCGTAGGGGCGGATTGCATACGCCCTGAACGCGAATTCTCACGCCTTTGTGAATCGCCCGCCCGGCAGAATTCTTGTATCAGAAATAATCGCGGTGATCAACTCGTTCGGCGTCACATCAAACGCCGGCGAGTAGACCTGGCAATTGTCTGGTGCAATCCGTGTTGCGCCAATGGTTGTTACTTCGGATCCGGACCGTTCCTCGATCGGAATCTCCGCTCCGGTGGCGATGTTCGGATCGAAGGTCGATTGCGGCGCGGCGACATAGAACGGCACGTTGTGATGTGCAGCCAACACTGCGAGATTGTAGGTTCCAATCTTGTTCGCGACGTCGCCATTGCGTGCGATTCGGTCCGCACCGACAATCACTGCGTCGATCTTGCCGGCACCAAATAGACTCGCGGCGGTGTTGTCGGTGATCAACGTTGCATCGATCCCTTCCTGCATCAACTCCCACATCGTCAGCCGCGCACCCTGCAGCACCGGGCGGGTCTCATCGGCGAATACCCGCAGCGTCTTCCCTTGGTCACGTGCGGTGTAGATAACCCCGAGAGCAGTGCCGATGCCCGCCGTGGCGAGCGCTCCGGCGTTGCAGTGGGTGAGAATCGTCATCCCATCCCGCAACAGGGCGGCACCATGCTCGCCGATCTTGCGGCACATCGCGGCGTCTTCTTCGTGAATTGTGATGGCCTCGCGTTCGAGCATGCTGCGCAGAACCCGCCGCTCCAGTGGCGTTGATGTATTGGCCACTCGCATCATCCGATCTATTGCCCACGCCAGATTGATTGCGGTCGGCCGCGTCGACTTGAATAGTTCGGCGGCGCGATCCAACGCGCCGCCCAATGCGGGATCATTCACGGCCAGCACCATTCCGTATGCCGCCGCAACGCCAATCGCCGGTGCCCCGCGCACAGTCAGGTTGCGAATCGCTTCGGCAACCTCGGTCACTGTTCGACAGGGAATCATCGCCACTCGAGAGGGGAGAGCCCGCTGATCAAGCAGGTGGAGGGCGTTATCGTGCCATTCGAGGGTTTTGAATGTCATCGCGGTGTCCGATTCAAGTATCTCTCACGCAAACGATACGGGTGGTTCGGCAATCGGTTGGGGTTTGGAGAGGGCGAGGCTCCTGCCGAGCCATGTTTCCGCGCGCGCGGAAACATGGCTCGGCAGGAGCCTCGCCCTCCCGACCAAGCGCGATCTCACGATCATTCACACATGCTTGATCCATCGGTTGACTCTGAATAATAGCAAAAAGGCACGGCTGACCGTGCCCTCTCACCTTTGCCACAGCTTTAGAGTCTACAGCCACGCTCTCCAGTAATCGCGGTTCATCTCGGCGATGAAGCGGACGCTGATTTCCTTGGGGCAGACCGCCTCGCACTCGTACTGGTTGGTGCAGTTGCCGAATCCTTCGGCATCCATCGCCGCGACCATCTTGCGCACCCGGTCCATCCGCTCCGGCTGGCCCTGGGGGAGATGGGCGAACTGGCAGATCTTGGCCGACATGAAGAGCATCGCGGATGCATTCTTGCACGAGGCCACGCATGCCCCGCAGCCGATGCACGCGGCCGCATCCATCGCCAGCTCGGCGTGCTCTTTAGGAACCGGCAGCGCGTTGGCATCGGGTGCCCCGCCGGCATTCACGGAGATGAAGCCGCCGGCCATCATGATCCGGTCGAGCGCCGAGCGGTCGACAATCAGGTCGCGCAACACCGGGAACGGCTTGGCGCGCCACGGTTCAATCGTGATCTCCTGGCCGTCCTTGAAGTGGCGCATGTGCAACTGGCAGACCGTGGTACCGCGCTCGTGGCCATGGGCAATACCATTGATCACCAGCGAACACATGCCGCAGATCCCCTCGCGGCAATCGTGATCGAACGCGATCGGCTCCTCGCCCTTCAGGACCAGTTCCTCATTGACGATATCGAGCATTTCCAGAAACGACATGTTGGGGCTGATTTCGCGCGCCGGATAGGTCACCATCTGGCCTTTGGCCTGCGGGTTCTTCTGGCGCCAGACATGAAGTGTCAGATTCATTACTTGTAGCTCCTCTGTCCCAATTGCACCGTCTCGAACGCCAGTGGTTCCTTGTGAAGATTCGGGCGCTGGCCCACACCAGTGAACTCCCAGGCGCTCACATGGCAATAGTTCTCGTCATCACGCTTGGCTTCGCCTTCGGATGTCTGACTTTCCTCTCGGAAGTGCGAGCCACACGATTCCTTCCTTTCCAGAGCATCGTAGACCAAAAGTTCGGCGAACTCGAAGTAGTCGGCGACGCGTCCGGCACGTTCCAGTTCGGTGTTCAGATCTTCGCCGGCGCCGGGCACGGTGATATTCTTCCAGAACTCCTCGCGCAGCGGCGGGATCAGCTCCAACGCCTTCTTCAGTCCGGCGTCGTTGCGTCCCATCCCGCAATACTCCCACATGATCTTGCCGAGATCGCGGTGGAACGACTTCACCGTGCGCTTGCCTTTAAGCGAGAGCAGTTTCTTCACTTTGCCGTCTACCTCGGCCTCCGCCTGTTTGAATTCCGGACGGTCGGTCGAGACCTTGGGCAGCTTGGCCGTTGCCAGCCAGTGGCCCATCGTGTAGGGGAGAATGAAATACCCGTCGGCCAGTCCCTGCATCAGGGCGCTGGCGCCGAGCCGATTGGCGCCATGGTCCGAGAAATTCGCCTCGCCGATCACGTGCAGCCCGGGGACATTGCTCATGAGGTTGTAGTCGACCCACAACCCGCCCATGGTGTAGTGGGTGGCCGGGTAGATGCGCATCGGAATCTTGTAACCGTCTTCCGCCGTTATCTTAAAGTACATGTCGAACAGATTGCCGTAACGTTCCTTGATCGTCTCGACTCCCAGCCGTTTGATGGAATCGGCGAAGTCGAGATAGACACCCCGGCCGGCCTCGCCGACGCCGCGCCCTTCGTCGCAGACTTCTTTGGCGCTACGGGACGAAATGTCCCGGGGGGCGAGATTGCCGTAACTGGGGTATTTTCTCTCTAGGTAGTAATCCCGCTCGTCTTCCGGGATGTCGTTCGGTGCCCGTTTGTCACCGACTTTCTTCGGCACCCAGATCCGTCCGTCGTTGCGCAGCGACTCGGACATGAGCGTCAATTTGGACTGGTGATCGCCCGTGATCGGAATGCAGGTCGGGTGAATCTGCACATAGCAGGGATTGGCGAAGGCCGCGCCCTTCTTGTAGGCCCGGTATGCGGCGGTCACATTGCAGCCGGCGGCCATCGTGGACAGGAAGTAGAGATTGCCGTAGCCACCGGTGGCCAGCACAACCGCGTCGCCGACATGCGACTCGATCTTTCCCGTGACCAGATCACGCGTCACAATCCCGCGGGCAACTCCATCGACCAGGACCAGTTCCTGCATCTCGCTGCGTGAATGCATCTTCACCGCGCCGCGCCCGATCTGGCGGATCAACGACGCATACGCGCCCAAGAGCAACTGCTGGCCGGTCTGACCTCGTGCATAGAAAGTTCGTGAGACCTGTGCGCCGCCAAAGGACCGGTTATCCAGCAAGCCGCCGTATTCACGGGCGAAAGGCACCCCCTGGGCAGCACAGTGGTCGATGATCGCGTTACTGACTTGCGCCAGCCGGTAGACATTGGACTCACGGGCGCGGAAATCCCCGCCTTTGATCGTATCGTAGAACAGACGGTAGACGCTGTCGCCATCGTTTTGATAATTCTTGGCGGCATTGATTCCGCCCTGGGCGGCGATACTGTGCGCGCGGCGGGGGCTGTCCTGATAGCAGAAGGCTTCGACGTTGTATCCCAATTCTGCCAGAGTGGCCGCGGCCGATCCGCCGGCCAGGCCGGTTCCCACTACCAGTATCTTGAACTTCCTCTTGTTGGAAGGGTTGACCAGCTTCATTTCGTTGCGATGCCGGTTCCACTTTTCGGCAAGCGGTCCGGACGGTGCGTGGGCGTCTAAGTTGATCATGGCAGTCCTCCCACCGCAGGCTTCACAAGTCCCAGCAAGACCGTTAGCGGTATTGAGATGTTGGCAGCCACAACGATGGTCGCAAAGACCGGACCGGCGCGCTCAATCAACGGCCGATACTTGACACTCGTCAATCCCAGTGTCTGAAACAGGCTGGAGAAACCGTGGCTGAGGTGAAACCAGAGGCACAACATGGCGATAATGTACGATCCGGATATCAGTCCGTTTTGGTATCCCAGAACGACCATCGAGTACACATCGGGACGCTCTCCGCCTCCGGGCAGCTTCTGTACAAGATGAGCGAATTCCGGATGAATCTGACCCCAGGTGAGGTGGGCAAGATGATAGATGACAAAAACAAAGACGAGCAGCCCCGACCAGATCATGGTGCGTGATCCGACCGTGGCCTGCACCGTGTTGTTATAAGCGTAACGTGACGAGCGCGCCCGGCGATTCTCGACCCAGAGCATGACCGATGTCACGATGTGGGTGAGGACAATGACCAGCATGACCACCCGAACCACATAGAGGAAGACGGCCACGCTGCGCAGCTTCTCGGCGTAGGAATTCAGCGCGTCCTGGCCAGCGTAAATCTGCAGGTTCCCCAGCATGTGCCCGGTGATCCACAGCAGGAGGACGGCGCCAGAGAGCGCCATCAGGACCTTGCTGCCGATCGATGATTTAGCGAATTGGAAAAAACCGCCCATTGACGCTCCTCTCGTTTTCGGGGGGTGCAACCCGCTGGTGCAGGATGATGGTGAAGCGCCCGGCGGCGTAATCATTCACCAGGGACTGGCCGCAAATGAGGGCTG
The DNA here is from genome assembly GCA_016235085.1 of Candidatus Zixiibacteriota bacterium. GTDB lineage: Bacteria > Zixibacteria > MSB-5A5 > WJJR01 > WJJR01 > JACRMA01. The sequence continues at coordinate 9,801 of JACRMA010000079.1, forward strand.
GCAGGTGGGTTGAACTGACGTTCATCGTCCGAATGAGGTTCCGTTCGAGTGTCGCACTGAGGATCATTGTTTCACCGGCATCAATACTCTGCGGTTACAGCGTGTTGCCAAGAGCCGGCCAATTGGACAGAGGGGCACTGAAGCGGCAACGATTGTAGACCTGCCTCCTGACCGCCGAGCGATCCACATGTAATGCCCAGACGAGATTCCATCAAGCATAAATCTGGGGGCTCCTGTCAAATTCACCCTGCCGCCTACAAGGATAGTTCCGGTTTGCGACAGTGGACAGGCACTGTGGCGCGGGCGTCCTCGACCGTCCGCCGCGGCGGACGCGAAGCGCGCACATCCCTCAGTCACGGCTCGCGCAAGAGAGGTTCACCGCTTCGCGGTGAGCGCGGCCGAGGGCGGCCGCGCCACATCGA
>JACRMA010000080.1:0-13658 GCA_016235085.1 Candidatus Zixiibacteriota bacterium
AGAGGCTTGGCAGGAGCCTCGCCCTCCCAAAGGCGCATCTTTGAGTGAATATTCCATGCAAATGTTAGTTTCGATCACTCTTATCCACGGTGGAGCCGAATGAAATGGAGGCCGCCTACTTGATCTCCTTGGGTGGCCGCTCGATCACTTCCTTGCCCTCATCGATACCGGCGAGGATTTCCACCTTCAGACCGTCGGAGAGACCTGTCTTGATGGGAAGTTTCGTTGGCTCGCCCTTTTCACCGGGAATCTCCACAAAGGCGCTGTCGCCTTTGAATGTGACGAGCCGCTCCGGCAAGACCAGGACGCTGTCCTTCTTATTAATGACGATGTCCGCATTGGCGGAATAGCCGGCGCGCAATGCCACGATTGAGTCGGAGGGTATCAAGTGAATCTCGACGTCGAAAAGTATGGTGTTGTCTTCCTTGCGGGCCTTGGGAGAGATCTTGTAGAGCGTGCCTTTCACCTGAGCGGATGGCAGGGCGCCGATCTTGATTTCCGCAGGCATCCCTTCCCGCAACTTGCCGACGTCGATCTCATCAACTGTTCCTTTGAACAGTAGTTGCTCCATTGAGGCCAGCGTCAACACTTCGGTTCCCTGCTGGTAGGTGGTCAGCGGCACGACCGGATCGCCCTCGTTCACGTGGCGGGCGAGCACAGTGCCACTGATCGGTGAGCGGAGGACCGATTCCACAGACCGGTCAGCCACTTTCGTCTTGCCGCTTTCTATCAAGGACAACCTCTCATCCGCCAGTTTGAGACGTAAGTCCGCTTCGTCGGAGGCTTGCCGTGCATTCTCAAAATCCTGGTCGGACATGTGGCCTTTTTCTTTCAAATCCAGTGCACGATTGTATTCACGCTTGGCGTTATCATAGGTAACCGCCGCCAACTGAGCGCTGCGTTTGGCTTCGGCGTATTCCTGCGGCGTCGGGTCGGGTTTGATCTCGATCAACGGATCGCCCACCTTGACCGAATCGCCGATCTCGACATAGATCTTGCGCACCAGCCCGGATATCTTCGACTTGATGGCGATTTCATTACCGGGTTCGATGCGGCCGATTGCCAGCGCCTTGTCGACTACGGTTCCCCGTTCGACCTTGACCAGTTTGAATGAATTGTCCGTCTGGCCGGTGCGCTTAAAGACCATGAAGAGAATTGCGGCGGCGACCACAAGCACCGTCAGGCCCAGCAGGATTTTCTTGACCATCCTTCACTCCCGAAGTTTCAGCCGTTGCGAGAATTTGCGTACGCGGACACGAACGCCACCTTGCCGCCAATATGGCGGCACTCTGATCTTACGGGTAGGGCGTGCAAATGTTTCATCCGTTGAGCAGCCGATCACGGACCGAATGCGCCAGATGCGGGTGGTATCTGATTTTCTCCGATTTGGCTGGATTCCGTGAGGCGAATGACTATCATCTCCGAGTCGCCGGGAGCCACTCGATATCTGCTGGCGCTCCCGACTGCAGGAAGCAATCGCCGACCGGACGCAGGTCGGCGGAGGACTGAACAAGTAATTCGTAGACGAAAGGAACTGGCATGCACGCATTTCATTGCCGCCGGGTCCACAGGGTGCTTTTGATCGCCGCTTCGGTCGCGGGCTTCACGCTCGCCCTGGCGGCAGAGACAACGGTGCCTCCCCCGGGTATTCGTGAAAATACGCCGGCAGTCTTTGCGCTCACCGGCGTACGTCTGGTCACAGCACCGGGACAGGTTGCTGAGAAAGCCACACTCGTCGTCAGGGACGGCGTGATCTCGGCGGCGGGCCCGAATGTCACGGTCCCAAAGGACGCCCGCGTTTTTGATATGACGGGAAAGACCGTCTATCCCGGCCTGATCGATGCCTACACCGAACCGCCCAAAGAGATGCCGGGACAGAGCGGGGGGATGGGAATGCGCGGCGGCGGCCAGGGTCCCGGAACTCCCACGCCCAGGGGTGGAGCGAATTATTGGAGCGCCGACATTGTCCCGCAGACACGTGCCGACCGGACCTATGTCCCGGACAATGATCTCAATAAGAAACTGCGCAGCCAGGGAATCACCACGCGATTGCTGGCGCCGGCAAAGGGGATCATCAAGGGGATCAGTGTTCTGGTCACAACCGGTGACGGCGATGGAACCGCTGCGATCGTGAAGGATAAAGTCGCGCTTCATGCGAAGGTCACGACCTCGCGCGGTTTCGGTGACGGCGAGGGATACCCGGACTCTCCGATGGGCGCCTACTCGCTGTTCCGCCAGTCATTTTATGACGCCGATTGGTATCGCCAGGCATGGGATGCTTACCAGAAGGACAAGACCCTCCCCCGCCCGGAAAGGAACGATGCACTCGAGGTCTTGCAGGAATATGCGGGAGGAGCCGCGCCGGTGGTGATCGATGCCGGCGACGAACTGTACGACTTGCGTGCCGACAGAATCGGCAGAGAATTCAACTTGAACGTGATCATCCGCGGTTCCGGAAACGAGTACCGGCGGCTCAACGAGATCGCGGCAACAGGCCGTCCGATCATTGTGCCGCTCAATATGCCGGATGTCCCCAAGGTCAAAACACCGGAAGACGCGATGGCCGTCTCGCTTGAAAGAATGATGCACTGGGATATCGCTCCCGAGAATGCCGGACGTCTCGACAAGGCTGGAGTGCGCATCGCTTTCACCAGTGAAGGACTAAAGGATCGCGGCGAGTTCCTCGGCGCCGTGCGCAAGGCCGTCGAACGCGGGTTGGATCCGGATGCCGCGCTGAAGGCCCTGACCGTCACGTCCGCGACACTGTTCGGTGTCGCTGACCGGTTCGGCACGCTCGATGTTGGCAAGGCGGCGAACTTCATTGTCACCGACGGCGATCTCTTCAATAAGAAGACAAAGATTCTGGAAACATGGGTACTGGGCGACCGATTCCAGACTGATATGCCCCCGGTGGCCGATGTGCGCGGCACTTGGGAACTCAAGCTCTCGGAAAAACAGGGTGCGAACGACACCGTGACGTTATCCCTGAAAGGCGAACCGGCCAAACTGTCGGGTTCCATCACACGGAATCGGAAAGAGAGCAAGTTCAGTTCTGTGGGTTTGAACGACGCCCGTCTGGGATTCGCGTTCAAGGGCGACTCACTAACCTGGCCGGGTGTAGTGCGCATGAGCGCGACGCTGTCGGGTGATGTCCTCCTGGGTGCCGGCAACTGGGCCGATGGCGGCAGCTTCTCATGGACCGGGAAACGCACCGCGCCGTTCGCGCCAGAGCCCGATACATCGAAGGTCACGCCTCCGGAGATGGCCTCGTTCCCCGTGAATTATCCGTTGGGTGCGTTCGGTGTCGCCGCGATTCCACCGCAGCCGGACGCCGTCTTCTTCCAGAATGCGACCGTATGGACCAGCGGCTCGCAGGGGAAACTGGATAAGGCATCAGTGCTGGTACAGAAGGGCAAAATCGCGGCCGTCGGCCGTGATCTGGCGGCCCCCGCGGGTGCGGTTATTGTCGACGCGACGGGAAAACACCTGACGCCCGGCATAATCGACGAGCACTCGCACATCGCCACCGACGGCGGTGTCAACGAGAGTGGCCAGACAATCTCCGCCGAAGTTCGCATCGGCGACTTCATTGATCCCAATGATATCACGATCTATCGCCAGCTCGCCGGCGGCGTGACCATGGCGCATGTGCTCCACGGCTCGGCCAACACGATCGGCGGGCAAAACCAGATCATCAAACTGCGCTGGGGTGTGGCGCCAGAGGAGTTGAAACTGGCGGGCGCACCCGAGGACATCAAGTTTGCGCTCGGCGAAAACGTGAAGCAGAGCAATTGGGGTGATCGGTATAACACGCGTTACCCGCAGACACGCATGGGGGCCGAGCAAATCGTACGCGACGAATTCAAGGCGGGACTCGATTACAAAGCCCGCTGGGCCCAGTGGCGCAAAGACAAGAAGGGGATTCCGCCACGGCGTGATTTGGAGCTGGACTGCATCGTCGAGATCCTGGAGGGCACACGGCTGGTGCATTGCCACGCGTACCGTCAGGATGAGATGCTGGCGCTCATGCGCACTTTTGAGGATTTCGGGATCCGCCTTGTGACGTTCGAGCATGTTCTCGAGGGTTACAAGATCGGCCCGGAGATGGCCAAACACGGTGTCGGGGGATCGACCTTCTCCGATTGGTGGGCCTACAAGATGGAAGTCTGCGATGCCATCCCCTACAATGGCGCCTTGATGCACAGCGCGGATGTGCTGGTATCGTTTAACTCCGATTCCGGCGAGATGGCCCGCAGACTAAATTGGGAGGCCGACAAAGCCGTGAAGTACGGCGCCGTGCCGGAGGAAGATGCCCTCAAGTTTGTCACGATCAATCCGGCAAAGCAGTTGCACGTCGATAACCGTGTTGGATCGATCGAGGTGGGCAAAGATGCCGATCTCGCGCTCTGGAGCGGGCCGCCATTATCCTCGTTGTCGCATTGCGAACAAACCTGGATTGATGGGCGCAAGTACTTCGACCGGCAGGACGACGTGACGCGCCGCGCCGAGAATGAGAAAATGCGCGCAGCGTTGATCCAGAAAGTGCTCAAATCCGGCGATGCCGGCGACATGGGCGGCGGCGACAAAAAGCCGAAATGGCCACGCGAAGACGTATTCGACGAGGCGTTTCGTCTCAGTGTGGAGGGGCGATAGTCATGAAGACTGTGTGGACCAAGTGGACGGCGTGGACTCTGTGGTTGACCATCGTGATTGTCGCAACAGCCTTGCCCGATTCCGTCATCGCCTCGACGCAGATTCCCGCCAAGCCGCAAGAGCATCCGATTGCGCTGGTTGGAGGAACGATCCACCCGGTGAGCGGCGCAGACATCCCCAACGGCACGATTGTGTTCGACAAGGGCAGGATCGTCGCGCTTGGCGCGAGCGTCAGCATCCCGGCCGATGCCGAGAAGATCGACGTCACCGGCAAGCATGTGTATCCCGGCATGATCGACGCGAACACGGCCATCGGCCTGACGGAGATCGGGGCGGTGCGCGCCACCAACGACCGCAGTGAAACCGGGTCGATCAATCCCAACGCCAAAGCGCAGGTCGCGGTCAATCCCGAAAGCGAGTTGATCCCCGTCGCGCGTTCCAACGGCATTACGATGGTGCTCACCGACCCCAGCGGCGGAGTGATCTCCGGGACATCCGCGCTCCTTTATCTCGATGGTTGGACTTGGGAGGAGATGACGTTCAAGGCGCCCGTCGGGATGCATGTCAATTGGCCATCGATGGTGCCGCGCACCGCGTGGTGGATGCAGGATTCGGAAGAGAAACAGTTGGAAAACCGCGACAAGGCGCTCAACGACATTCGCAACGCCTTCGCGGAGGCGCGCTCGTACATGACGGCCAAACAGGCCGAGGCAACGCCGGGCGTCCAGTACCACAGTTTTGACTCGCGCTGGGAGGCGATGATCCCGGTACTGGAGGGGAAGATCCCGATCATCGTCAACGCCGACCAGATTCAACAAATCCAGGCGGCGGTGGCGTTCGCGGAAAAAGAGAAGGTCAAGCTCATCATCTGTGGCGGATATGATGCGCCGTTGTGTGCCGACCTCCTGAAGAAGAACAACGTACCGGTGATTGTTGACGGGATTCACCGGGATCCGATGCGCAACGATGATCCGTACGACGCGCCGTTTACCGTGCCTGATCGGCTGCGTCAGGCGGGTGTGGCGTACTGCATCTCCGGCGGCGGTGAAGCCGCCAACGTGCGCAATCTGCCGTACCACGCGGCGACAGCGGTTACCTATGGCCTGCCTGTGGACGAGGGACTCAAAGCGATCACGCTCTATCCAGCGCAGATCCTCGGCGCCGCCGACCGTGCGGGGTCATTGGAGACCGGCAAGGATGCGACCATTATTGTGACCACCGGAAATCCACTCGAGATACCGACACAGGTCACGATGGAATTCATCCAGGGCAAGAAGATCGACCTCTCGGACAAGCAGAAGATGCTCAATGAGAAGTACAAGGAGAAGTACCGGCAGATGGGAGTTGGGAAGTAGCGACGGCAATTGACAGCGTCAGCCCTACATAATCAAGCTGAGGGTCAGCGTTTGAGCTGACCCTTATTCTTGAAGGAATTCCCGGTTCACAAATCACAGAACGGGATAGCGGTCACGTTTGGCGCCAGCGGCAATCGGACCTTTCCCATGTGCACTACAAAACCCGGGCCGGACTTATCTCTCACGTCGTCCTGGAAGGTCCGGATTCCATTGGCCATGGCCGGACGAGGTGTGGATGAGGATTTGATCTCGATCGGGATTAGTTGGCCATTCACGGCTACAACAAGATCGACCTCCGATCCAGCCGTCGTGCGCCAAAAGTAGATCTCCGGCGAGATACCGCGATGCGTGAGCGTTCGTATTATTTCTGCCAGCACGGCGGTTTCGAAGATCACGCCACCCAGAGGGCCGTGGGCAGCGTGGGTTGGGTCACTGAGTCCAGCAAGGTGGCAAAGTGTGCCGGTGTCGGTGAAGTAGAGTTTGGGTGTCTTGACCAATCGCTTTCCGATATTCGCATGATACGGACGAAGCACTATCACTTGAAACGAAGCCTCCAACACCGACACCCAAGCCTTCACCGTATTAACCGCGACTCCGAGATCGCGGGCGGCACTGGACAAGTTGAATAACTGTCCGCTGCGCGAGGCCGCCAGCCGCAGGAACGATTGGAAAGCCAGAAGATCACCGACCTGGCGAAGTGACCTAATGTCCCGCTCCAGGTAGGTCTGCACGTAACTGCTGTGCCAGAGATTGGCATCTCGCTTCGGGTGAGCGACTAACTCCGGGTAACCGCCACGCAGAAAAGACTTCCACAACTGGGCACCGTGCAGCGCACGTTCCACTTCCTTGGAGGCGTGTGTTTCCCAGGGAAGTTTGGCGGATGGATTCTGATCTGCCTCACGGCGCGACATTGGCAAAAGTCGCAGCATTGCCACACGCCCCGCAAGAGTTTCGGTTACTCGATTCAAAAGCAGCAGATTCTGAGATCCGGTGAGAAAGAACTGCCCCGCTTTGTTCCGATGCTCGTCGATCCATTCTTTGATGTAGGGCAGCAATTCCGGCGCATGTTGAATTTCATCGAGAATGATCGGAGGCTGATAGAGATCCAGGAATCCCCGAGGATCGGCGATCGCTGCGGCCCGCACATCGGGGGGCTCAACCGAAACGTACGAGTGAGATTGCCCGAAGAGGTGTCGCAGAAGTGTTGTCTTGCCTGACTGCCGGGGGCCCGTAAGAACCACTGCGGGAAATTCAGAGGCAGAGCGGCGCAGGACTTTCTCCAGCATCCGGTTATAGTAAGGGGTCGATGCCATAGCGTCGCATGCAATTATGCATTCCGAATGCAAATTTGCAAGCGAATTCAATCAGGCATAAGGTGGGCTCATCCATGGGCTGCCCCAGCAGTCTTAGGAAAAGCAGTGACTACCGCTGATACAGCCGGTCGAGGATGCCCTTGATGTCGTTCATTTTGAAGGGCTTAGTGAGGAAGCCGTCGGCGCGCGCCGTAGCGTTCTTGTCGTCGATACTGGCTAGCGAGTAGCCGCTGATCAACACCACTGGCATATTGGGGTCTTTGTCCTTGATGGCGGACAGCAGTTCGGTGCCATTCATCTTGGGCATTCGCAGGTCAGAGATGACCAGCCCGATGGATTCTTCGCCCAGCTTGCGCAGGGCGTCCTCGCCGTCGGTGGCCCGCACACTTTGGACAGCGAATACTTCCAGCATGTCCGCCAGCAGGCTGGACATGTTCGGATTGTCTTCCACAACCAGAATCTTGCGTTCTTTTGATGCTGCCATAGTTCCGCAACCTCGTAGAGTCGAGGTTCCCTCCTGGGAACCCGTACCCGCTCCCTACTCGTTATCGACCCTTTTGACCGTTAACTGAAGGATTGGCCCTTATCGCTTGCGGGGCTTCTCCCAGGCGTTGTCAATCTTCTCGAAGCCTATGTGGGGGTAGTAGCTATGGGCGGTCACGGCCGAGAGCAGCAGGAGCATACATTCATCCCCAATCGCCTCCTCCACCAGCCGGATGAGCTCCTGGCCGATCCCCTGGCGCTGGTAGTCGGGGTCGACCGCCAGATCGGAGAGATAACAGCAATAGGAAAAATCGGTGAGGGCGCGGGCGATCCCGACCAGACGGCCGTCATCGCGGGCGCAGATGACCACGTCAGCCCCCGCCAGCATACGGCCCATCCGGTCCAGATCGTCGACCGGCCGATTGAGGGGCGCACGGCGACACAGGTTGGCAACTTCCGCAGGGTTGACCTCTGGTTCAGTTTGGTAGGTAATGGGCATGCTGTCTCCGAGGAGCAACGTTCGTCAATCTGGCTTGGGTGAGTATTCGGACAAAGCTGGAAAGTTGGAGGGAGGGCGAGGCTCCCGCCGAGCCTCTTTGCGGTGCGGCAACAAGTCTCGGCAGGAGCCCCGTCCTCCCAGACTCAACGTTGTCGGGATTGTCGTTTGGGACGGTTTGTCGCGGGACGGCGGGCGGCAATCGCCGGTTCGGCCACGTGACGGGCCGGAATCGGAGGGCGCAAGACCAGCATGAAACGCTCGTCAATTCGGCGGCGCGCACACAACCCGCAATACAGCCGTTCGCGTTTGCTGCGATGGAAAACGGTGCGGCAATGCGGGCAGATGTACACGAACCGGGCGCGCGGATGCAGCCCGGGGTATTCCTTGCAGTGGACAGTCGCGGCCAGGCGCTTCGCCTCGCGCCGGAAATCCCAATCGTGGCTTGGATGAATCAGGTGGATCATCTCGTGTTTGAGCGTGTCGTCGATGTCTTCCGGAAAATGCGTGTGATAAGCTCGTGACAGCGAGATGATGCGTTTGCGCGTATCGCACATGCCCGCGATCCGCATCCGTGATGACCAGCGAATGGCCGTGGGCGGCAGCAATCCCTCAAAGTAAATCTGATTAAAACGGGCAAAGCGTTGCACCAACTCGTCCTCGTCGGGGAGTCGCGAAGTCAGAACCGAGAATAAGTCGAGCTGGGTCATGGCGCACACCGCCGATCACGCCGGAACTCTCCGGTGCTAATTATCACCAAAGGCACACGACGAACAGCGTCCCTGCCCGCAGCCCGGCTCCGCTGCCGGTGAGGATTTACCCACGGCAAACGGCGCCAACTGCCGTTTCAGGGATGTGCCCCCGCAGGAGGGGCATGACAGCGACTTTTCGGCCGCTGCCGAGAAAATGAGCTCGTCGAACATCTTGCCGCAAGATTCACATCGATAGGAAAAGATGGGCACCCGTATTCTCCATTTCCGCCACGCCAGCCGTGCGGGGCAAACTCTCCTGATATGTAAACAGGAGGTGTCTCGGTGGCAATAACGGAGAATGGAGGATGGGCGTTTGACTGCCCCTAAGAGATTGTCAATCGCTGCGCGGGGAAGGACTGAAGACACGGCTAACTCGAACCCGGCGAATGCGTTGGCCATCCATTTCTTCGATGGTCAGAGTCAATCCCAAATCGGTAATTGTCCGGCCAACTTCTGGAACTCCGCCCACGCGATCGTAAATCAGGCCGCCGATCGTTTCGAACTTCTGTTCGGGCAAGTCGATTTCGAGTGCATCGGCGATGTCACTCAATGGCACAACACCATCGACTCGGATGGCGCCTTCGCCAATCGGTTCGATGTGACGGCGGCCTCGGTCGTGTTCGTCCTCGATCTCGCCCACGATCTCCTCGAGGATATCCTCAAGTGTGATCAAACCCGCGGTGCCGCCGAATTCGTCGGCGACGATAGCAATATGAGCCCGGCGCCGTTTGAATTCCTCGAGCAGGGCATCGACCTTTTTGGTTTCCGGCACGACGAACGCGCGGCGCGCCAGAGTCGCCAGGCTGACGGCGCCTTCGTGCGGGGCGCAGAAGAGGTCCTTCACATACAGGATCCCGATGATGGAATCGAGATCACCATCGAAGACGGGCAAGCGTGAGTGCCCCCATTCGGTGGTGAGCCGTCTCACGTCCTCGACCGAGGCAGTGGCGTCGACGGCCACGATATTGATCCGTGGCACCATCAGTTCCCGGACTTCGGTATCCTCCAGGCCGATGACTCCCTGGATCATCTCGCGTTCATCTTCTTCGAGCAACGGTTCATGGACGCCGGCGGATTCCGCCAGCGATTCCAGTGCTCGCTCCACGATCTCCTCGCGCTCCTCCGGCGAGGCGGCGACAACCGGGCGCTTGCGGACGATGATTTTCGCAATAGCGACGAATGGCCAGAGGAGAAACCAGGCGGAAGCCAGCGTGGCATCGGTGAATTCCGGTGCATTCCCGTTCGATTCCAAGGCAGCAGATTTTGGCAGGATCTCGGCAACGAGCATATGCAGAATCCAGATCACGGCCAGGGCGATCACCGTTGCCGGCAACCACGGCATGCCCAGCTGGGCAGACCAGCGGGGTACGGCCCACGCGATGATCGCCGTTTCCAACAACAGTGCCAATGACCGGAACAAGTCCGCGGCGAGGAGCACTTGATGCGGCGACTTCGTGAATGCGTCGATCAAACTGCTGCTTTGCTCTCCGGCAGCGGTGTCGTCCCTTCCTTCGTCACTGGTGATGGCAAAGAGACGGACGGCAATGAGCGCAACGACATATGTCGCCAGCAGAAAGGCGGCAAGTACAAGTCCGGCGATGAGAACTTCAACAAACATCGTGGGCTCGCGCGCTCAAGTTCGCATCTCCAACAGTCCGGCATCGCACAAATACCGGTTCTCGGCGGCGGTCATCTGTTTGCGCTCGCCGGGGCGGTGATGATCGTAGCCCGCCAGGTGCAGTGCGCCATGGACGGCCAGCCGGGAAAGCTCTGCCGCAATCGTGCCGCCATGTTCCCGGTGCCAGCGCCGGGCATGATCGTAGTTGCAATACACTTCGCCAATTAGCGGTGACGCTCCTGCGCTCGGGAATGGCTTCCCCAGGGGAAACGCCAGCACATCGGTGGGCTTGTCCTTCATCCGGAACTTGCGGTTGAGATCGCGCATAAAGAAATCACCCACCACGATAATCCGAATCGAGCCGGAAAGTTTCTCTCCCTGACCCACCTGCTCCACAGCGGCAACCATGAGTTTTCGGGGGATGCGTCCCTGTTTAAGGGAGCGCTCGATTTTCACCGTCAACCGGGCCTTCCTGCGGGCGTCGGTTTTCCTAGCCGGTCGCATGGTCAGCCTTCGCAGGACGAATTTGCGGTTTCTTGTCGGCGGGGTTCAGGTGTGAGGGCGCGACTTTTCGGTCGGGATCAGTTTCGTCCTGGTCTCTGCGGACGGCGGAAGGGTAGTCGATGCGCGAGTGGAAGACGCCCAGAAGGATCTTGAGGAAACTCTCCTCGATCTTGGTCAGATCACGCAACGTGAGGTCGCACTCCTCCAATTGGCCCGCCGCGAATTTCGCTTCCACCACTTTGCGGATGGCGTTTTGAAGCCGGCCCGGCTTGGGATCGTCCAACGTCCGACTGACGGCTTCGACGGAGTCGGCCAGCATGACGATGGCGGTCTCACGGGTCTGGGGACGCGGGCCGGGATAGCGGAAATCGTCCTCCTTGACCGGCTCATTGAGAATCTGCTGCTGTGCCTTGTGGTAGAAGAAGGTCATCGTGGTGGTGCCGTGGTGTTGCTCGATGAAATCGATGACCGAATCCGGCAAGTCGTACTCCAGCGCCAGCTCACGTCCGCGCTTCACATGCGATTCGAGAATCAGCGCGCTCATCGACGGCGGGAGTTTCTCGTGTTTGCTGCGCAAGTGCTGCTGGTTCTCAACAAAGTACTCGGGTTTGTCCATCTTGCCGATGTCGTGAAAATAGGAACCGACGCGGGCGAGCAGCGCATTGGCACCGATCGCTTCGGCGGCGGCCTCCGACAACGACAACGGCGTTCAGCATACCGTATCCGGTGGCCGCCAGAATCGTAGAGAGGCTCGAGAAGCGCAGCGACTCCACCACCCAGATCCCGATCAAATAGGCAAACGCTCCATACAGAGCCGGACGATAGAAATCATACCGTCGTCTGATGGAACGCGAACTATACGCGGTCACGATGCCACCGGCCAGGGCGACCGAGAAAATGGTGTAGTCAAAGCCTGTTACCACACCGACCAGAACGGATAGGAAGACGGTCGACACCAGCCCCGTTCCCAAATCGAGCAGGACCGTGACGAGAATCGCCGCCAATGGCACCGGGATGAGGTAGATCGCGGCCCCGCCGGAGGCATGTGCGGATCGGGTGGCAATCAGAACCCCGGACCAGATGATCGCCAAAAGGAGCACCGCGGTAGTTCGGGTCCGGAAACGCGGCCGGAAATAGAAGAAGTGCGCGGCTACTCCCATAATGCAGAAGAGCGCGTACATGATCCGGCCGCCAATGGGGGCGTAGATGCCCAGCAGATTGCCGTGTCCGCGTTGTTCGATTCGAATCCGCGCCAGTGCCGCAAGACGTTCAATATGAACCGGTGTGACGCGTTCGTTCTTGGCGATGATCCGTTCGCCGCGGAATATCCGCACTTTGTGGGGCCGAATCTGGGCCAGTTCATCCTGGCGGCGCTGGTCGGTGGTCTCAGGGTCGAATTCGAGATTGGGTTTGATCAGCGAGCCGATGAACCGTACGAAGACTTCCTGCTCAGTCGAGTCGACACCGGGAATCTCGGCGAGCTCGCGGCGCAACCGCTCGGTGGCGCTGCGCGCGTCGATCACCTGGTCGCGCTTAAGAGGAATTTCCCCCGTGGGACGCTCGACGACCACAAACGGACTTTCCGGGCCGGGCAGGTATCGATTGTCGGGGAATATGCCGGTGCTGTAAAAGCGATTCACGATATCCGCGGTGGCATAGCGCAACGCCAGCCAGCCGCCGGAGGATCGCGGTGGGGACAGGACCGACACATCGAGCCACGGGAAATCGGACGCCAGCCGCTCGGAACGCAGCCGTGGACTGATCGAGGTCGAAGCGAGCCGTTCGGCCCGGTCAAAGAAGTTCATCAGTGTGCGTTGCACCGAGTCGGCAACCGGCCGGCTGTAGCGGAGCACCGGCGGAGTTTCCGCGATGACCCTGGTGCTTTCGGCCTCCAGCTCGGTACTCGATTTCAAGACGGGGAAATCAAAAGGCGCGATCAGGTTTTCGGTAGAGATGTCGCCGATGTGCGGGAAATCCGGCGGGATAAACAGATCCGGCAGGGGAAAGGCGAGCACGGAAACCGCGACCACGCCCAGAGCGATGAGAACGTGCAGTACTCCCCGCCAACGTCGGAATGTGGGCGACTCCGCCCACCGGGCGAAGACCTCCCGGTACCTGGCCGCCACGGCCCGCTTTAATCGCAGAAGTACAGCAAACATATCAGGTGTCTCGAATAGCGATCACCGCGCCGAAGGCCGCGCTTGGACGGGGCTGCCCGCTGTGCGGGATTCCGATTCCCGGCCGCCGGGCTCCGTTTGCCCTGACGGATTGCTGCCGGGAGGATTCTCTTCGCGCTCGTACGCCTGGATGATCGCCGATACGAGCGGATGGCGCACCACGTCCTTCTCGGTCAGGCGCACATGGCCGATGCCCTTGATTCCTTTCAAGATTCGCGGGGCCGAGAGAAGACCGGAGGACGACGGCCTTTCCAGATCGATCTGAGTGACGTCTCCGGTGATCACCGCTTTGGAATGCTCACCCAGA
>JACRMA010000080.1:13742-30271 GCA_016235085.1 Candidatus Zixiibacteriota bacterium
TCACCCAGACGCGTTAAGAACATCTTCATCTGCGCGGAGGTGGTGTTTTGCGCTTCGTCCAAAATTACAAACGAGTGGTTCAATGTCCGTCCGCGCATAAATGCCAACGGCACGATTTCGATTGTTCCGTTTTCCATGAATCGGCCGATCTTGTCCAGCGACAGCATTTCGTGCAGCGCATCGTACACCGGCCGCAGGTACGGATCGACTTTGGCGCGGATATCACCGGGCAGGAATCCCAGCGACTCGCCCGCTTCCACCGCGGGGCGCGCCAGGAAGACGCGATCGACGAGCCGTGCCTTCAGTTCTGCGACCGCCATTGCCACCGCCAGGTAGGTCTTGCCGGTCCCCGCTGGTCCGATGCAGAAGGTGATGTCGAAATGCTCCATGGCATCGACGTACTCCTTTTGCCCGAGAGTCTTCGGAATGATGCGCTGGCGTCCGGCGCTGGCCAGTTCCGGTGTCGTTTGCAGACGTGAGGAGGGGCCCTCGCCGGCCTCGGCGACCTGGGTCATGGCGTATTGGAGATAGCGCTCTGATAGCTCACCGGTCTTCTCGATGTGCTGAAAAAGATCGGTGAAGAGACGGTCCACCAATTCCAGTGGTTCTGGATCGCCCGTGGCGATCATCTCATCACCCCGTGCGACGACCTGCACACCAAAGCGGGCTTCAATCAGGCTGAGGAAAACGCCGTTGCGCCCAAACAGCACCCGAGGGTCACACCCTTCGAGGGAAATTATTCGCTGGCCTTGCTTTGAATTACGCTGGTTGATCCTAACCTCCTGCAAAAGGCGAACTTGGCAGCCTGACACGGCTGGTGAGTCCGCACGGACTACATTCTTATTCCTACGGAATTATCGGCGCAAGCAGGGTGATTGCCGCGCGCACGGCTGGTGGATCCGGACTGTGATCACACATGACGGTCGCCCAACAATATACTACGGCGCCGACAGTCAATCTCAAACTTATTGTCGTGAGCCCACGCCCATGGTGTTAACGCATTGCCATTCAACGGATTGCCCTAGCGAGGGTCGGGCAGGGCTCCGCGGCCTTAACTGCCCGATTTAATCACCAGCCCCAGTACGTCAAGCTGGTTCTGCTCGATTTCCGCAGGGGAGCCGTCCATCAGCGATTGCGCCTGGGTCGTCTTCGGGAACGCGATGACGTCACGCAGCGAATCGGACCCCGTCATCACCGCGACAATCCGGTCCAACCCAGGAGCAATGCCGCCGTGGGGCGGGGCGCCATAGTCGAGGGCATCGAGCAGGAAGCCGAACATCCGCTGGGCGCGTTGATCATCAATTCCAAGAGCGTTCAGAACGCGGCGCTGCAAATCGGAGCGATAATTTCGGATCCCGCCGGAGGCGATTTCGGTTCCGTTGACCACGAGATCATACTGGTGGGCACGGATTTTGTCCCACGGATGCTCCGGTGAGCCGGGTGTCGCCGTGGTGGTGAATCCAGCTTCGAGTCTGGGAATATCCTCGTCGTATGGATGCGTGACGATGTTGTGCATCGCATCGTAGCGACCGGTCTGGGGATTGAATTCGAAGAGCGGGAATTCGTACACCCACAGAAAGGCGAATCGCCCGGTCTCCGCCAGTTTCAATCTCTTCGCCAGCGCGATACGAAGCTGGCCAAGTGATGATCGGCAAACGGCTGTATTCGCCGCGACAATCAGGACAGCATCGCCGACGCGCGCCTCGGTTGCCCCGGTGATTTTGTCCAACGCTTCGGGAGTCAGGAATTTGGTGATCGGCGATTTCACGCCGCCTTCCGCGTAGAGAATCGTCGCCAGACCCGCCGCCCCGAACTTCTTAACCACGTCCTCGAGCTCGGTGATTTCCTTGCGCGACATCGTTGCCAGTCCCGGCGCGCGAATCCCGGCGACACGTCCGCCGGCCGCCAGCGTATCGTCAAACACACGGAATCCGCTGCCGCGAACCGCATCGGAAAGATTGACGATAGGGAGGTCGTACCGGAGGTCCGGCTTATCGATCCCGTAGCTGTCCATCGCCTCCTCGTACGTCAACCGCGGGAACGGCGGCTTCAGCGTTACACTGAGAACTTCCTGGAAGACGTGCGTCATCATGCCCTCGACGACCTTCCATACGTCATCGGGGGTGACGAACGTCATTTCCATGTCGATCTGAGTATGTTCCGGCTGACGGTCGGCGCGCAGGTCCTCATCGCGCAGGCAGCGCGCCAGTTGGAAATAGCGGTCGTAGCCCGCGATCATCAAAATCTGCTTGAGCAACTGCGGGGATTGCGGCAGGGCATAGAAGCGTCCCTTGTGCACGCGTGACGGGACGACATAGTCACGCGCGCCCTCCGGTGTCGAACGCATGAGCAGGGGCGTTTCAATCTCATAGAATCCCTGTGAATCGAGGTAATCACGGACGGCCTTCGCGGTGCGATGCCGGATGCGCATCTTCTCCTGAAGCACCGGACGGCGCAAATCGAGGTAGCGGTACTTCAGACGCAGATCTTCGGAAGCATCGGTGTCGTCGGCAATTTCGAAGGGGGGAGTCTTGGAACGATTCAGCACGACCAGACGGGAGACCATGACTTCGATCTCGCCGGTCGGCAACTTCTTGTTGATGGTGCCTTCGGGACGGTTGCGCACGGACCCTTCGATCCCGATCACCGTCTCAGCACGCACCGCGCCGGCGATCTTCATCGTCTCCGCATCCAGATTCTGGGGATTGAACACAACCTGCGTGATGCCATAACGGTCGCGCAGGTCGATGAAAAGCAGGCCGCCCAAATCCCGCCAGTGGGCCGCCCAGCCATTCAGCCTGACCGTCGTCCCGGTATGCGTGGCGCGCAACTCGCCGCAGGTGTGGGTTCGTTGAATGGATTCTATTGGCAGATTTGATTTCATGGGAGCTCCGAACTGGAGGAATTAACCGGGAGGTTGGTTGGAAAATCGTGCCGCCCGTGTCGATCGTCATTCAAATCGCGAGGGCAACGCATTTCATGCAAATGTCTCTTTGTTCCACTGTGCGAGATCCGCGGGAATTTCGGCCTGTCCGCCCTCGTCCATGCGGCGCAGAGTGAATTGTCCCCGTGTGATTTCGTCATCGCCAACGATCAGCACCAGCCGGGCGGCCAGACGGTTGGCTTCTTTCATCTGCGCCTTCAATCCCCGACCGAGAAAATCACTGTCGGCCGAGAACCCAAGTCCGCGGAGTCGGGCCAGAATCGATGGAATCAGCGCACGGGCTTGATCGCCCAGCGCACCGACAAAGACATCCAGACGGGGCAGAGTCCCTTGCGAGGCGCCGGCTTCCTGCGCCGCCGCCAGAATCCGCTCGATTCCCGATGCGAATCCCACGGCCGGAGTTGCCGGACCGCCGAATGTTTCCACCAGCAAATCGTACCGCCCGCCGCCGCACACCGTATCCTGGGCGCCGAGCAGGTCCGTCTTGAATTCGAATGTCGTGCGCGTGTAGTAGTCCAGGCCCCGCACCATGCGTGGGTCCAGTTCGTAACTGATGCCGAGACTCTCCAATCCACTACGGACGCGAGCAAAATGATCCTGATCCTCAGCGGTCAGGAACTGATCGATGGTCGGGGCGTGGCGCATGATACGAATGCACTCTTCGTTCTTGCAGTCGAACACACGCAACGGGTTGGTCTCCATGCGGCGCCGGCAATCCTCGTCGATTTTCGCGTACACATCCGGCTGACGGAGGAAGGCCCGCAACTTCTCGCTGTGGTCGTGGCGTGCCGCCGGGGATCCGATGGAATTCAGTTGCAGCCGAAGCCCGGTCAAACCCAAATCGTGAAGGATGGTGCGAGCAAGCGCGATCAATTCCACATCAGACTCGGGTGACGCCGCCCCGATCATTTCGGCGCCGAACTGATGGAATTGCCGGTAGCGTCCCTTTTGCGGACGCTCGGCGCGAAACATCGGTCCCAGGTAGAACAGTTTCCAGACCGGACGCTGGCTGCCGAGATTCTCCTCGAGATAGGCACGAACCACCGATGGCGTGCCCTCCGGGCGCAACGTCAGCGAACGCCCGCCGCGGTCGACCAGCGTGTACATTTCCTTCTGCACGATGTCGGTGGACGCCCCGGTCCCGCGCGCGAAAAGCTCGGTCGGCTCCAGCACCGGAAAGCGAATCTCGCCGAAGCCGAAGCGAAACATGGTGGCGCGGATGACACGCTCGGCCTCAGCCCACTGGAATGACTCGGCGGGAAGCAGGTCGGCTGTGCCCTGAAGGCGATGGATGTCCGGAAGGGAAGTCATCGTGATCGTCGTCGCCGGGCACCAAGTTCGGCGTTGGGACGGTGGCGACCGCGCCCGGCCTCGGGATGCCAGTCAAACAGTTTGCCGATTCCCGACCCGGATGTCAATTCCCAAAAGTTTGCCGTCAAATGCAAACAAACTTGCATTACTTTGCGCCAATGCGTATTGTTGTTGGTGTGAGGAGTGTCTTGAACTAGTCTGACCAATTTGTCTTACCGAGTCGCGGGGTTCAGCCCCGCAGAGAAGTCACATAGGGTCGCCCGACCCAAAAAAGTATGGGAGGATACTTGCCCGGAGGATCCCTTCCACCGAAGACGCGCTGGCATCCCATCGCGCTGCAGCAGCTAACGCCCAACAAGTTCGCGGTCGTCGTCAATAACATCCTGGAGGGCCAGGTCTCCGTCCTCCACACGCGCATTCCGAACGGCCACAAGCGCGTGCTGATCACCGATGACAATGAGACACACGCCAGTCTGCTGATGGAGCTTTTGGAGACAGACTGGGGAGTCACTGCCGACTGGGCCGCTTCGGCCGAAGCGTGCCTGGACCACATCGCGCAGAATCACTACGATCTTCTCATTCTTGACTACCGCATCCCGAAGAAGGACGGGCTCTGGGTGATCGAAGAGCTGTCACGGCGCGGTCACCGGGTGCCGGTTATGATGATGACCTCCTTCTTCCGTCCCCACCTCTCGGAATCGATCCGTAAGCGCCTGGCCGTGGAAATCTACGACAAGGCGGACGGGTGCTTTGAAGGACTGGCACGTGTGGCTGGGCGCATGCTGGCAGCAACAGCGACAGCGCACGCGGCAATGCTGTAGTGGAGGCTCGCCAATTGAAGAAGTCACCGTTGGAGTGGGCGCCCCCATCCGACTTCGGGACGTTCCAGTCGGATTTTGACCGCGACGTCCGGTCGTTGACCGACGCCCGTGCGATTCTCCAGTTGGCAGCGGAGACCATTGTCGCCCGGCGGCACTACCGGCGGGCGGTCCTGTCCCTTCACGACGCCGACGGCAATCTTGGCCCGATCGGGCATTGCGGAATCCCGCGTGAATTGATCGAGCAGGCGCGGCGCGCCCCACGGGTCCGCAAGGAAGTGAGGGAGGCGATTCTCGATCCGCGCTTCCAGTTGGGGGAATCGTATTTTGTCCCGGCGGAGTCGGGAATCCCGGTGCACGACGAGGCGCGCCACATTCCATCCGACGCCGATCCCACGGCGGAGGCAGGATGGAAGGCGGGCGATGAGTTGTTTGCGCCGTTGCGCCGCGCCGACGGTTCGGTGATGGGGTTTTGTTCGGTCGATGAACCCTTCAACGGCAGCCGCCCGACGGCGTCCTCATTGCCGCCCCTGGAGTACATCGTGGCTCGCGCGGCGACTCAGATCGAGTTGCTCGAATTGCGGAGCGGGCTTGAAGCGGCACACCATCGCTGGGAGCGCCAGTTGGGGCAATCCGGTGATTTCCATTACGAAATCGATGTGGTGTCGAAACGGTTTTCTCAGGCCAGTCCGGCGGGCACGATCTTCACCGGGCTTCCACGCGCGGATATCATCGGTGTATCATTCGATGAATGGGTTCGCCGTTTCGTCCATCCCGACGACCGCGAGCGCGTGCGTTCGATCCATCTGTCATTAGCCACGCAGGGACACGGCGCCGGACGGATTGCTTCGGAGAGTGAGTATCGGATCGTGCACCGCGACGGCTCTGTCCGTTGGGTGACCGACCGGTCGGTGGCGGTGGTTGATGCCGATGGCCAGCCGGTGACGATCGAGGGTGCGATTCGTGACGTCTCCGCTGTCCGCCGGCTCATGGAGGAGCGTGATCAGGCGGTGCGGCGCTATCGGTTGGTCGCGGACAACGCCCGCGATATAATCTATGCGCATGACAAGACCGGTCACATGTTCTATGTCAGCCCGTCGCTGGAGCGTTATCTCGGTGTCAAGCCCGAGGAATTTCTGGGCACACACTTCTCCGACTGGCTGACGGACGATCCCATCAACCAGGCCGCTTTCGAGGCGTTCGATGCGGAAATCAACGACGGCGTTATGGTCGATCCGTTCGTCCTGGAACTGCGCTCCAAGGACGGTCGAGTATTCCTCATGGAATTCAACGAGTCATTGATTCGTGATGAATCCGGAGAAATCGTCGGCGTGCAGGGGGTCGGGCGGGATATCACCGACCGGGAGCACATGCTGCATACGATGAAGGACCAGCAAAAGCGGCTCGACTCCGCCAATCGGGCCCTCCGTTCAACTGTCCTGCGCGCCCGCCAGCGGCAGGAAGAGAGCATCGAACTCAACCGGCGCTTACAAAACAAAAACAAGGAACTTGAGTCGTTTGTGCATATTGTTTCGCACGATTTGCGGTCACCGCTCATCACCCTGCGCGGACTTTTGGGCCAGTTGCGGCGGCACTACGCCAAGCGGCTCGACGAGCGCGGACGCGACATCACGCGCCGGCTGGATTCGGAAGCGGCACGCTTGCTGCGACTGGTCGGCGACCTGGTGGTCTATGTCCGGTCCGGAGCCGATCCTGCCGCGCGACGGGCGGTTGATGCCGGACTCCTGATTGACGCAGTCTGGACGCACTTGGTCGAAGCGGGAGTTGCCGATCGCGACCAGCTCACAGCACCGTCGGATACGATCTTGCTTTGGGCGGACCCCGTGGCGTTGGAGCGGGTCCTCGAAAACCTGCTCGTCAATGCCGTCACTCACCGTTCGCCCGACCGGCCGTCCCGCGTTGAAATCGTCTGGCAACGTCAGACCGCCGCGATCGCGCTGGAGATTCGCGACTCCGGAATCGGGATCGAGCCGGAAGACCGGCCGCACATCTGTGAACTGTTCTTCCGCGGCCGCAATGCGTCCGCCGACGGGTCTGGGGTCGGCCTCGCGATCGTCAAACGAATCGTCGATTCCTCGGGGGCGCAACTTTCCTACCGTCCAAACCCCGAGGGGGGGTCCATTTTCACCCTTAATTGGCCAACGGCACCGGTGGGGGGCTCGAATCCGTAATCGGAAATTCACTTTACCGCGCCGGTTTCACCAGTCAATCGTCGCCGACAGCGTTCCACACTTCCCATCCAATAGTTTGGGTTTGACGCGCCATCGTCTCAGTTCCCATCTTGCGTAAACCAACGGGCAGGTACGCCGCCTGCGCCGGGAGGATGGCCTTATGACGAAGCCTACGCGCTTAACCGGTCTTTTGATCCTGCTGGCTGTGCTCGGTCTGGGGTACGGTATTCAGTTCGGCTGCGATGGGTTCCCGTTCCTCGGGTCGGCGGCGATGGCACAAAGCGCCGCGCCGGATTCCTCCCACACCGCCGCTACCGCGACACCCGGATGGGGACAGATGTCGCCGGAGCAGCGGGAACGGGCAGTTTCGTACTCCACAACCCGGCACATCCTGCAATTTGGCGGGTTCGCCTACTCGGTCGTCATCCTGCTGGTCGTCCTGTTCTCCGGATTCTCGCAAACGGTCCTGGCGTGGTGCCGGAAGATCACCGCGCGGCGGGTGGGGATCTTTCTGCTTTATCTGACCGCATTCCAGATTGCCTACATGATCGCCTCGTTCCCTCTCGACTATTACCAGGGGTTCTATCTGGAACATCAGTTTGATCTCTCCAATCAGACGTTCGTCGCCTGGCTGATCGATTCCTTCAAGTCGCAAGCGATTGCGCTCGTGATCCTGATTCCGGTGGTTGGCGCTCTGTACGCACTGATTCGCCGTCAGCCGCGATCGTGGTGGGCGTGGTTCGGCCTCGGGGCCGTACCCTTTGCCGTGTTCTTCATCATCATTGCGCCGATCGTGATCACGCCGATGTTCTATAAGACAACGCCGTTGGCGGACGGTCCACTCAAGACGCAGATTCTCAACCTGGCGGAGAAATCGGGAATATCCGACTCACGCATCTTTGTAATGGATGCCTCCAAAGACACCAAGAAACTGAATGCCTATGTCACCGGTCTGGGACGGACCAAGCGAATCGTCCTGTTTGACAATCTGGTGAATTCCATGACACCACCGGAAATCCTTTTCGTACTGGGGCATGAAATGGGACACTACGTATTGCATCACATCTGGATTCTGCTGTCGGTCGCCATCGGGTTGATCTTCCTCGTCGGGTATGTTTCACACCTCGTCATGGGCCGGATCATTTCCGCCAATCACGCACGCTTCGGGTTCGACCAACTCTCCAGCTTCGCCAGCTTCCCGCTGATTATGCTCTGTGTCACGGTGTTGGGGTTCCTGATGTCGCCGATACAGAATGGGCTGTCACGCTACTTCGAGCATCGTGCCGATATCTTCGGACTGGAGCGCACGCACAGTGGCGAGGCGGCGGCCGCGGCATTTGAAAAACTAGCCTCGGTCAACCTCTCCAATCCTGATCCGTCGCCGTTCGTCGAGTTCTGGCTTTTCGATCATCCGGCGTTGAGTGAACGGGTGCGGTTTGCCCGCAGCTACTCGCCCGAAGATGCGGCCGGCGGCGGCGGGGCGCAATCTCAGGCATCGGCGCCGGCAGCCGCGACCGCGGACTCCCTGCAAATCCCAGGGGAGAAACATCTGGCCAACATCCGGCAGCTGACGTTTGGTGGTGAAAACGCCGAGGCCTACTTCGATGGAACCGGCAAAATGCTGACGTTCCAATCACGCCGCGACAATTGGGACTGTGACCGCATTTTCCTTATGGGAACGGATGGTTCCAATGTCCGCCAGCTCTCGGTGCGCGGCGGCACGACCACGTGCTCGTTTTTTGCGCCGGATGACAGGCGCGTCGTCTATTGTTCCACGTACCTGGTGGACGATTCCTGTCCGCCCAAGCCATCGTACGAGCACGGATACGTCTGGTCGTTGTACAAGGGGTTCGACGTCTTTTCGGTCAAGACCGACGGTACCGACCTCCAGCGGCTGACCACGACGCCGGGCTATGATGCCGAGGCCGTATACTCTCCGGACGGGAAGAAGATACTATTTACATCGGCGCGCGACGGCGATCTCGAACTCTACACCATGAATCCCGACGGCAGCAATCAAACGCGGCTGACACACGAGGTCGGTTACGACGGCGGCGGATTCTTCTCCGCCGACAGCAGGCGCATTGTCTATCGGGCCCACCATCCGGCGTCCCCGGAGGCGATCGCCGATTACAAGAAACTTCTGGCTGACGGGCTGATTCGCCCGTCCACGCTGGAGATCTTCGTCATGAACGCCGACGGCTCGGACAAAAAGCAGATCACAAGCAATGGGGCGGCGAATTTCTGCCCGTACTTCCATCCCAATGGGAAGAAGATCATCTTCGTTTCAAACATGGACGATCCCAAGAAGCGCAACTTCGACATCTACCTGATCAACGTGGATGGAACGGGACTCGAGCGTGTGACTTACAATCAATCGTTTGATGGCTTCCCCATGTTCAACAAGGATGCCACCAAGCTGGTATTTGCTTCCAACCGCAATGAGTCCAAGCCGGGCGAGACGAATATCTTCATCGCCGATTGGGTGGAGTAGATGATGACACAGAAGCTACGGGCTGCGTCCCCAACTGGTGGCTGGTCCGCTAAAGTGCGCTGGAGTGGAATTCTGTCGGCGTTCGTCCTCGCGTTGATTGTCAGCGGGCCCGTTGCGCGGGCAGGGCCGGCGGACTCTACGCCGGTGCCATTGATCCTTGAGTCCCGGCTGATTACGGGTCCCGATCAGTGTCCCAAGGCGGTGCAAGTGTGGCTTGTCTCCACTCCCGACACGATTCAGGGATTCGAGATCTTTGTGACCTGGGACCGGCCGGATTTCGCCAAGTTCGCTGTTGCCAAGCGGACAGATTCCCTGCCGGGCGACCGCAAGGGGAAATCGGGGGCGAAAGACTCCAAATTAAATCCCGGCAGCACCCCCCTGCGGCCGCAGATCAGCCGCGCAGAGGGGCTCGTGGCAAAGTGGGAGTTCTTTGAAGCTCGAGGCGACAGCGGGCTATCGGTGAAAGTTGTCGGTCTGGCGTATTTTCTGGGCGACACTCGTCCGCGCCCCATAGCCCCTGGAGACTCCGGTGTCCTGTTCAGCTTGCCGCTGGAGATGGCTGGGTCAAAGGTGGCCTACATTGATGGCGATTCCTCCATCGTAAGATTGGACAACATGATGACGCGTTTTTCCGATGCGAAAGGCAATCTCATCAAGGAAGTTGTTCTCCGCGATGCGATTGCCCACGTTGCCCCCTGTCGGCCGACTGTGAAGAAGAAGTAAGTCACGACGAGATCGGGGGCCACTGATCAGGCAACGAACTGTGCAAGAGTTGGATTGATCGTTGCAATTTGCCTGATCGCAGGATTCCCCTTCGAGCCGGCGGTACAGATTTCGAATCGCTCCTCTCGCTTGCCGAGCAACTTTTCGGCAAATCGGCTTGACAAATCGTTTAGAGTGATTAGATTACCGATTGATTGTCCCGTCCGGGAGTTCCGGTTCGGGCTCAAACGTCGATACCTCTATTACCTTGGTGCGAAGTTGCCCGGGGAATTGTACAGTCAGAAGTCGGTTCGCTCGCAGGAGATGTCATAGCCCAAAGCGCTCGGTTGTTTGGACCATCGTTACCCTCGTCTTACGTAGTTGTGCTACAGGGGAAGTGACGTTGGTTCGATAATTAGAGTTAGGCGCTGGTCCGAGAGTTTTGGGACCATCTCGGTGTGGCATGTCGATCGATCAACGGTGTCAAGTCGATCAATTGGGCGTGCCAGGCGTACGGCAGGGGCGAACCCGTTGTGCGATGCCAATAGCGCGAATGTCATGTCCCAAGAAGGTAAGGAGAGCCCCATGTTCCGTCGTTTACCTTGCTTGATGTGGATCGGTGTTGTTGTGGCGATCGTGGTCCACGGAGCACAGCCGGCTCTGGCGCAGACGCCGAAGATCTATCTCGATGTTGCCGATACGTCGGTATCTCCGGGTGCGATTGTGCCGCTCACGGTGTATCTCCAGAACATGGGTGATTCCATCGCCGGATTCCAGCTGTCGCTGACGCTTTCGCGGCCGGACATCATGGAGTTCACCGCCGATACCATGGTGCAAACCTGCTATAAGTGTTCCAATGCCGCGTGCACGTCCGTCGTGGCCTATCCCTGCACTGTGGCTGTTGTACCGTCCAGCTCCGTGGGCACGCTGACTTACAATTGGGACTATGTGCAAGCGAGAACCTACGGAACATTCGACCTGCAGCTTACCGGCATCGTGGATAACAACTTCGACCGGCAGCCGCTGCCGATTCTGCCTTACACCAACGGGGTGCTGATCAAGGTGATCGGACACGTGTTCTGCGATATACCGGACACCTTGCAGGACCGCACCGTTTTCGTGACCGCGAACATCGTGGTATCCTACTTCATCGATCCCAAAGGGTCTCTGTTGATCCCAAAGGGACTCTGATCCAGCCGACCAATTACACGTCCGGGTCAGTGACGATCACTCCAACATCGCGGGGAGATATTAACTCGGACAATTCGGTTGACGTTTTCGATGTCGTCCAGTTGATCGACATCGCCTTCAGCGGGGGGCAGCCCGCATGCCCGAATGATCTCACCGACGTCAATTGCGATCTCGCCACTGACGTGTTCGACTTGATCTATTTGATAGACTTCGCCTTCAGCGGTGGTCAGCCACCCTGTTAATGCCACCGGACGGGCCGCGCGGTTGCCGCCCGAGCCGAATCCCGAATGCAGATATCCCCCGCTGTGAGGTGCCACAGCGGGGGACTTGTTTGGACAATCAGGAAGTCGATCCGCCACGCGCAATGGATGACGGGGCGGGCCGTTACCCAATTACATGCGTCGCAGGAGTCCGACCACCACGCCAGCAATGAAGAATCCCGGCGCGCGGCGATCAACGATTATCGGTCCGAAATCCGGGTTGGCGGGTTCCAGGCGAACCCGGCTTCGGTCGGGATAGAACCGTTTCACGGTCGCTTCCTCGCCGATGACGGCAACGACGATATCGCCTTTTTGGGCGTTCTCCTGTTTGCGGACCAAAACGAGATCGCCATCCTTGATTCCCTCATCGCGCATGCTTTCACCGGTAACTCGAAGCGAGAAGACTTCCCCGGAGGGAAGGAACGACTGGTCGACCGCGATGTGGCCGTCGATGTTCTCCACCGCCAGAAGTGGCAACCCGGCAGCGACCCGACCGACAATGGGGATCACGTCGGCCGGCGCAGGCACCGACTCCACAAGTTCAATGCCCCGGGAAAGGAATGGCTGGCGGCGGATGTACCCCTTTTTCTCCAGTACTTCAAGTGCTTCACGAACCCCATTGGTCGAACTGATGGAGAAACGCTCACCGATTTCACGCATTGTGGGCGGGCGACTTTCGGTGTGAACCGCCTCACGGATAAACTCGTAGATATCCCGCTGGCGTTCGGTGAGTGGTAACTTATTGATAGCCATGACGCTTCTCCGTTTCATCCGGGTTGTCGGTCGGCCTGATCCTTCGTTACGGCAGCGAAACTCTTCATCCTGAGTTCATGGTACAGTTGCACATACCCAATACTGAACATTTGTCCTGAACGCAAAGGTTAATTTCAATTATTGAATCACTTTCGATGGTCTGGCTTATTGGGTCCGCCGAACTGGGGTATAAAGGCTGTCTGAGCTTGGTACGAATTCGACAGGAGGGATCTTGAGTCAATGGCTTATGCAATTGTGGGATAGCGGCTTATCGCGGCGGGCGGGGCGCGTAGCGACTCCGGCTTTCCGGGCCGGGGTGATTCTCATCATAGTTCTGCTCGTGAACTCCTGCGCAGATGCTCAGACGGGGAATTCGAAACGCGGACCGAGAATCAAGGTCGCTGAGGAAATATTCCCATTTGGAGTCGTCCCGGACCGAAGTGTTGTCTCCCATGTCTTCTGGTTGCACAACACCGGGGATGAACCGCTCGAGATCAGCAAGCTCGTGCCCAATTGCGGCTGCACCGAGGCTCCGCTCGACAAGAAACATGCGGCGCCGGGTGACAGCATCCGGGTGGAGATTGCATTCGGCTCCGGAATCTACCACGGTTTCGTAGAGAAGTTCGTTCAGATCGAGTCGAATGCGGCCGGACGGGTTCCGGCCCTGACGTTCCGCTCGCACGTGGTCTCGGATTCGGAGCCCACTGGATCGATTACCATGACGCCTCGTGCGGTCGACCTCGGATTGCAGATGGCCGATTCAGCCCGCGATGGCTGGAACACCACGGTCAAGCTGCGCAACATCACCAAGTCGCCGCTTGCCATCAACATCGTGGAGCGGCCCGACCGCCAGGTGGTCTGCAACGATTTCTCCGGCCGGCTGGGAGCCGGTGAAGAAAGACAAATACGGTTACATTTCGAGCCGGATATGCCCAGGCTCGTCATCTCCAAATCAGTGACTTTCGAAGCCATCGGCGCCGACACCACGCGGGTGACGCTGCCGATCTTTCAGAAAGCGCCCTGGGGGAGCAAGCCGGGCGCAACAGGAGCGAAGACCAAGTGACGGCCCGGAAACTTCCGGCGGAGTCGATTGTTTAAGTCTGAGTGAGAATCACAAACCCGGCCACCGGCTCTTGCGCGGGGTCCGGGGAAGTTCTATATTCGCATCAGTTGGTGGTCGAACCCATTCAAAGGATACTAGATGAGTCACAGATTGTTGTCCAGGTTGATTGCGATTGCGGGGGTGGCCGCGTTGGCGGCAGGGCCGGCATTCGCGCAGCACCCTCCGGCCCAGCCGCCGCCGCAGACCGATCAGGCCGCGCCGGTCGGGTCCAAGCTGCCGCGGGTCGCGGTTTCGGCGGAGGAGTTCGATTTCGGGCGGGTGCCGCAGGGATCGACCATCTCCCACGTGTTCTGGATCAAGAACATCGGTGAGGATACGTTGCGTATCACCGATGTCAAGCCTGGCTGAGGATGCACAAAAGCTCCGCTTGAAAAAAAGGAGCTGGCTGTCGGTGACAGCTCAAAGGTCGAACTGATTTTCTCAACCGGGCACTACACGTCCAAGACGCGCAAGAGCGCCCAGATTCTCTGCAACGCGGCCGGGAATATTCCCCGGCTGACTTTGGTGGTCGACGTGATGGCCAATCCCGATTCGGTCAGCGTCTTCCACGTGACGCCTCCGCACGTGGATCTCGACGCCAATCGTCCGCAAGACCAGAAAGACCCGTGGAACTACGAGTTCAAGATCAAAAACATTACCGATCAGGATTTGAAATTCACGATTGTCTCGCGTCCCGACAAATACGTCGAAGTCGATTTTCCGGAGAACAAAAGCGTCAGTGCCGGCGGCGAGAAGACATTCCGTTTCAAGTTCGATCAGAGCATCGCAGAAGACTTGTTCAACAAGTCGGTGACGATCGAAGCCTCCGATGCGGCGCACACGCGCCTCACCATCCCGATCAGCAAGGCCCGCCGTTGGGGCCCGGCACCGACATCGCAGCGCTGACGATTTCAAAAGACAAACGAAAACACGAAACCCGTCCCGCTCACTGGAGCAGGACGGGTTTCTGCTTTGGAGGATAGACCCAACATTCAGGCATTGGCGACACCAATGTCAGGATGGCGTCACGCGGGCATGTCTCAAGGAGCACTTGCGCCGGTCACGGGTGGCGATTGCGTGTAGTCAATCTCCGAGCCGAGAACAGAGTGGGGGATGAGATAGACGGCCAGCAATATGGCCGCCGCGCCTATCGCCTCTGTGCGCCGGTCCGGATGCCGGCGGATGCGCAGCCAGGCGACCAGCCATCCGGCGAAGGCCACGACCGTCTTGTTGTCCGTCAGGTCGTTGCCGAATGGCCAGCCGGTCCAGAATGCTCCGAAGGCGTACTTCTGTACAATTGGTCCCAGAATCAACCCCCCCAGAAACAGCAGGATCACCGTCCACAACGCCATCTTCGGGACCGCCGCGCCGCGCGTGAGCGCCTCCAGCCCAGTGCGCGTGGACAGCAGCATCGACGTGAACATGAGGAAGATGTGCGGGATCAAGAATCCCAGCGGCACGCCGCTATTGAAACGGATGACAACCGGCTCCGCCGTTAGCGGCTGAGGTTTGTTGGCCGCTGTCGACAGCGTTACCTGATACACGATCTTGCCTGCAGATGGCTGATGGGGCAGGGATGCTGTCAGGTTGCCGTCGCGCCAGATCATGGGTAGTGTCTTCCATTCATCGTTGCTCTTGTATCGGCGGTAGGAAATCTCGCCGGTGATCAATGGGTTTGAAACGGCAACGGAAATCTCAGCGTCGCCTTCACCGGCGTGGCTGCGGGGGAGTTTGAATGCGATGCTCTGTCCGGCAACTTCAATCTTCCCCGACGCCGGATGAGTCGGGCCGGTACGCCGTTGGAAATACGCCAGAGCCAAAGTGAGCACAATTGCGATCAGCCAGCAGAGTGTTGATTTCATTCGCAGATTCAATGTCCACCCCTCGTTCGTTTGGCGTTCATCCCGGTACACAAGATGCGGGGTGCGCAGTCACCGGGTTGACAAAATGAATGTTGGGCGGTGAATTAATTTTGAGGTCGGAGACGGGTGTGAATTCTACAGACTCCGCTTTCGCCCGTGCGGGGCTGGAGAACTTTGCTCGTTTGCTCCGAGGGCGTGCGGGATTGTTGAAATACCATTACCGTTGTGAATTCGAGAGGCCGGACAAGAGTGTCCGGCCTACCGATATCGCTACAATCTGGTAGGCCGGACACTCCTGTCCGGCCTTTTTCAGCACGCCCCTTGCGCCCTGGGCACGTTCTTTCGCCCGTTCGCGGCTATGGAACCGCAGTCCCTGCAGGCTCAAGAATGCGGTCGGCGCAATCGTCTGCGCTTCAGGATGGGACATTGATGTGGACAGTTGAGCAATCAATTGGTTATGTAAGCGTTGGCAGGATTCAGCGATGATCGCTGCATCTCCTCCCTGTTCATTGATCTGCACTTCGCAGGCAGTTTACCGGGATGCAAAGGCAAATTCAATCGATCGCAGGATTCATCAGCCTCCCAATAACGGAGCGACCATGACGATTCGAAGATCAAAAGTGGGGAGAGGTACATGTCGACCGGCGAACGCTGCCCGGATCGCATTGCGAATTCTACTTCTGGTATTTGCCGGGTTGATGTGTTTACCCTTGGATGCCATGGCGGAGAAACTCTCGATCGATCTCATCTTTGGCGGCAAGTCCCTTTCGGGCCGGACACCGCGCGGTGTCCGGATCTCACCCGATGGGCACAAGGTTGGGTTCCTGCGGGGCCGAGATGACGATCAGTACCAGCTTGATCTATGGGTTTATGATGTGGACCAGCACAAGACGCGGATGC
>JACRMA010000089.1 GCA_016235085.1 Candidatus Zixiibacteriota bacterium
TCCCCACGGTCTGTGCGTGTGATGTATGTCGGATGCAGGGGGTCGCTGCAGGTGTGCGTGATGTTAGCCGCATCGTGCTCGTTTTCCTTGATCCGATTCGAACGATTGCTGAATGCCCCCGGATTCAAGGCAATAGCATCCATTTCCCGGCACACGGCTATCGAGAGCTTGATATGCTGCTCGAAGAAATCGAAGAATCCGGTCTCTCGGGGCAGAAGATGCTTGAACATTTCAACTCCAGATCCTGGGGTGTTACAGCTGGAGGGAGGCGGTGCGGCACTCCAGTGGCCGTCACCCAACCAATCCCTGGTTGATCGATCCCTGCGATTGAAACCGGCAGGGGCGCCAATTTAATGGACCTGCGTGCCCCTTACAACCCCTTTGTTTTTGCGGCAAACCTCTTCAGAATCACACTGGGTTGCTGTATTTCACAACACTGGCATGGCTGAGCAAACCCATTACCCCTCACCGGAATTCATTGGCGCTCCTGAATTTATGGCAATCCGCCGTCGACAGAGGGTGTCTCACATCCAGCGATGGGATTTGCGCGCGCTCGATTAGCTCTACCCTAGAGTTTTCCAGATTGAACAGTCGAAAACCGCAGTCTCGACATTCCCAGCCAGTCCGGGATGCCGATAGAACTTTCAGGGGGAAGGGATGTCACAGATTTGTCAAAAGAGGCCGGCACTCTCTACTGAGACTGGCCCGCTAACGCTGGAAAGCGTGGTCGCCGGGTTGGGTGCATACCCGCTGCCGCAGACGGCGATTATTCCGCGTCTGATGCGGATGACATCCGATCTCAACACCGACATCAGCAGCCTCGTACGTGTGCTCGCCAGCGATCCAGCGCTGGTCGCCAAGATTCTACAGCTATCGAACTCTGCCTTCTACGGCCGCCAGGGCGTGATCAGCTCCCTCAACGAAGCGGTCATGGTCTTGGGGTTCTATACGATCCGTACTCTGGCGGTCTCCGCGTCTGCCTACCGCCTCTTCCGGCGCGACGAAGACCATGAGTTCGAACAGGAGCTGTGGCGCCACTCACTGGCCGTCGGCATCGGCGCGCGTCTCGTGGCGCGACGCGTCGGGTCACGCCAGGTGGAAGAAGAAATATTCCTCTGCGGAGTCCTTCACGATATCGCCAAGCTGGTGCTTTTGCAGGAGTATCCGGAGATCTACAAGCCGGTCCTCAAGGAGGCGGTGGAGTCCGGTCTGGGGCATCTGATCGTAGAATCCTCACAAATGGGATTCACGCATGCCGACCTGGGAGCGATCATATTGGAGCAGTGGGGATTCCCGCCTCGGGTTGCCGGTATCGTACGCCGCTATAACATTCCTGATTTGCCGTTCTTCATCCGCGAACGGCAGGGGATAGGCCGGGCCGACATGGCGATGCCACACATGGTGTGTCTCGCCCACGAGATGGCCAACAATCTGGGCTACGGATTTCTGGAACATACCAATGATGATCTCACTCTGCTGCCGTCGGCGGCGCATTTTCATCTTGACGCTGCGGCGATCGATGAACTCTCCCAGGAAATGGCCATGGTCTATTTCGACGAGCTGGGCCACTACTCTAAATCCATGTCATCCGGACGGAGCGAGCCGCTCCGGGGCACCACACGATAGGAACCAAATCAGGCAGACAACTGACGGCGCGCCCCTAAGAACCCCAGGGCGAGGAAGGCGGTTGTCAAGATCATGTATACCACAGTCGTCCCAAGGTCTCCGGCCAGCTTGGAACTGCCAACGAAGTCCAGAGCGGGGAGAGCGTTTAGCGGCCCGATGTACCACCAAAAGAGATAGATCACTTCGAATAGCCTCGTCGTCCTGCGCGAGAACGCGATGGGAATCCCCAATGATCTGCCAGCGCAGTCCGGCTCCACAGACGAGAACGAGTGCCACAATCACTCCGGTCAGCCAGGCGGCCAGCAGTTGCCGGCGCAACGGGTGGGCGGCGGAGAAGACGATCTGCTGAGTGGCGTGGTGAAGCTCCCGATTTCCCAATGGAGCCCAGATCATGACGGGCCAGATGAGCGCGATCGGCACGACGATTTGCTGCACACCCTCCATTGGAACGGTAATTTCGCAGACAATTAACGCGATTGATCCCAGATACCACCACCACGGCATCGAGCGCAGGGCGAGGCGAAGAGTCGCGACAAGGATTCCGCCGAATCGTCCATGGGAGCGTCTGCCGAAAAGCGGCGTGAGGTGGACATGTTCGCCCGCGACGGACGAACTCGCTGCAGCGTCCGCGCCGCCGGCAATCCACTCCGAACCGCCACCGAAAACGCGCCGGAGTCTGGCGAATCGTGGCGGGCCCGTGCGTTCTGCCCGTTCCTTGCGGCCCGCTGCAGCAAAGCGATTGAATGGAATCGAGGCGATCATGGCGATGCCTATCGCGATGATCAGCCACAGGAACCGCCCCAATAGATACTCCAGCGAAGCCGGTATCCCGTCCCAAACAAATGACTGTGGCAGAACGATTCGTCCTCCGTGGAAATTGAGACCAAAGTTCAAGGCCTTCTCATAGTCGGGAAAGGCAGCACGACACGCCGCCTGCATGCTTTCTATGTAGTACGAAACGCCCAGCACCTTTGGGCCGCCAAGCATCTCGCTTACCATCATGTTCGGGAAGATGAAGAAATAGACGATGTTACCGAGCGATCCACTCAGAAAAGGGATGCACTCAAAGACGATGGCGATTGCAGAAACCAGTCCGATTGCTGGCAGGAGCAGGGTTGTGAATGGTACCAGAAAGTAGAGCGGCTTGATGATCGTGTCTTCGCCACGAATCAATTGCAACGCCACCGCGCCAACCATCACGATGGCACCGATGACCGCGAGCACCGCGAAATTCGAGAGCCACTTCCCAACTGTGTAAACCGGTTTCGATACCGGCGTCGCCGCAATGATCTGCCCGACACGAGTCTGCCGGTCGCGGTTTATCGAGTTGCGCACCAGGTAGAATCCGAAGAGCGTCAGGAAGACGCAGGTGAGCATTGCGACCTGTGCCCCGACCCAGGCGGAGTTGTACACACCGCGATGGCCGCCGAGATCCAGCGTCGTGTAATTCGCTCCGGTCTCCGGCACGAAGATGTATGCTGAGATGACTGTGATGACCAGCGTCACCACGAAGCTGAAGCGGCGTATCCGCTCCAGAAAATCGGCACGGGCCATTTGATAGATGACACGGAGAACGTTCATACTACGGTAGCCATTCGGCGTAAGGGAGGGCGAGGCTCCTGCCGAGCCTTGTTTCCGTGCGGAAAGATGGCTCGGCGAGAGTCTCGCCCCTCAATGTCGAGCCATTCCGCCATTTTCATGGTTTCCCGTTCCCCTGCCGCTGACGGTCAGCGGAAATATGAAATAGATACGCGTCCTCCAGTGTCGGTGGCGTATGAACCGCACCGTCACCGGGCTTAGCTTCACCCACGATGCGGACGTGTACTCCATCCTCACGGCGCACCGAGCCGGTGATGAGATAGCGGTGTTTCGCGTTGGCCAATTCCGCCGACGGGATGACCCACTCCCAAACCTTGCCAGTGACGCTGCGCAGCAGGTCTTCGGGAGTGGCATGCGTCAGGAGTCTTCCGGTGCCAATGAGGGCGATGGTCGTGGCCACTGCTTCGACGTCGCTGACAATGTGGGTGGAGAGGATGACGATTCGTTCCCCGGCCAGCTCGGAAAGCAGATTGCGGAAACGGACACGTTCTTCCGGATCAAGCCCGGCGGTTGGCTCGTCCACAATCAAAAGCTCAGGATCATTGAGCAAAGCCTGCGCGATGCCGACCCGTTGCTTCATGCCTCCGGAGTACGATCCCAAAGGACGCTTGCGCGCCTCTCCGAGATTGACCAGCGCCAGAAGCTCGGCGATTCGACGTTTCGCAGCCCCGGCCTCGATTCCTTTGATCGCGGCGATGTACTGCAGAAACTCGACCGCGCTAAGATTGGGATAGACTCCGAAGTCCTGCGGCAGATATCCGAGAACCTCGCGAATGGAATCGGGATTCTTGCGAATGTCGGTACCATTCCAGATGGCCGTACCGCTGGTGGGTTTGGTGGTCGTGGCAAGAATCCGCATCAAGGTTGATTTGCCGGCGCCATTCGGCCCCAGCAGGCCCAGTACTCCCGGCTTCAACTCAAGCGAGAAATCGCGCAGTCCCCAAACGTCGCCTTCGTAGTGTTTGCTGACGCAATCG
Organism: Candidatus Zixiibacteriota bacterium; assembly: GCA_016235085.1. Classification (GTDB taxonomy): domain Bacteria; phylum Zixibacteria; class MSB-5A5; order WJJR01; family WJJR01; genus JACRMA01. The sequence goes on from JACRMA010000089.1 coordinate 4,203, forward strand.
ATCGTAAGGTTCATCCAGGTGCCTTTCCTGAGATTGTGCAGCGCATGGTCGTCATCGCAGAGTAGTTGAAGCAAGATACGAGCGGATCGAAGGCAGGTTGCAGGGAATCTCTCAGATGGCGGAATCCCGCATCATCAGGCCGCTCTCGATCTTCAAAATCCCCTCAAAAACAAACAGGGGCGAGTCGAAAGACGCGCCCCTGGATTGTTGTCCGTCAATCTGATTCGTCAGTTGCTGGGCGCTGCCGGCTTATCTCCCACAGACGTCATCGCTTTACCCTGCTGCGCCATCATTGTCGCCAGCCACGCGTTCCAGAGCGTCCCGCCGTTCTGGTCGTTGCCGCTCGTCACGAGGAAGTCCGGTGTGATTCGAATCTTCCCGGCTGCGACCTGCTCCATCACCCGGATGAGTGCCAGACGTTCGGGGCCGACCACCCGCGCCTGTGCCTCATACGCGCTGGCAATACCCTGGCCCACCTGAATCTCGCGTTGGGCATCGCCCTCGGCGCGAATCTTGGTGGCATCACGGTCGCCCTTGGCCTTTTCGATGGCCGCCTGCGCCATGTCGGTGTTGATGTCGATCGATAGCTTGGCGTCGATCACATCCTTTTGCTTGTTGGCGCGGGCAGTTTTCTCCTCGACTTCGATGCGCTCCTCCTGCGCCCTCGCCTGTTGCTGGTACTGCTCTTGCTGTTGAATCGCGATTTCTTTCAACGTCTGCGTATCCAGCAGGGATTGATCGACGGAGATGTACGCAATCAGCAGATTCTGGGCTTCGACATGATACTTGTCGAATTCCTCGCGTGCTTTCTCCAACGCGTCCTTTTGCAATGCGGTACGCTGCTGAATGAAGTCGATGGCTTTCTTCTCACCGGCATTGTTTCGGAATGACGAATCGATCAGCGGGTGCACAATTTGTTCGATCAAGTTTGCCACCGAGCCGAAGCGCGCGATGATAAACGCCGCATGCTGTGGTCGAATTCGGATGATCAAACGAACGTCAACCTCGAGTTTGAAACCATCCTTGGACGTCACCGTGAGCTGGCTGAATTTGAAGAACTCTGTGGCCTTCTTGCTCTCGATCTCCTCGGAGGGAGGTTCGGCTGGTCCCCGGCTGCGCTCATGCTTCTCCGTGCGAATCTCGGCACCGGCGGCCCAGTCGATGGTGACCGCGCTGGTGGGCACGAGGAAGGCAGAGAATGCCAGCGGGTTGAGATTGTACTTGCCTGGGGCGACCGGCTCCCGCCAGATGCCGCGCTCCAGCTTTTCCGCATTCAACACCACTTCTTCGCGCTCATGAATCTGCTGCTGCAGATCGGGCGATTGTGCAATTCCGTGCGGGAGCGACTTGTCGCGAACGAGCTCCTGGCCGATGTTGGACCGAAGCACGGCGACGTACCCGGGCGGAATTTCCACGATCGGAAATTCACTCACCTCGAACAAGAGAGGGTTGATGTAGTATTGGCCGGGCTGAAGCGAATCGAGCTGTGGTCCGCGATAACCGCCATTTTCGACAAACGCCTGCCCATCCTGGAAGAAATTGTGGGAACGGCGCGGTTGCCCCGATGCGGGCGGTGTTCCTCCGAGTTCCTCTTCCGGACGGGGGGCGATCAGGTACCCCGGCGGCAGGGGCCGGCCATCGGCCGCCACAATCACACCGATGTGTTCCTCGGTCACCTGCGTGGCTGGACGGTTTTGGACTCGGAACATGCGCGTGTTGATACGATACACTCCGGGACGCAGAATTCCGATTTGCGGGCCCTTCTTGCCCTTGGGGAGCGGCCGGTTCGGGTCGCGTCCAAACAGAAACGTCTCGGCATCCTGGTACGAGTCGCATTCAATTTCGTCACCAAGAAGCCGGCCCATCGGAATCGGTTCACCGTCGATCGCTTCGACGACACCGATCTGTTGCGCGCCGATCACCGTGACCGGCACCCGTTCGACTTTCCAGATGATCGGAATGAACCAATAGAGCCCCGGCATCAGCTTCCGGGCCTGAACACCGACTTCATTCTTCCGGGCGATGACCCGTCCCGGCGGCATTTGCTTCCCGAACATCTTGCGCGTCGGTATCCCGACACGGTCGTCGGGAATGAATTTGAATCCCGACAACAGGAAGATCGCCAGGATAAATCCGCCGATCGCAATCAGGACATAGAGCAGATTGACGCCTACCGCTTCATTCATATCGATCCCTCCCAGTCATATATCGCTAATCCGCTAGCCCGATACGAGGCCAATATCTTGATCTCGCTTCCCACGCAAACAAGTCCTTCCGGGAGGGGGAGGCTCCCGCCGATCCTCAATTCTGCGCGGGGAAGAGGCTCGGCAGTCCGCCACGGCGGATCGCGCTCCCGGAATGGGCAACGTATTCAAACGCATGTCACTCATTCCTAAGCGCCTCTACCGGGTCCACCCGGGCGGCCCGCGCTGCCGGATAGAGCCCCGCAACGAGACTCACGACCAGACCGAAAAGAAATGCCGTGAGGATCAGCCACAGGGGAAGGTCGAATAGTTCGAAACGCGGGATGCCCTCTTTTTCCATGAATGCGCGGGCGATGACCGCCGCGACGCGTGTGATCAGCCAGCCAAATACAATTCCTGCGGCCGCTCCAATCGAGCCGATCATTCCCGACTCAGCGAGGAACAGCACTCGGATGTCCCGTTCCTCAGCACCCAACGATTTCAGAATCCCGATCTCGCGCGTGCGTTCGATGATCGACATCACCATCGTGTTGACAATCCCGAGCGACGCGGTGACCAGGGCAATGAGGCCGACCACGCTCAGTCCCAGCTTGAAGTAGAAGAAGAACTTCCGGATTTCCTTGAATTCCTCGGCGTAACTGAAGGTCCGGAATCCCATCGCTTTGACCGAATCGCGAATCGGTTCATAGGCGACATTGGGATCGAGGCTCAGCGTAATGTGGGGATATTCCTTGCCGGCCGCCTCTCCTGCGCCGCCAAACAATGTGCCGCTGCGCAACGATGCGAGAAGTTCGGTGGGGTCATCGCTGAATCCTCCGGTGCGAAACCGCGCAGCCCGTCCGGCGGGAATCACGATCGGCTTGATCGTGGCGCGGCCATGCGGACGGCCCTCGAGCACACCGCTGATGGTCAGCGTATCGCAAACGACCGACCGCGCATTCAGGAACCCGTCCATGAATCGCGACAACGCCGCATTGGCTTCCTGCCGCCCGAGCCGCGACCAATACTCCACATACTCCAGTGAGTCACGGCGAATTTGCTGAAAGCGGTCGCGCAGCCTGCCGGGCATGCCCCGGAACACATAAGCGACACCGCTGTCCAGCGAGGCCAGTTTGGCGGACACGATGATGCGCTGCCCCACCAATGAATCCGGATTCTTGATGTGCAGTGCGGTCATCAGATCTTCGGTTACCAGAGCCTGATTGGCCGAATCACCGGTGAAGAGTTTCCCGGCGACTGTCTGCGAGTAGAACTTCGTTTGAATCGCGGCCTCCGGCAGCGACTGCGCGGTGGAGGAAAGTGTCGTGTCTCGGACGGTGACTGTGACCGAAAACGCGTCGAATGGATACGCGAGCTGCACGCCGGGGACACCGGCCAGTTTGCGAAGCGCCTCCCGATCAAGGACAGCCGGTGTGCCCGCCGAATCAGTCGCTTTGGTCTTGTCCGGCGGGTACACCTGCATGGTCGAGAATAAACCGAGCCTGTTGTACTGCTCAGTGACGTTCTTCTGCATGCCGGCGCCGAAAGACAGCATCGAGACGAAGGCGGCGATTGCGATCACCACGCCCGAAATCGTGAGAAACGACCGCAGCTTCATGCGCCACAAATTCCCGGTGGAGCCGGCGACCAGATCACGGAATGTCATGAGTCGGCTCCAGTCCCGGCCGGCAGCACCGTTTCCCCCGCAAACCGTCCGTAGTCCAGGCGAATAATGCGGTGGGCGTGTTCCTGCATCATGTGCAGGTCGTGCGTGGCGACAACCACGGTGAGTCCTTCGCGATTGAGTTGGGACATCAACGCGGCAATCTGCGCCGCGTTCTCCCGGTCCAGATTCCCGGTCGGCTCATCGGCGAAGAGGATGTCCGGCTTCTTGACCAGAGCGCGGGCAATCGCCACGCGCTGCTGTTCTCCGCCCGACAAATCTCCGGGCCGGTGGTCGATCCGGTCGGACAATCCGAGACGCTCCAGAATGTCGATGGCCCGGCTGCGACGGTCCTTCACCGGTGTGCGATTGAAATACAGCGCCATCTCGACATTGCGCAATGCCGTCTGATGCGGGATCAAGTTGAACGCCTGGAAAACCATTCCCACCCGATGGGCACGGTACGCGGCCAGTTCGCGCCGATTCATGGTACTGAGGGCGGTCCCTTCGATCTCGATTGTCCCTGCGGTCGGCGTGTCGAGTCCGGCGAGCATATTGAGAAGGGTGGACTTCCCTGATCCCGAAGACCCGACCAGTGCGAGGAACTCCCCCCGCCGCATTTCGAGATCGAAGTTATCGACGGCGCGTACCTCCTGCGGTCCGCGGCGATAGTGCCGGCACAATCCACTCGTCTTCAGCCAGACGTTCAATCCGTGACTCCGTTCACAGTGAAGATCGGCTCGTCATCCCGCGCCGTGCGCTGGGTGGCCGTGTCGATGATGGCACCCCGGCCGGTAACAGGATACGTGCTGGAGTTCATTCTTCAAATGACTACGTAAATTGCCGCCGGGAGTTTCAAGACACCGGCCAACGGTCACCATACGGTGACCGTGACGGTGTCCGGCTTCCCCTCGCAACACTCGAATGTGCTGATGTGGATTCCGGGCGTGGCGAATATCGTTTTGAAGATCGGCCCGGATCCAACCGAAGGGCTCCCGTCGGGCGCCTGCCACTGAATTTCTGATTCACGTCCAGGGAGGCAGGTGCTGGCGACAAACATGGCTGTGTCCCCGGCCGGTACCGACGCCGGAGCGCTGACCAGCGCGGTTGCGTTCGAGCCGGGGCCGCCATTGAACGCGTAGTCGATGATCGCGATCAGATCAAACACGTCCGCCAGGCCATTGCAGTCCCAGTCGGCGAGAAGGCTGTAACAGATGCTCTGGTTGTTGAAGACATAGTCGATGATTCCCACGATATCCAGCACGTCGACAGTGCCATTACAATCGGCATCGCCGAGTGCGAATCGAAAGCCGGCAGAGTCGAGAATCGTCACCTGGAAACTGCAGGTGTCTGCGTTCGGGAAGTAGTTGCTGGACATGGCCGCGGCGACCACATATGTCCCGGTATCGGCACAGCCGGGATTCCACTGCCAAAGGCCAGTCAGCGAATCGGTGATCCCCGGGCCGAATATCTGACGCCACTTCACCGGATCGGTGCCCGAATACTGGAACTGATTCTGCGCCGCATCGTCACAGCGGATTTTCACATCCGGGGCTTGCAGGCATTGCGGCGGATAGTGCGTGCCGGCGACGTTGTAGATGATGCGGGCACTGTCGTCGCCGTCGAGCGCCGATCCGATCGTCAGCCGCGATATGGTCCAAAGCGTGCTCGCGGTCGAGGGAACGGTTACGGTGTTGTCAGGAATCCACATGAAGATGCCTCGGTACGGTGCCGTCCCTGTCAGATCGCTGCCGACCACGGTGCTGCCATCGGCCCGGATCTCGAAGTAGACTGTCCCAAACGAAGCCGACCATAACGACACCGTGTCACGGTGCATGAAGTTGTAAGACAGGCCAGCCGTCAGTGGGCTGACATTCGCAGGCGCGAATGCGCCGTTAACGAGCGTATCGGCCACCTGAAATCGCGTGGGGAGCAGGTCGGTCGCCGGGATGCTCCACGTCACTGTGATTGTGCCGTGATACGTGCGGAATGGCAGGGCGGTCCGGTCTAGATAGATGTTGCAGTACTGGACCCCGGGCGCGGTGAAGAATCCCGAGTCGGGCTGTGCGAACATGCCTGGCAGGCTGTCGAATGTGATCTTCCAACTCGAGCTTGGCGGGTCATTCAACACGAGCTGCAGGATCCCATGTTCATAGAAAAGTCCGAAATCCCACTCCGCCTGTGGCGCGGCCAATGATTCCCGAGGCAAGTCGGCGTCTTTGAGGATTGTCTTGTGTATTGGTTCGAGTGTCAGCCGCGTCAGTCGGCCCGATTGCGCCCGAGCAACCGCCGCTCCGATCAGCAATACAGCCACGGCGAGGCAGATACTCAACATTCGCGTCGTGGCCAAGCGCCAACGCCGCGCCGCTTGCAAGGCACTTGCAGAATGTCCGGCCATACCAAACACCTCCGTCCGGTACTTTCGAGTTCTTCGCTGCCGGATAGATAGCGAATCACTGGAACCGTGTCGAGTGGAATGACACGACCGCCACAAGTATTTGAATGGTTGGATCAGTCGGCTACTTCTTGCGGCGGACGGCGTATCCGTATTGCGTTGGCCAGGTGGGTTCCTGCCCAAGGGCTGCCTGAGCCTTGAGCGCCCAATACGGCTCCCGCAGCATTTCACGTCCGATCAGCACAATATCGGGAATCACGCCCCCGCTGGACGTGTCGATCATATCCACGCCCGCCTCACGGAGTGCGGTTCCGAGCACTACGGAATCATCGATGGTCCATCCGCCATCCACCCAGTCGGTGGCAGAGATACGGGCAAAGAGAGCCGTCTCGTTCGGAATCACGGCACGCACCGAATGCGCGATTTCAAGCAGGAACCGCATACGATTCGCCAGGCTTCCGCCGTACGGGTCGGTGCGTTTGTTGCTCAGAGGGGAGAGGAACTGATCGATGAGATATCCGTGGGCAGCGTGCAGTTCGATCACCTTGTAACCTGCCTGTGACGATCTCCTGGCAGCCTCCGCAAAGGCAGAAATCACCGTGTGAATCTCGGATTCGCTGAGTGATTGCGGCACCAATCCATCGGCATGAAACGAGATTGCGCTGGCACTCACTACCGGCCAGCCGCCCTCGGCGGCACTGCGTATCGCGCTCCCGCCTTCCCACGGGGGCCGGCAGCTCGCTTTGCGTCCGGCGTGCGCAATTTGAATTCCCGGGACGGCACCCATGCTCTCGATGAATCGCGCGATCCGCGCCAATGGCTCGATCTGGTCATCACTCCACAGCCCCAGATCGCCCGGCGTGATTCGCCCGGCGGGTGTCACCGCCGTCGCCTCCACAATCACCAGGCCAGCCCCGCCGACCGCCCGGCTGCCGAGATGGACCACGTGCCAGTCATTCGCCATCCCATCGGTCGCGCTGTACTGGCACATCGGTGAAACCGCAATGCGGTTTCGCAAACTCACTCCGCGAATAGGAAGCGGGCTCAACAAGTCTACAGGTCCACTCTTCTTGTCCACTTCGTCCACCTTGTCCGTTCAAGTTGTTGTGACCCCAATCGTCCAATCATCGCTGGCAGATTCGGAAACGTCAACATCAACTTCGAGAAACTGTTTGAGGACACTGATGTTGGTCCGCGTGTGTTGAGTGGGGGAGAGGGTCCGGAACTTCCCGCCACCAGCGAGCGCCATGGGAATCAGGAGTTGATCGGCCAGATGCCGTCCCACTGGGACACTGGCGGACATGTACCGTTCCACTGCCTCCGCCGTCTCGCGCGCGACCTGCTCGCCGCGGACGCCCCGCCGCCCAAATCCGGTGATGACTTCCATGATGTGCTCACTCTCAATCTCGACGACAATGGCGTTTCCCGGCCCGAACGAGTTGTCGATGACCTCGGTGTGAAGCGATTCCGCTCCCCAGCGCAGCTTGCTGCCCAGTGTGCGCAGTTCGCGTTCGGCAATCTCACGAGGCAGTAGGGCCACCATCGCCCGCGCGCTGTGTGTCTTGATCACGCCACGCTGCATCAACTCAATCCGCGACAGCGCGGGGGATGGCTCGATCGAACCGACGATTCTGCCGCCGCCGGCCGGATAGAATCCGGGACGCTCCATCCGGGCCTTGACCCGCGGACCCATGCGGTTCAGAATCGGGAGAAAGCACCGGTCGAGGAAATCGAATGGCGGGGCCGCCGGATTGTGGGTCCCTCCCTCGACAATAATCTCGGAGGCGCCTGTGGCTGTTAGGAGTGCCGGGAGCACTGTCTGCAAGACCAGCGTGCAACTTCCCGCCGTGCCGACGTCGAATCGATACTGGCCGGGATTGATCGCCTGAGGCGCGAAAAACAATTCGGGTGAGCCGAGTTCGGCACCGTGTGTCTCGGCAGCGCCGATCCGGACGGCGGCCTTGACCGCCGCCAGATGCTGATGCAGCAGGCCGGGCTTTCGGCGCCCCGCTCGAATACTCTGAATCCGGATTTCCCGGCCCGTGACCAGCGACAGTGCGAGGGCCGTGCGGAGAATCTGCCCGCCACCCTCCCCCAGTGAACCGTCTATGTTGATCATGATGAAATCCGGTTTCCTGGCGGTTAGAAGCGCAGCGAAAGACAGCTCAAGCCACCATCAAGTTTCCGGAACTCCGAGACGTCAAGAATGATGGTTTGGTACCCACGCGTCTCAATCGCCGTTTTCGTTTTCGGGTAACCATCGGCGACCAACACAGTCCCATTCAGCCATAGGCAATTTGCGACATACGACTCCTCGCATTCAACACGTATGCATTTGAAATTCGAGAATTCAGCCCGGCCTGCCAACGCCTCGCCAACGACAAGCAGGTCATCATCGATGCAGGCGACCACTGACTTGAGATGGAGGACGTCCGCGAGGGGTACGGTGGAACCGGACAGTCCATGTGATTCGAGTATCTGAATCAACTGACGGGCGCCCTCGGCATTGGTGCGTCCCGAGAGTCCGATGAAGTAGTGATCGCCGGTCATCAGAATGTCCCCGCCATCAACGGTTCCCGGTGCCTCCACACGTTCCACCACCGAGAACAACTCCCGAATCACCGGTTCCATGGACTCCGTCTCCCCGCGGCGCGACGGCGCGCCGGGGCGCGTGATGATCGCGCAGCGGGGTGTCAGCAAAGCCACATCTTCCACGAAGGTCGAGTCGGGGTGTTCGTCATCGGCATCGAGACAAATGACCTTGAGGCCACAGGCACGAAGTGCCTCCCGGTAGGCTTCGTGCTGCCGTAATGCCAGCTTGTAATCAGGTGGTCCCAGATTCGCCGAGGTCAGGCCGTTGACCATCGATGGTCCGGGCGGGCGGACAATGGCACTTGTGAATCGATTCATGGCGGTACGGGCGGAAACGCCCAGCACATCAGTCGCCGTGCTTGACGCGGATTCGCCGGGTCACAGCGTGTCCGCCGGACGTTGCCGTGAGGAAGTAGACCCCATCCGGCACGTTGCTGATGTCGAGCTGCACTGTCGCTTCCTTGATGTCGGGGAACGACCGTTGAAACACCGTCTTCTTACCGCCTTCATCCGTGATCGAAATCGCGACTTCGCCCGGCTCGTTCTGGAACAGCTCCACCGAGAAGATCCCCTTGTTGCGAACCGGGAACGGGTTCACCAACGGCAGCGTGTCAGTCGGAACAAGGGGTTGCGCATTGAGGCCCACGCGGAACGAATGGCGGATCTCGCTGCCGAAATCGGCGTTAAAGGAACGAATTAGATGATCTTGTGTATCCAAAAGGCGTACATAGCCATAGCCGCCATCGGGATTCGCCCAGAAGTCGAGTCCATCGCCGGTTGTATCAGCGAAGACAAGCTGGTAACACCCGGGAGAAAACGCCAGAGTGTCACGATAGATAGTGCCTGGCCGTAAGGACCCGGGCTGGCGACTTCGGACAACATTGCCGGCGGCGTCGATCAGCTGGTAACCATTCTGAGTTGATTCTTTGTTCGTCAGGAATGTCAGTATGAACCGGGTGGGATAGACTGGTGTTGCGGGGATGTAAGAGGCCATTGTGTTGTCCGCCGGGTATTCGTCCATCACCCGGTCCGGCGAACTGACGGTGACTTCAAACCTGCCGCCTTCGCGCATTGAGATCACAGGACCCGGCAGGTCGATTATCGTGTCCCTGAGCGGAGCGAGGTCCCCCTCCCAGTGGGATCTAATCGGTTCCCCGCCATCAATCTGATACTTGATCTCGAGTGACCTGAGCGTCAGGCGCCCGCTGTTCCTGATGCGTATCTGGGGGTTGCCGCAGATCGGGTTCAACCGTTCGTACTCATTTGCCGAGCTGGGTGCGAGGATATCCAGTACTGAGACATCGTGTGCGGCGCGAGGCTGGCCGCAATAGAACAGGTACGAATGCAGGCAGTAGTTGGCCGTGGGCGTCTTGGTGTTCGAGTACGGTTGCATCGCGATTGCCAGCGAGTGAGTCGAGCCGGAGTCGATCGCGAAATCGACGATATCTGGCCGAACGATTGAGCCGGGACACCAGTTCGCCCGGTCATACAGCCAGGTGCCCGCTTGCGGATACAACGGATTGGTGCCGCAACGGCGCCACAACTGCCGTTCATCACGCACCGAGTCGTCGAGCAGCACGCGCCGGGTCTTGCTGCAGAATTCCGCGCAATTCTCTGAATCATCCATCCCGTGTCCGGTTTGGACAATTCGCAAACGCGCCCATTGCGCCCCAAACCGATCGGTAAACGGAATCGGGCGCAGCAGATTCTCGATGGGTTTGGATGTATCCCCATAGGGGAAAGTGCCATTCCAGAGCGTGTCCATGCCCAAAATCGGCAGCGCCGGCGGCCCCTCAGTCAGGGCGAAGTCCAGCGTGATCAGCCAGCCGCGGTCGGTGTTGCTTTCGTACCCGCCGTGATTGAATTCTATTTCAACGGAATCGTGCAGCAAGAACCCGAAGTCGGTGATATCCGTTTGCCAGGTGAAATGCCACGACGGCCCGAAGCGGCTGCCGTAAGGGGAAATCATGCGCGCCAGTTCGATATCGCGCGAAGGCGAATCCGTTCCTCCCGTGCGCCGCAAAAAGATGCCGTCGATGTAATCCCATTCGCCGCAGCGGAGGCTGTCAGGGCAACGATAGGTCACCGACAAAACGATCCGGCGGTAGGCCGTCGCGGCCGATGGGAAGACCGCCCAGTTGCGGTAAGCGTTGAATCCCTTCGAGGGATCGGTGACGACTTTGCAGTTGGCATGCGACACGACATTCGTGACGTCACCGGTCCTGGCCGCGCCCTGCACAGGCGCGATTGCCAGAACCAGAGCGAGTACGTGTGCAAACGTGAACGAGGCCTTAAACATCCCTGGTCCTTTGCTCTGACTCCTACTTCCCGAAGAACGCCGCCACCTCGCGGATCTGTTCGCGTGTCGAAATCCCCTGGGGACACAGTTCCTCGCAGTCTCCACACTCTTTGCACTGCGAAGCGAATCCAGCGCCATTCGATGTCCCCGCCCTCAGCATGAATTCGTACAACCCTTTGGCCCGGTCGGCGGCGTCGTACATGTGTGCCAGATTGTAGATCTCGAAGCACGTCGGGATCTTCACGCCCGAAGGGCAGGGGATACAGTAATTGCACGAGGTGCAAGGCACCTTGATTCGCTTACGATACTCTTCCCGGGCGAGGTCGAAGAGACTCAATTCCTTCGTGGACAAACACGACGGAGTTGCCGTTCGGGCCGACTCGATATTCTCACGGACCTGCTCCAACGTGCCCATCCCAGAGAGCACGACACTGACCTCGGGATGGTTCCATATCCAGCGCAGCGCCCAGTCGGCGAGCGTACGCTTGGTACTCGCACGATTCCAAACGTCCTGCACAGCAGGGACCTCGCGTGTCAGCACGCCGCCCCGCAGCGGTTCCATGACCACGATTCCCAGTCCGCGTGAAGCCGTGTAATGAAGGCCCTCGGTCCCGGCCTGGTAGTCCTCATCCATGAAGTTGTACTGAATCTGACAGAAGCTCCAGTCGTAGCCACCGACGATCTTCTTGAAGACATCAGCCTGGTCATGGAATGAAAATCCGGCGTAACGGATCCGTCCGTCGGCAATGGCGCCGTCCAGGAATTCGCCGATCCCGAGACGCTGCATGTTCTCCCAGGACGCCTGATTCAGAGAGTGGACGAGGTAGAAGTCGATCTGCCTGGTCTGAAGCCGCTTCAACTGCTCATCGAGATACTTGTCCATGTCGGCGCGCGATGTGACCAGCCAGCTCGGCAGTTTCGTTGCCAACTGAACCCTGCTGCGATAGCCATCCTGCAATGCCCGGCCCACAAACGGCTCGCTCTCGCCGTTGTGATAGGGATACGCCGTGTCCACGTAGTTGACACCATGGTCAATCGCCCAGCGGAGCATCTCGGCCGCTCTGGGCTCGTCGATATGCCCGTCGCCATCCACCGGCAATCGCATACATCCGAAGCCCAGGATCGATAGGGCAGGATCGGTGTCCGGCACGGTGTGGTAAAGCATATCGGGAAACTCGGTGGACGGAGACATGTGTTGGAAATGTCATTCCCGCGGAAGCGGGAATCCAGTGAATCCGGCAGAGATGAGCCGTTCGAAGCCTACCCCAGGCTTCCCACAACTCCCTCCACTGCATCCAGAATCTCCCCGCTCTCGACCACTTTTCGCATGATGTTGTGATCGGGGTACATCGGGCGATCTTCGTCGAGATGGGCGATGTGTTTGCGGATAATCGAGCGGGCGGTGGAGACACCACGGCCGGGAGTGAAATCGCGAAAGTCGAGTGCCTGGGCGGCGGCCATGAATTCGATTCCCAGTACGCCGTAGGCGTTTTCGAGAATCTGATCATTCTTCAGGGCCGTGTTCATGCCCATCGAGACGAAATCCTCCTGATCCGCAGCCGCGGGGATGGAGCCGACACTGGCCGGGGCCGAGAGCATCCGTTGCTCGACAATGAGCGTGTCCGCCGTGTACTGGCTGAGCATCATCCCCGAAAACATGCCGGCGCCCTTGGTCAGGAAAGGGGGGAGGCCAACACTTAACGCAGGGTTGGTCAGCCGGTTCAGGCGCCGTTCCGAGAGAACACACACCATCGTCACCGCAGTTCCGGCCAGGTCCATCGGCAGCGATACCGGCGTCCCCTGAAAATTCGCGCCGGTCAGGGTGAGCTTCTTTTCCGGCACAAAGATCGGATTATCGCCGACGCCATTGAGTTCAATTTCAACTTGAGTCTTTGCAAACGCGATCGCGTCATGCGCCGCGCCGATCACTTGCGGTGAAGAACGCATGGAATACGCATCCTGGACCTTGGTCTTGATCTTCCGGGTGATCAGATCGCTGCCGTCGATGCATTGCATGATCGCCCTGGCGCTGCGCACCGCACCGGGAAAACCGCGCAACTCATGCAACAGCACATTGTACGGTTTCATATTGGCGAGCAGGGCCTCCAGACTCATGGCGCAGGCGATCTCCGCCTGCTTGAACCAACGGTTCATGTCGTAGAGGTGAATCGCGCTGATCGCGGTGAGCAGATTCGAACCGTTGATGGTCGCCAGTCCGTCACGCGCCTGCAGTCCCGGGATGGGAATCCCAGCCTTGTTCAAAGCGTCTTTTCCCGGCAGCCGCTTCCCCTGGTAGAATGCCTCCCCTTCGCCCATCATCAAAAGCGCTATCTGCGACATCGGGGCCAGATCCCCGGAGGCCCCCACCGATCCCTTCCGGCACACGACCGGCGTGACGCCACGGTTGAGCAATTCCAGCAGGGTCAGTGTGATTTCAGGACGGCAGCCGGAGTTTCCATGCGCGTGCACATTGATGCGCCCGGCCATGGCGCCGCGGACATGCTCGATGGGTGCCGGATCGCCGATGCCCGCCGCGTGATTGTAAATCAGGTATCGCTGGAATTTCTGGACCTGGTCGTCGTTCAGGACAACTTCGGAGAATTCACCGATGCCGGTATTGACGCCGTACATGATTTCATGCGCCTGGATCTTTTCCTCCAGCATCGCACGGCAGGTCTTGATTCGCGCCAGCGCGTCGGGATGAAGCTGCACTTTCTCCCCGTGACGCGCGATTTTAACGATCTTGTCAACGGTCAATCCGGAACCATCAAGGACGATACTCATCACAGTCTCCTCTGCGCCGCCAATCTACGACAGCATCGCGGCTGGGACAACCCGCACCTGCCAACAGCGCCGGGTTTTCCCCGAGGGCCGTGCAGTTTTGTCAGCGGTCAGACTGACATGGCGCACGAGGCACAGATCCGTGACCGTCAGGTGCGGAAACCAAGTGGGAGGGTGGTTCGCGTTGGCGGATGACCCTCCCGAAGCGACGGTGGCCGTGTCTGGATGGTTTGCACACGAATCCCCGCGTTAATGGGCTACTGGGGGACGTCCCGTCGCGGGCGGTTCATTCCCAATCGGCAGCGTGTATCGCGTGTGGAGGGAGTCCGAAACCTCGAATGTCACCGACTTCGAAAATGTTGAGTCAGCCAATTCTGCATCGATCCTGATGCGCAGCGCAGCCTCAGAACCGGCGGCGATCGCGCCACTGGGCGTCTCGATTTTGATCCGCGAGAGCGCTGGGGATACCTGGTGGATTCGAAGATCGTGGTTGGACCAGTTCTTCACGCGAACTCTGAAATTCCACGCCTGCGTGCTGGGGGTCTTCTTGACCGTATCCAGATTCAATCCCATGGGAGTAAACGTCAGCGGCCGGAGGGAATCTGGTTTCGGAGTCGGGTACGCCGTAAAGTCGAGCAAAGGTGGCGGCGCCCCAGGGGACTCCAACTGAATGGTCGACGATTTCCGGACGAACATGCTGTACGATCCGGTCGAGAATGTCATCTCAACGTCTGTGCTGTCACCAGGCGCCAGCGCTTTCTTCTTGAGTGGTGCTTTCGTGCATCCGCAACCCGGGCGCACATCCTTGAGTTTGAGCGTGTCGGTTCCGCTGTTCTTCAGCCAGAAGACATGCGCCACTTTCACGTTTTGCGACGTGTAGCCATAATCGAACGCTGTCTCCGGGACTTCCAGCTTCGGTCCTCCTGTTTGCGATGGCCCTGGGTCAGCCGCCGGTGAGGGGTTCGCGTGAAGAACCAGGAGGGTGCCGAGCATAGCGGCGATGTGACCTTTCATGGTGTACCGTCTCCTATGGATTTATGGTGAACACCGCCTCTGTTGAGCTGGCGGAGATTGGTGATAGAGATTGTGGTGGCGCACCGCGAAGCGGTGGCGAACACAACGGGCGCACCGTCAGGAAACGGTACGCCCGAATCGAATAGTGTGAAACGAGAACAGCTATTTCGTCTTGATATTCGCGCCCGTTGCCGGAGGCTGCTCCCCAGGTGCGAGCCAGCGCTGGTTTTTGGTGACCGGCACGGTAATCCGGGTCTTCGCCGCGTCGTTGGCTTCAATCGTAAACGACTTGGTGAAGATTTCACTGGCGATATCTTTGTCAAACTTGACCTTGATCGACTTTTCCTTGCCCGGCTTGATCTGTCCACCCGGCATGTCAACTTTGACAAACTCGGTCGGAGTCGATACCAGGCTGAATTCCATGGGCTCGGAAGAGACATTCTTGATGTTGACTTCGAATTCAATGCCCTTCTTCTGCTCCTCGGGTTTGGTCGAATCGAGCGCGATCCGGAATGGTTCGACCTTGAACAATTTCAGAGAATCTTGATTGAAAATCGGCCATGCCTGGAATGACAATCCCGGCGGATTCCCCTGTGCATTGCACGCAATGCTGGCGCTCTTCGTGACACGTGAACTGTAATGTCCCGTCGAGAAGATGATTTCGATATCAGTGCTGTCTCCGACAGCAAGCTCCTTTTTCTTAAGCGGAGCTTTTGTGCATCCTCACCCAGGCCTCACGTCGGTAATTCGGAGTGTATCCTCACCGACACTCTTGACCCAGAACACGTGCGAGATACTCGAATTCTGCGGCACGTACCCAAAATTGAATGTTGTCTGCGGTACATCGATCTTGGCTTTCCTGATGGGTGCCGCCTTGGCGGTATCCGGGGCACCGGTCGGCGGTGTCGCCTTCGTGCTGTCCGGCGCGCCAAACGCTGTCGCGCAGGCACCCGCGAGGAGAACTGCCACCAGTGACCAATTTTTTAGTCGCATTCCGTTTCCTTGGTTGAAGTCTACGTAAACCCCACAGCTTGGCTATTATACGCTTTTGAGAGGTTTCCGCAATCGCAAACATCATCAATTCAGGGCGGATTCGACCCGACAATGTCTCACTTCGACGGGTCCAAATGACAACTCTGTCTGGGCGTCTATCCTACTCAACATCATGAAGATAGCTGGCTTGGCTAACAGATGCCTTTAGATGTGAAAGTTGATCCCCGGCAGCCACCGAAGACCTTTCGGATTATTCCCAGCGTGATTCAACAGCCCCACTTGAATTCCCCGAAGCTCCGGAGTGCTATTGATCAGGCCGACTATGATCCCGGTCTGGCGCCGTGTCCCAAGATTCACCAGCCCGGCACCGATTCCCTTCAGTTCTCCCGCCCTGATCACCGGGGCGGCGCCGAGTCCGGATAGAACGTCCCCGGAGAGGTGGATGCCGGAAATCAATATCCCGGAGGCCCGTCTGCTCGCCTGAATGTTCATTCCGTGAACCGCCAGTCCCCGGATCTCACGAGCTTTGATGCCTGGCAGCGACCACCGCTTGGACCCATCGTCAACACGTGACGGCAGGGCAATTCCCCCAACCGCAATCCCCCGGATTGTCTGTTCGGTGATAATGACCCCGCCTGCGATCGCAATGCCCGTCATCGTGCCATCGCAAATCGTGGTCAACCCGGACAGGGCGACACCGTCCACTCTGCCCTCCGTGACTACTGCCAGCCCGGCGGCACCGATGCCGTGCAGGCCGCCCTCGCAAACCGTCGCCAACCCGCTGACCACGGCTCCGAACGCATCTCCCTCGGACACCGTGGCGAGGCCCGCGGCATGAACTCCCCAAAGTCCGGTACGCCCGACTGTTGCCAATCCGGAAGCCGAGACCCCACTGATCTTCCCGTCGGAAACCACCGCAATACCCGCCGCGGCAATTCCGGCAACACGCCGTTCGCCGACCACCGCGATTCCCGCCGCGCTGACGCCCTCGATCACACCTTCCGAAACTGTGGCGATACCGGCGGCGCTGATGCCGCGCAAGGATGCCTCGCCAACGGTCGCAATCGTACCGACCGAAAGGCCGTTAATGTGGCGTGCTGCAGGAGCGAGCAACCCGATCGCAACCCCATTAATCACGCCCCGTGACGTCTCACGCGGCCTCCAGAAGGTGACATTCAATCCATCGATCTGCTCGATGGCGCGGTCGCTGAGATTAAATCTCAACCCATGAACGCGTGGGCCGTTCCCGATGACGATTCCCCAATCATTCGCGGTTAGATTGATAAAAGCGCGTGGCGGGGGAGAGGGGGCTGTCGAATCGGCAGGTGATTGCGCGCCCGCACTGGCGCACATTAACGCGCAAAGCAGAAAAGCCAGAAAGAGTCTTCGCACAAGATCGCCTCTTACTCGAGTCAAGTTTCCACTGTTCATCGCAACCTCAGCCTGAATTTATGGAGGCGGAGGACATTGTCCAACAGGCATCCGCAAATCGGAGGCTTCAAGTACTCGAACTCGGGGCTAACCGGCGGAGAATTCGATGTGGCGCGGCCGCCCTCGGCCGCGTGTTGCCCCGGCGCCGCAAAATCAAGAGTCCGCGCTTCGCGCGGACGCGGCCGAGGGCGGCCGCGCTACATTAGTCTCCGGTATGCAGGAAGGAGCTTCCTCGTAGATGGCGGCTTTTGTGACGCCGCATTTCCCAATTCCGACGTATATCTGTGCTGTCTCAACGGAGGAATCGGCCATGCCAGTCATCAAATCCAAAGACATTACTTACAAGAATGTCCAAGCGGACGGAGTGACGAAGACCACCAAGGCGAGTATCGTCGGCCCGGCGCAGGGTTGGCCTGACCACTCATTGCGCGTGTTTCGAATCGAAGCGGGCGGCCACACACCACACCATCAGCACGACTGGGAGCATGTGAACTACGTGATTGCCGGAAAGGGAACTCTGACGATTGGCGAGGAGACATTCAATCTCGCCACCGGCGATTACGCGTACGTTCCCCCGAACACGATGCACCAATTCCGCAACAACTCGGACGGCGAATTCCAGTTCATCTGCATCGTGCCCAATCGCGGTGCGTGAGGGACGTCTCCGCCTGGAGTAGTAGGGTGGGCTTAGCCCACCAAGCGTGCTGCAAAGCACGGGGATGATGCCAGATCTCAGTTCCTGAAATTAGGTGGCACGGGCATCCTGCCCGTGGCCCATGCGGCAGGCCGCCCAATGCGGTGTCTTTGCCGTGACGATCACGGGCAGGATGCCCGTGCCCCCATCCGTCAGAATCGCTTTTGATACGAGTGGCAATACGGCCGATGGCCGTTTTGGTCGTAGTAATTCTGGTGGTACTTCTCGGCTTCCCAGAACGGACCGGCCTTGGCCAGCTTCGTTGAAACGTCGAGGCCCTTGCTTCGCAGAATTCCAATCAGCTTCTCGGCCACTTGCTTCTGGCTGTCATCGGTATAGAAGATCTCCGAACGGTACTGGTCGCCGATGTCCGGTCCCTGGCCATCCGCCTGAGTCGGGTCGTGGATTTCGAAGAACAGCCGCGCCAGCTTCTCATAGGTCGTCTTGGACGGATCGAATTCGATTTCGACGGTCTCCGCGTGCCCGGTATTTCCCTCGCAGACGTCGCGGTATGTCGGCTTGGCTGTGTGCCCACCCATATAGCCGACCTTGGCGGAAATCACGCCCTCTGCTTTCTCCAGCAGGAACTCGGTGCCCCAGAAGCAACCGCCGGCAAAATAGGCCTTCTGGGTTTTGACCATCGCGCTGTCCGGAACAAAATTGAGCGAGATCGAATTCACGCAGTGTCGCGTATTCTTCGCCGTGAAGTGCTCGCCCTCGAACACATGTCCCAGATGGGCGCCGCAACGCACGCAGGTGATTTCGGTACGCGTGCCATCGGCATCGATCGTGCGCTTGACCGCTCCCGGGATCTCATCATCGAAACTCGGCCAGCCGCACTCCGAATCGAACTTGTCGGATGATCGATAGAGAGAAGCCCCGCACTGCTTGCAGGCGTACGTGCCTTTCTCCTTGAAATCGTAGTACTTGCCGGTAAAGGCCCGTTCCGTGCCCTTGTGAATGATGACCGCTTCTTCTTCCGGCGTCAACTTATTGAGAGCCACAGAATTCTCCTTCGGTTTCGTTGCCATCGAAACCAATGCCAGTCCGCAAATTACGCCTATTGCGGCCAGGATGATTGAAACCCACATTGCATGCCGTCGGTTGCTCATAGG
Source organism: Candidatus Zixiibacteriota bacterium (assembly GCA_016235085.1). Lineage (GTDB taxonomy): Bacteria > Zixibacteria > MSB-5A5 > WJJR01 > WJJR01 > JACRMA01. The sequence goes on from JACRMA010000089.1 coordinate 23,363, forward strand.
ACACGCCCTTTCCGGCGACTCTTTCCTCCCTATAATAGGACGAAATGCATCGCGTATGTATAGGACGATTGCAACCGGATTATTGTTCCCGGCGGCGCGAGGTATTGACAGCCCCTTAGAGCGAACACGCTTGCTGGTCGGCTCTTAGGCTCCCGTGCTTGGCGGAATCGAAGAATCCGCCAGTCACTTCCGCCACAATGCCACCAGGCTGTCGATCCCGGCCACCAGTTCATCCTCCAGCGCGCCGGTGGAATAGCAGTCCGAATTGCGGCCTGTATCCGAAATGGCGGTCATCCGGCTCTTGACCGTGAGGTTGGTTCCGTTGGCGGAAACCCGGTGCAGTTCAATGGTCAGTTCGGCATCGTACCGGGATACCGCCGACCGTCGTCCGCTGCGGCAGTGGCCGTAGTCGCGGGATGCATCGAGTTGGAAGGAGCCGCTGCGAATCAAACCTCTGTCCTGGTTGGTTTCCGCCAGCGGCCATTTTCGTTCGGCCATGTAAGCCTGGACTGTGGACCAGACCACCTCGCGCGAATGTGCAACCAGATGCGTACTACTTTGGCCCCATGAGTCCGAACCAGTCTGTCCGGAACGGCGGGTAGTCGAACACGAAACGAAGCAAATCATACTGATCAGAAGAATGACCGAACGCCGGGCGTTCATGACACCACCTCCTCGAATCAGATTCGAAATACTCCTGTTTATACGAATCTACTCCACCCAGCATCGAATACACAGGGAGGGCGAGGCTCCTGCCGAGCCTCTCTCCCGCAACCTGATGGTCAGGAATCTCGCCTGAGTTAAGATCGATTCTCACGACATGTTCCCCCGTAAAGTGGACGAGGCTCGGCAGGAGCCTCGCCCTCCCTCGGCATTGCCTATTCCCCGGGACAGGTGTGGCCGACATCGGTCCCCTGGACTCCCTCGAGATTGGCTCCCTTGGGCAGCGGATTGCGCTCGGGCGCAAGTTGCTGGAGTGTCATGGCATCGTACAGCCGTCCGTTGACCATCGTGTACAAGACGTTTTCCGACTGTCTGATGTTGGCCAGCGGATCGCCGTCGATCACGATCAAGTCGGCAAGCAATCCGGGCTGAATACTGCCGAGCTCCTTGTCGAGCCCGATGCAGCGGGCACCCATCCACGTGGCACAGCGAAGCGCTTCGTGATTCGTCATGCCGCCCTGTTGCAGCATCCAAAGTTCCCAGTGGGCGCCGAGCCCCTGAAGCTGTCCATGCGCACCCAGCTCGACATTTCCTCCGCGGTGCAAAATCTCGGTGGCCACCTTGGCGAGAGCAAAGTGGTGGTACTCGGAGTCGGGCGCCACCGTGCGCCGGATAGAGCGTGGGTCGATCACGAAGCGGGGCACGAATTTTCCGAGCCGGGTATTCTCCCAGACGTTCTCATGCTGATACCAGTAGTTCTCGCCCCACAATCCGCCGTACCCGACGATCAGCGTCGGCGTGTACCCGGTGCCGAACCGGCCGAGCAGCCGCAATTCCGGATCATACAACTGCGCCTGCGGGAAAGGATGTTCGAGTGTCGTGATCCCGTCCAATACCAGCGTCATCATGTGATTCATTGTGGAGCCGCCCTCGGGCACTACCTCGATGCGCTGCTCGTAGGCGGCCTTGTTGACCATCTGACGCTGATCACGCCGTGGCTGATTGTAGCTCTTGACACTGAAAGCGCCCCACGCGGCAGTCCGTTTGATCGCGCTGACCGCATCCTCGTACTTGTTGATGACGGTCTTGAAATTCCCCTCGGCGCCGTAAAGAATCGTGCCGGTGCTGAACACCCGTGGCGCCAAAAGTTTGCCCTCTTTCGCCAATTCCGATTCCGCGAATATCATCTCGGAATTGTTGCTGGGGTCATGTGTGGTGGTCACGCCGAATGCCAGGTTCGCGAGTAAAGCCCAGTTCTGCTGAGAATAGATACTCTGGTTGCTTGAACCGGTGTGGGCGTGGATGTCGATCAACCCCGGCATCAGCGTCTTGCCCTTAACGTCGTAGACCGTGGCGCCGGCCGGCACATTGATCTTGCCGCGTTCGCCGACCTCCGTGATCCGGTTGCCTTTGACATGCACGACACCATCGGCGATCACCGTCATGTCATTCATGGGAAGAATCCTGGCGCCCACGAAATACAGATCCGTAGATGGGATATCGGCCTTCTGCTGCCAACCCAAATGCGCCAGTGCCGGCTTGTACGCCTTAGACGAATCGGGAGGCTTGGCACCGGCGGCCGACGTTGTGTCTTTGGCGTAGAGCGCCTCGATATCCGCCCTCCAGAAATCCGGTCCCAGGCTCCAGGTGACCGTCTTGCTGTCGGCCGACCAGCCCAGGTACGTGCCGCCGTCGGTTGATAGCTTCTTCACCGGCAGATTCATCATCTCCGGAGCGACCTCCAGCGGGACATTGATGTGCGGGAAGGGGACCACATACGACTGCCAGAGCTCTTCGAATGCCAGAAAGTTTTCGTCAGGGGAGAGGCAGAAATCGACGGCGCGCTGCGATGTCGCCAGAAGCCGTCGGTCCGAACCCAATAGATCGATACTGACCAGCGCCGCCTTCTCGCCCTCGCCGGAAATTAGATAGATGCGTTTCCCATCCTGCGAGAATCGCGGTGTGCTCCCTTCGCGGGTGAGGAACCGAGACGGAGTCTTGCCGTCCGTGGAGATGACATAGATTCCGGGATCGTTCTCCCAGACGTGGCCGCGATATCCATCACCGGTACCCCGATGGTACACGACCCATTTCCCATCATTCGAGAAATGGGCCGAAACATAATGGCCGGGAGCAGACACCAGGACGCGGTTCTTGCCGCCGTCGACTCCGACAATCCGAATGGTGCCGCCGCTGGTATCGTTCCAGGTGACGTACACGATCTCTTTGCCGTCGGATGACAGCGCCGGTGCGAATTCGTAGTGGTCGGACTGCGCAGTGATCCGTGAGTATGTGCTGTCGATCAGCGATCGGCGATAGAGATGTCCCAGCGCCTGCAAGACCACGCTGCGTCCGTCGCGCGTGATCTGCGGCCAGCGCATCACCTTGACCGGGAATGTCGCCTGCCCGACTGTCTGCGCGAATCGCAGCGCCCTGGTCACGACCTGCTTAACGTGCGCCTTGAACGGGATCTCCGTAGGCATGCCCGAACTGACATCAACCCGCCAGATCTTCCCTTTGGCCCAGATGACAATGCTCTTGCCATCGGGCGTCCAACTGTAGCCAGGGTACGCTCCGAAGAGTGTCCAGGTCTCCTGCTGATCGAACTCCAGACCGTTCCACAGATGCCGGACTTCATTATTGGCAGGATCGAACAGCGCCAGAACCGATTTGCCGCGCACCCGGCGCACAAAGGAAATCGTCTTGCCATCGGGGCTGACTTGCGGCCGGCAGGCGCCTCCGTTGACGTCGATCAGATTGCGGATCTCGTTGGTCTGCAAATCGAGCCTGCGGATCACGAAGATGGTCCCATTCGGGTCTTTATTGTATTGGAAGAACGCCCCTCCCGACATGTCTTCCGCCCAGTAGAGGAAGCGGCCATCCGGAGAGAATGCCGGCTCATTGGCATCCTGCTGATCATTCTTCTTCTTGGTCAGTTGCACGCCCGCGCCGCCTTCGGGGACTTTGTACATCCACATCTCACCGGCGCCCAGGCTGCGCTCGCTGGTGAAATGCTTCTTGGCGACGACGTATTTCCCGCTGGGATGCCATGACCCGTTGTTCAGCAGCCGAAAATCTTCCTTGGTAATCTGGACCGGCTTGCTGCCGTCGGCGTTCATGATCCACAGGTTGTCGCCCCCGCCCCGGTCGCTTGTGAACAGAATCGACTTGCCGTCCGGGCTGAACCGTGGCTGGACGTCATAGGCGAGTCCACCGGTTAGCAGCGTCGCGTTGCCACCCTCAATTGGCATCTTGTAGATGTCGCCCAGCAGGTCGAACACAATCTCACGGCCGTTAGGGGAGACATCCAATGCCATCCAAGTGCCCTCGGTCGCGTCGAACTCAAGTGTGTCGGCCGGCAATTGCGGTTTGGAGACATCCCATTTCTGATTCGCGCTGTCTTTCGGTGCCGCTGGTGCCGATTGGCAAAGAGCGTTGTTAGCGATGAGCAGGGCAAGAGCAGACCCGGCCAGAGCAGTTCGCACGCTGAACTTCATGTCTTTTGACCTCACTTTGATTGGCAGAGCGATTCACACTGGTGCTTCTTTGCTGCCGTTCCGAACAGCGACCGGGAAGATAACACTCTGCCCATGCGTCCCGCTCGTGATATTTCCCCCTGCCAATCCAGGCAGTGGTTGTCTGGTGCCCCGGAGCTCAAGTGAACAGTAGACAGAGTATCCAAGTCTCGGGGGTGTGTCGATTCGATCTCGCGGTCAGGATGTCACCGAATTCTTGTCATCCGGCCGTTGATCATCCCTCTGAGGACTGCAGAAGGACGAATCCCGATCACCGTTTCATTCCACTCCCATGTAGGGGGCTGGTCGTCCGCCGCTGTGGGACGCGATGAGAAGCCCCGCGTAAGCGCCCAAGGGTATGGGCGCGTAAGAGATTGCTTCGTCCCATCCGACGCCTTTGGTCCGCAGTGACGAAAGCTTCACAAGGACTTCTGTAATTTGTATTTCCCGACTCGCGAAGGGAGTCAGGGGGGTGGAGCGAAGCAGTCTCCGCGTTCCTATCCCACCACCTCTCCAATCCGCGGGTTCTTCAATACGCCCCGTGCTGCAGAGGGACCAGGCGAACAGGACGATTTAACTAATCCGACCGAACTAAAGCCCCGCCGAAGGAACAACTATTATGCCGCCGTGCGTGAGGGCGAGATGACTGCCGTCAGGCGAATACGATGGGCCGTCGAAACAACATGGGAGTTGGTCAGATCCGAGGTAGAGCGGCTGAGGAGTTCCGCCTGAGGCGGGCACTGTCCAGATCGTCTTGTTGTAAGGGGCTCGCAGGCTGAGCTGAACAAACGCGATAGTCTGGCCATCTGGAGACCAGGTGCAGTCCTCACATATCATTGTGTCTGCGGTTGCGCGTGTGACAATTCGAGTGATGGACGTATCACTGACACTGCGAACGCGAAGAAACTGGTCATAGAGACCTTCACCTCGCGACGCGTAGGCGATCCACTGCCCGTCTGGTGACCAGGACATTCGGAAGGCGGAGCCCGCTTGGTCCACGGCCAAGACTCGCGGGTCTCCGCCCTCGGCAGGCATGATTGCGATCACTTCCCGATAGTCGTCCCCGATAGGATAAGAGAACTCGTAGTAGGCGATCCATCGGCCATCTGGTGACCAATGTGGTTGGGTTTCTGTTCCAAGGAGATTCGAAGTGACGCGCTCCGGTTTGCCTCCTGTTGCTGGATACCTCCAGAGATCAGCGTCTTCATCTGAGGCGGGCCAGTCCCTTGCTTTGCCCGAAAAGAGGATCCAATGCCCATCCGGTGACCACGATGGTTCTTCATCCCACCAGTCATGGCTGGGAGGGATGTTGTCGGGAGGAATCGTCAGCATTGTCACTGAACTATCGACGAGGCTCAGTATGAGAATGTGATCCCCCTCGTTCGAGGCGATCTTTGTTCCATCTGGGCTCCAACTCGCGTCGTACCCGGGACCAACATATCTGATCTGAGATGAGCTGTCTGTGCCGCCGTCAACCGGCCCCGAAGCCTTCTTGTCGCCACAGGACGCCAGGAGTGAAGTCCCAACGAAGAGAGTGAGAACAGCGCGTGAACTTAGCTTCATCAAGTACTCCTTCCCCAGCTCCTCGATTAATCGTCAGTTTCGATGTTTGGAGAAATCGATACCACGTAAATGATAAATCAAAGTGGTGCAGATCGCAATCGCGATGGAGCCAGGAGTTTCGGCGAGAGATCCGTCACACTTGGTACAGGGCCTGGCCTGGAACTCTCGGAAATATTGACTTGATGGCGATCAATCGCGCTTGTACGACTCGCAAGTCCAGTGATGGAAAGCGTTTCTTTGCGTGTTTGATTGGCTCAGCCCGAGGGCAGAAACATCTCATCCGGCCACCGGCAATGCGACTCCGGCGCAAGGTAGTTATCGGGCGGTACCGCTCCTAATAGATGTATTTCCGTCCGATTTCGTAAAAAAACCGCATCCCCGCTTGAAACCAAAGGGCCTCCGTCCGATAAAAGGAAGAGAGCACGGCGAGGGGGGGGACACCCATCGCAACAATGGAGTGGTTTTCGGGAAAGGATGCCCGTAATGCATCGTTTGCGTGTCTTGCCCATTGGATCGGGCTGCCTTCTGGGATTACTGGTTCTCTGCAGTTCGGGGATTTTCTTCCGCGCGAACGCCATGCCGCCGTACCCTGGCGACAGTGCGCATGCGATCACCCCCGGACTCAGCGCCGGCGTTGATCTGTATTCTCAAATGAGCGCGTCGTTTGCGGCACGCGGTATCGATCAGCCCGACGGCGGCCTGGCGACCGGTATCCGACGGGTTGGCAACTTCAACATCCTGGCGATTTGTGTTGACTTCCCCGATAAGCCGGCCTCAGTTCCGGCGCTCGAGTTCGACACCCTGATTTTCGGCGATGTCCCCGGTTCGGTGCGCGATTTCTACCACGAAATCACCTACCGTACTTTGACGATCACCACCGTGAATCTGCCGTCTTCCCTCGGGTGGCATCATCTCGACAGCAGCTACTCAAGCTACGTCAATGCGGACTATGGGATGGGCATCTACCCTCACAATACACAAAAGCTATGCGAAGACCTGGTCGACAAAGTCGATTCGTGCGTCAACTTCGCGGACTACGACAACGACGGGGACAAGTTCGTCGATGGAGTCATCATCGTTCACCCCGGCCGTGGGGCGGAATTCACCTTCTCCACCAATGATATCTGGTCCCACAAGTGGGGCATCATGCCACGCCTGCGCGATGGCGTCTACGTCAGCTCGTTCACGATCCAGCCGGAGTTCTGGAACCGTCCCGGTGACATAACGATTGGGGTTTTTGCCCACGAGATCGGTCATCTCCTGGGTCTGCCCGATCTTTACGACTTGGACGGCAGTTCACGCGGTGTAGGCAAGTGGTCGCTCATGGCCTCGGGCGCCTGGAATGGACGTCTGGGAAATTCACCCGCCCACCTTGACGCCTGGTGCAAGTCTCAGCTCGGAATCATCATGCCACTGGATGTGACGGCCAGCCTGAGCGGAGCGATCGTTCCTGCGACCGAGCCTCAGGGCTTTGCCTACCGGCTGCCTATCGACGGCACGGGAGGACGGGAGTACTTTCTTGTGGAGAACCGGCAGAAGCTGGGTTACGATTCCGCGCTTCCAGGATCGGGGTTGCTCATCTGGCGTATCGATGAAAGCCGCATGTCGAACATGTCCGAGTGGTACCCAGGTCATACGACCAATGGGAATTACCTCGTGGCGCTGGAGCAGGCCGATAATCTATGGCAGATGGAAAAGAACATCAACTTGGGTGATTCCACTGATCCCTACCCGGGTCCAGCGAGCACCGCGACATTCTCCGCCCCGACGTCACCCAGCTCCAACGCGTACTCCGGTGCGCCGAGTTACGTGACCGTGACCAATATCTCAGCATCGGCCTTGTCGATGTCGTGCGATCTCACGGTTCCGCTGGTCACGGACGTGTTCGATGATATTGCCCCGGGGAGCATTCGATATGCTCTCGATCTGACGAACATGCCGAATCCGTTCAACCCGTCAACAGTGATCCGGTTTGTTACCGATGGACGCAAGTGGGTCACCGTGTCGGTCTACGACATCCTCGGCCGGCTTGTGAACACTCTCTTTTCCGGTAACGCGGACTCTGGAACGCATGAACTTGTGTGGAACGGTGACAACAAGTCGGGTCAGCCACTTGCCTCCGGAGTCTACTTCGCCCGCATGAGCTCAGGCGCCCAGACCCTTTCGCACAAGATGTTGCTGGTTCGTTAGTGCGACAGCCCGTTCGCGGCAACGCAGCTCTCGGTGTGGAGCGATCCTCACCATCGCGTTCCGGCCGGAATGTGCCGGCGGCTTATGGAGGGGGAGCTGGCCCGCCACTGAACGTGTACTCAAGCAAGTAGACAAGATCGAAGACGTCGATGATGTGATCCGGATCGCCATCGACATTGCCGGCTTCATCCACCGGAAGAGGCGACGGTCCGCCGCTGAAGATGAATTCGATCAAATACGCACTGTCAAAGACATCGATCGAACCATCGAGATTCACGTCACCCCGCGTGAACGCTTGCCCCTCGTAATGGAAACCGGTCGTCAGCGGTGAGGAGGCCACTCCGGACGACGTGTTGGTCACGACGACACCGGCAAACCCCGGCGACCCCGCCGGTACAGTGCAGGTCAGGGAGACCGGTGACTGCACGGCAACGTCAGTGGCCGCGATTCCGCGAAACGTCACGGACGCGCCGGCGACGTCGAAGTTTGTCCCGCAGATCGTGACCGAATACCCGCCGGCGGGTGCGCCGGAATCCGGCATGACCGCTGCCACGGCCGGCGCGTTCGCCACCGATGCGAGTGCGGATGACGTGGCCGAGTGCGCGGAAAAATTGCCCGACGAATTCTGGGCGATGAGGACATACGTGTAATCGCTAATCCCATCCGACGTGCTATCCACGAAGAACGAATCAGCCACACCGAGATTGGCCAGAGATCCCAGCGGATCATCGATACGCCGGAACACGCCGGCATTCGACGTGACCCGCCGGTAAACGTGGCAGGTCATTCCCGGCTGTGAATTCCAACTGAGATTGATCCGTCGCGCGGATGTCACCTGCGCCACCAGTCCGGCCGGCCGCGCCGGGAAACTTCCCGCCGCCAGCAGGATGTTCTCCTGCTGAAAGGAATTGGCCGGAACCGTCTTGGAGAGGTGAAGCGCCTGTCCATTGGAGACGTTGACGAAAAAGTAATCATATGGAATGCCGGCAGCGTGACTGGTGTAATTCTGGAAGTCGTCGAACCAGTTGGTGCCGTCGTAGCCGGCGCCCGTGTTGGTTTCGATCCGGATTTCCTGGTCGCTGTGATTGAGAAATCCCATCCAGAAAAGATCGGTTGCCGGGGGACTCACCAGATTCGTGCCCTGCACGACCCCATAGATGTTCCCCTGCGCGTGAACCGATGACGCGACGGTCGAAATTCCAAGCAACGGCCCAATCGACAAGCACAACCGTGCCAGCAACGAGCGGGGTATACAACTTCTCACAACCGTACATCCTTCCAGCCCGGTCCCGCACCACCGGGGCAGGGGCTACATCTTCCTATCGGCAAGATAACCGAAATCGGCGGATTGACAAGAGGGGGAGGGGGTGACTTTGAACGCGAGTTCACGGGCTCGCGATGATCGACTGGAAGGCGGCAAGCCGCCTAACCTTCTGCGACGCATACACGATGTCATGCTGAGTGACACCGCCACGATGTCATGCTGAGCGACCGCAGGGAGCGAAGCATCTGCAGTTCTCTGTCAAAGCGCGGCGCTGTCACATTTCTGGGGCCCGCGCTCAGTTCAACGGCACCCAGTTCTCCAAATTGCCTGTCGTGATAAACTGTTCCCCAGAGCACGTCAGCGAATCGGCGTCCCGCTCCGCTTTTGTGATTATGAGCTGGCTGCGGGAGACGACACCACGCGAGACATACGTTTGAAACAGCTCATCGGTCATGACGTCGAAATACGAAACCAACCGCCATCCATTCGGCGTCGCCACGCGCACCGCGATGTCCGACATGGCTTCGTCTCCACCATGATGTCCCAGTACCTGCCCCTCGGAAACCTTGTCGCCCTCGAGGAGGGTGGGAGAGATGCCCACGTGGAAGATGCGGAATTCGAACGCTGGGTACGCGTCCGAGCCGATCCAGATCTGTATTCCAGTGAACTCGGGCATCAGCCGTGTCACCGTTCCCGCGATCGGCGACCGGATCGGAATCGTCGTCCACGAAGGATTGTGTGACCATCCTGGGTCGCCGCCTTTGGGCCAGAAGTAATGTTTCATGCTCCGGCAATGCTCCAGGTGGTCGTCATGTGTGTAGTCGTGACCATACGCGGAACGGAAGCACGATATCCGGTCGATGGCGCCAAGATCGGTGTAGTCCGTTTGGACAAACTTCGGAATTCCCTGAGTTTCGATGTCCCACTCGCCGTTCCCATTCGAATTCGATGTGGATTTCTTGTGGCAACCGGCGAGCGCGAGTGGCACGATGATGGCCAGGGCGATCCAGTGTCTCACGTCGGCAAATCCTTCCATGCGTCTACCCTCCGGGTCGGTGGAATCAGTCACACTTCTGTTACGTACCCGAGTTGACTAATAGACAATGGAATCTGGGCGCCCCAGCCAGCAGGCGGATATGGTGGCAGTTGAAGTCAGGGTCGGAGGGGAAGTCTACGGGCAGCCCGATGCCGGAGACGGGCCATTGCTGAAGGCGTACGCAATCACGGCAACCACATCAAACACGTCGGTGGTTCCATTGGCATCGATATCGCACCGTTCGCGCGGGCACAGCGCATCCTGCGTGCAGGCTCCCCCGGCGAAGGCGCGATCGATGATCGCGACAACGTCCAGAACGTCGATCTGGCCGTCGCCGGTTGCGTCCCCCTGGGAGAGGCACAGGCAGGGATCACAAGCATCTCCAATCCCATCATGATCGAGATCGTCCTGCCCCGGATTGAATGTTGTCGGGCAGTTGTCGGGCGAATTCGCAACGCCGTCGGCATCCCAGTCGGCGTTCGCAATTGTGGCCACGGTGGCCAGAGTGGCTTTAACCATCCGTGTGGCGTAGTCGAAATTCACGTACGACGTGCTGTCGTGGGTGGTGTGATGGACGCTGGAAAACAGGTGTTCAAAAACAAACAGCGCCTGATACCCGTTCAGGATGAAGGGATACTGATCCACGAGGTATGCCGCCGGGGCCGGATGCCCGGCGATTCCGAGTCGCGACCCGCCGCTGTCCGCCCAAATCTGCGCGAGCCGGGTGTCCTGGCCAAAGTACAGCCACGCCTCAGCGCTGTTCGGCAGATTGCCGATCATGTCGATGTTGAACATGGCGAGAATGCTGTCATGCCGCGCACCTGCTTCGTTAGCATAATGCGACGACCCGTACAGGCCCCACTCATGCGCGTCAAACGTTACAAACACAATCGTCGCACCAGTTTGCTGAGTGGCCAGCACACGCGCCAATTCCAGCACGCCGCAGACGCCGCTCCCGTTATCATCCGCACCGGGCGAGCCGGGGACAGCATCGTAATGCGCGCCGACGACAATCTGCAGGTCGGGGCGAGTCGTGCCAAGTTTGGTGGCCACGACATTGTAACATGGCTTGTATCCGCCGAAGACAGATGCTGAGAATGAGTCGTTGTAAACAGAATCGTACCCAAAGGCCAGAAATCGTGAGTGTATCCAGTCGCGCGCCGCATAGATCGAATCGGTCCCGGCAACCCGTCCATTAAAAGCCTGTAGACGGTACAAACTGGCCGTGATCGAATCTTGTGCGACCAGCGCGATCAGCGAATCCAGGTTCGCCGTAGGCTGGCGGACGACAATAGCGCGTGCATCGATTGCAGGTTCAAACGGAATCAGACTCAACAGATAAAATCCTGCGAAGGCAGGCAGCAAACGGAGAAGTTTCTTCGCTCTTCGGGCCACGTTTCTGGATGTGTATACTGCCGGAGGTCGGAATCGAACCGACACGGGATTTAGGTCCCACCGGATTTTGAGTCCGGCGCGTCTGCCAATTTCACCACTCCGGCGTCGCTTGCGTCTTCGGCCACCGCAGACCCGGCCGCTGAAGACATCGAACGGATGCCAGAATAAAGATCACTCTGTGGCAAGTCAATGGTGTCTGACATTGCGTGATCGGATTGTGGTGCCGGGCTACGACTGACTTCTGTCAGGTGATGGCGTTGACCGCGGCGTCTTGATTGTCGGAGTGTTCTGCGACGGTCTCCCGAATTCGCTGTGCCGGCAGCGACACGACGAACACCGAGCCATCAGGTCCCGATTTCTCCAAGGTCAGATTGCCGCCGTGAAACACGGCAATCTTCTTGGCCAGTGGAAGCCCCAGTCCGGTCCCCATCTCTTTGGATGTAAAGAAGGGCCGGAAGATACGGTTGCGGTCACTCTCGGGAATGCCTGACCCATGATCGGCTATCTCAATTCGGAAGAATCCCTCCCGGTCTTGCCCCATTGTCCACTCACGATTCGCCTTCGCGCCACCGGGGAAAACGGCGCTGGTCATTGCCTCGATACTGTTCTGAATGAGATTCACGAAGATTTGCCGGAGAAGGAGTGAATCGCCCATTACGTTGTGTGACATGGTATTAGCGCTCGCCAGATGAAGTGTCACGCGAATCTGCGATTTGTGTGCCAAGGCCTCGGTTGCGGTGATGGAATCTTGGATGACTTCGGCCAGGTCGACCGGTTCTCGGTCCCCGGTCAGTGGCCGGGCGAATGACAGAAAACGCTCCAGCATCAGGGCCGTTTCTTCTGTCTCGCCGATCACCGAATCGGCCCATCCGGTTGACCGCGTGTCACCCCCGGTCATCTCGCGGAGGAGCTTCCCGTAGCCCAAAATCGCCGCCATCGAGTTACGGAGTTGGTGGGCCAGCCCCGCGGCCATCTCACCCAGATCAGCCAGCCGCTGATTCTCGGCGAGTTCGTCGTATAGCCGCTTGATCTCGGTGAGATCGGTCATCAGGACGCTGAGTCCGACCACCTCATCGAATTCATTGCGAATCAGCGACGTATTCACACCGAGATATAGTGGGCCTTCCTCGCCCTTCCGCTCGATCCGCATTTCCCGCCGCGAGTACAACTGGCCGTCCCGAAGCCCCTCTTGGATGACCGCAACCATCTCCGGGTATAGACCTGCCGCCCGGTAGTCCTTGCCGGGCATCCCCGAGACATCTGTATGCAATGTGTGTTGCGACGCGCGATTTGCTTTCAGGATTGTGCCGTCACGTCCCAGGATGAGAACGCCGGTGCTCATCGATGCGAGCATGTACTCGTTGAACCGTTCAATATTGCGGGCTCGCTTCTCCGATTTAACCGCCTGCTCGCGGCTGGTGTCCGCTTCCTCGATCAGGCGCCGTACCAGCACATCAAACGTGGAGATGACGTACTCCGGGTCATCGGCCGGATGGCCCGGCGCTTCCGGGAGGAGCCCGCTGGCGACAAGCGCCGACGCACGCTGGCGCATGTCGCGGAAGGGAAGAAGCACGATGCGGTGAAACAGCAGCGCGAAGAGGACGAACGCCGCCACGATAAATCCGCGCACCCAGAGTTCCAGCCGGAACTGGCGTCTGAGCGCCCCAAGTCCGGGTGCGGCAACACCCGCACACAATTGCGCCGGTAGTCCGTCGATGGCTCCCTGAATTGTCAGATACTTCCAATACTCGCCATCGGCGCCCCATCCGCTTTCCGGCGTCTGCGGTTTGTCCTCAAACCGTCCCTGGGCTGTATGCGCCGCTTCTGCGCCCGATGTGCGTATGACATTCCAACGGACAGCGCCACCGTCCGACCGGGGATACGCCACAATCAGATCACCGAGATCGGCTTCCCGTGCCAGTGTTGCCAGCTCCGTGGGGGTCATCGGTGTGGCGGGAGTTGACGCGTGATGCCGGCTGATGATATCGAGCGCGGCGTTGAGTTTTCCGGTTACCCGTGCATCCTCGCGGCGCACAATTCGGTCCAAAAGGAAAATGCCGGAGACATTGCTGGCCGCCACCAGAACGATGAGGAAGAAGAATATCTCCCGCACATGCCGTGAGAACGCAATCGGTTTGCTGCCTGTGGCCGGCGAGAGGCTCGTTTGGCCCCGCTTTGAAGTCTTTTTCGTTGAAAGTCTGTCTAACATGCTCCACCGGCTGCGGAATACGCCCGTCCATTGATCCGCGCGGGGTCGTCCATGCTCCCGATCGTTTGACAGGAGCATTCGGGCAACATCCACCCGCTCAGTCCAACGCCCATTCACATCAGCACTGGACTAATCACATGGCCCATTATAGATTATCGGTAGTACTGGGCGGCTATTGACCTGCGGAATCATGGCAACCGACACGGGAAAGGAATTCTCGGTAACGGGCGATCCATCGGACGAATCCCCTGGTGGCTCCGGTTTGGTCGCCCGCTGGCGGCGCCTCCCGCCGGCCGTACGATTCGTGATTCTCTTCGTGCTGACGCTCGGAGTTCTGTCGCTCATCTACCCGCCCCTCTCGATTCGCTACAATGATCAGATGATGCAGTTCATGGCCGGCACCGCTTCTGTGGTTGGCTTGGGACTTCGGTTGTTTGGTGTCAACGCCACGGTCGATGGCCGGTTCATCGTGGCACCGGGAATCTCAGTCGAGGTGATCGAGGAGTGCACCGGCGCTTACGAAGTGATCATCTTCTGGGCGGCGGTCGTCGCATTCCCCGCGCGGTGGCGTGCCAGGCTGATTGGCGTACTCGGCGGAATGATCGCTCTGCTTTTTATCAATATCTTGCGCATGATGTTTCTCGTCGCCGTCGGGGGGCGATGGCCGGGATCATTTGATTTCATGCATATCTATTTCTGGCAGGCCACACTGATTCTGATGATTGTCAGTGTCTGGATTCTTTGGATCAAACTGGTTGCGAGCCGTCCGTCACGGTGATCAGACTCCGGCATGTGGAAGACATTACTGTGGTTTCTGGTGCGCCTTTCCGTGGTTTCGGTAGGGCTTTACATCGTGTGGGAGTGGCAGGGGCGGTTTGAGTACACGCTCTTGTTCCGGACGGTTGCGCTCCCCGTGTACGGCGTGTTCGGGATTCAGCCCAATTCGCTTCGTGATGCGGCGGATGTCATCCTGGACCGCTTCTATAACATCCTGCCGTTTCTGAGTCTGATGGCGGCGATGTGGGGAATCAGTTGGAAACGGCGCCTGTGGGGCGCGTTGGCCGGGTTTGGCGGCATACTTGTCTGGCACATCTGTTTCACTCTGATCGTACGGGCAATCCTCATTGCCCATCAGCTCGATCCGACCGCCTACCGGCTTCTGTCACCGTGGTTCCTTTTCTCCGATGCCCTCCCGCTTCTCCTTTGGGTTGTCATCTGCCACCGTCCGCTGTTCGCCGCGCTGCAGTTGACCTCGCGACCGGTTGCGAAATGACACACAGGATTTCGGAGAGTCGATCGCGTGATCGGTCCGTCGCGGGACGAACCCTGCGCGCGATTCTCCTATCGTTTGCCATCGCGGCGTGCCTGAGTCTGTCGTGCGGCAAGAAGGACCCGCTGCGGAATCTCGAGAAGGCGGTCGTGACCAAGGTCATTGATGGCGACACCATCGAATTGGACGATGGGCGTACCGTTCGCATGCTCGGGATCGACACGCCGGAGAAGGGACAGGCCGGCGCCGACTCTGCGACTGTGGCCAATACGGCGCTCGTCCTTGGTAAGACCGTCCGTCTTGAGTATGGCCGCGAGCGATTCGACCGCTATGGGCGGACCCTGGCGTATGTTTATGTGGATCGACGGATGGCCAACCGCGAGATCCTGCGGGCCGGCTGGGCGTATTGCTATTTCTTCGCGCAGAACCTGACGCACGCGCGCGAACTGGTTCAGGCGCTCGATTCGGCGATGGTGGAGCGTCGTGGATTGTGGAAGTCGGGGCATCCGGAAACAGCGGATCATTATGTCGGCTCGGAGTCCGGATTCCGGTTTCACAAGCCCGACTGTCGCAGCGTCTCAGAAATACGGCGCGATTCGCGGGTCAAGTACTCGTCACGCGATTCGGCGATTTACCACGGATTCAGCCCCTGCCGCAATTGCGCGCCGTAGTCTCCCCATACGGATGAATGATAGCGCGAGCATCTGTGACTCGTTGAGAAACCCGTCGATACGCGTCCTTAAGAGAAGAAAGGTGGGGCAAAGCCCACCTGTTTGTCTCGCACAGTGCTGGTAGGGTGGGCTCTGCCCACCTTTTTTCTCCACCGTTCGCAAACTTGCAGCTTCTTCAACAAGCCCATCTTGCCCGTGCGCGAAACGCAAGCGACAAGCGCATGGGGCGAGAGGAAGGCGGGCAGAGCCCGCCCTACGGCTTGGCGCGGTATCCGAATCCCACGCGGACGTAATACTTGCCGATTTCTTCGCCATTCAATGAGACCGGCAGGGTGGATATCGCCGAAAGACTGTCGAAGCGCGGTACGACTTTCTCGCCATCAAGCCAATCGCGGTGGCGCGACACGATGATGATCGTCTTGCCTTGTTGCGCCAGTGCCGGAAACCAGAACTCGTACATGAGCGGCGGCTCGCCAAATAGGTGTTGTCCTGCGGCATGCCGCGGCCCTTCGGGGGCTCCGTAGAACGCAAGCTCACTTGAGATATTGTACCGGTCGAAACCGGCGATCAGCGGCTGTGTCGTGTTCGTTCGAACGGATGCTTCGATTGCGGATACCTGCTTCTGCAAATCCTTCCAGCCCGCGATGTCCCAAGTGGACTTGGGGTATGCGACGCCGGGAAATCCCAGTGCCAGATAATGGAACACCGCTCCGAACAACAGCAACATGGCCACGAGTGTCGGCCGCCACAGCCTCCGCAAAATTGCGGTGAATCCCCCACC
>JACRMA010000098.1 GCA_016235085.1 Candidatus Zixiibacteriota bacterium
CCCTGACTTTTCCGTATTCAAATTCTCGCTCGTGAGCGTTCAACCACTCGCACCGTATCCCGCGCGATCATCAACTCCTCATTGGTGGGTATCACGAGGCACTTCAGAGCGGAACCCGGGGTGCTGATCTCTCCCCCGCTCGGAGGCAATTCGAAGTTGCGGACTGAGTCGAGAGTCAATCCCAGGCACTCCAGCCCCTTGCAGATACGGGCGCGAATCACCGGTGAGTTCTCGCCGATTCCGCCGGTGAAGATCACCGCGTCGGCGCCGCCCATTTCGGCGATGTAGCCGCCAATGTATTTCTTGACGCGCTGGCAGAAGATGTCGATTGCGAGGCGGGCACGGATATTCTTCTTCTCGATGTCGGCCTCGAGCAGGGTTCGCATATCGCTGCTCAGCCCCGATAGGCCGAGGAGTCCGGAATCGAAATTGAGCATGGTGTCGATCTCAGCGGGTCTCATCCCAGCATGCGCGACCAGATGCCCGATGATTGACGGATCGATATCGCCAGAGCGTGTCCCCATTACGAGACCTTCGAGCGGGGTGAATCCCATCGATGTGTCGAAAGACTTCCCGTTTTTGATCGCACAGGCCGAGCAGCCATTGCCGAGATGCACTGTGATGATGTTGACGGCATCGGGCGACAGTCCCTTCTGCTTCTGATAGCGCCCGGCGACATAGCGGTGCGATGTGCCGTGAAACCCGTAACGGCGAATGTGATGCTTCTGATAGAGCTCCATAGGAAGCGCGTAGAGATACGACGTGTCGGGCATCGTGGCATGAAAAGCGGTATCGAACACCGCGACCTGGGGTACGTCGGCGCCAAGGAGCTCCGCGGCCGCACGAATTCCACGGAGATTCACCGGATTGTGAAGCGGGGCCAATTCAGCACACGCCTCGATTCCGACGAGGACATCCTCATCGATTCGTACGGACTGTTGGAATCGCTCGCCGCCGTGCACCACGCGGTGGCCCACTGCGTGGATCTCCCCCAGTGATTTGATCCATCGCAGAATAATCTCGATTGCAGCACGGTGGTCTGCGACAGACGCGGTTCGCTCTATTGGCGGTTGACCTTCGGCGTGAAATGAGATCAATGCCTCCGGTCCAAATCGCTCCAGATGCCCGCGCGCCAGATAACGGTCAGCATCTTGCTCAATCAAATCCACATCAGTCGCGACCAGTTGAAATCGCACCGACGACGAGCCGCAGTTGAGGACGAGGATGGTCATGGGTGACAAGTTAAGCCAGTTGTTTCCTTTGGGCAATGAGACGGAGCCAGCGGCAGGGAGGGCGAGGCTCCCGCCGAGCCATGTCGCCACACGCAAAAGAGGCTCGGCAGTCCGCCGCGGCGGATCGCCCTCCCCCGACGTCATTCCCGCGAAAGCGGGAATCTAGCGTTAGTGCGCCCCGAGGTTCCCGCTTTCGCGGGAAAGACGGTGGGGAAGCCGCCCGCAAAGACGCGGGCGAGGGCACCCGCGCCACAGATTGCCCCGGCAGACTGTGACTACTCCCCTCGCGGCACCCCAACCGGCATCACCAGCATCGGGATCTCGCGGCGGCGGCCGAGTTCGAGGAGGCGGCTGACTGCGTCGTCGTCGAAGGCGCCGACCGCACAGGTTCCGAGCCCAAGCGAGGTCGCCTGGAGGTAGACATTCTGACAGACCGCACCGACTTCCATGTGCGTGTATTGATAGCCGCGGTCACTGTATCGCGGCGTGATCCGTCCATAGGTGGCAGTGATGATCAATGTCGCGGGCGATGAGCCCACCGTGCTTTGGCCGTTGGAGGCTTCGTGAATCTGTTCGCTGAAATCGCCCGGCTTGATCAATTCGAGGGTCGAGTCGAGCACCTGAAAATGATAGAGCCCCGGGGCCAGCGAATCGACATGATGCGCCAGCAGGTATAGATCGAGCGGAAACATGGCCCCTGCCGACGGGACCGAACGATGGTCCTCATCTCCGCGCCGTTGCGTGATGCCGTAGGCCGACAGCAAGAGTTGAGAAACCTGCGCCAATTTCAGCGGCTTGTCGGCGAAGCTGCGGACCGAACGCCGGGCCCGGATGGCCGTCTCCAGGCTCATATTGCCGGCCGTTGGCGCCGGGAGACTTGTTTTAGGAGCATTTTTGTATGTTTTATACATCGCTGTCTCCTCCGCTTCGGTTGGGACCGACGGCGCGGGTGATGGCTGTTGAGCACCCGATGGTGCGGCCAGGGCGATGGCGACAAAGTTTATGACAATGATTTTCAACGAGACCGCGGCGAACACACGTCCCAATCCCGTTTTCCCGCCAACACACGGCGACATCAGAGTCGTAAAGAAGCGCATGGCAGCCCATCCTCCGCCCGCATCCGGATTTGGTATCAACATTATACCCGGCGCGGCGGCATGAGGCGAGGACTGGATGAGTCGGCAAAAGGATATTGACAAAGTGGTTTGTACCGAAGTGTTTAGCCGCTGTACCCAGGGAACCTTAACCGCTTCGTTGCGTTTTCCACGGCAACCGAGGCGTTTTCAGAAAGGGGTCAACCAATGAGTTTCAAACTTCCCGAGCTTCCGTACGCTCTGAGTGCGCTCAAGCCGTACCTGTCGGAAGAGCAAATGAATTACCATTACAACAAGCATCACGCCGCCTACTTCGCCAAGCTCAATCCGCTGGTCGACGGCAAGCCCGAATCCGAGCTGCCGTTGCGAGAGCTGGTGATCAAGTCGAGCGGCGGTGTTTTCAACAACTCCGCCCAGGCCTGGAACCACACGTTTTTCTGGAGCTGCATGACGCCGACCGGCGGAGGCGGCAAGCCGGGTGCAAATCTGTTGACCGCCATCGAGCGTGACTTTAAGAGCCTCGATGCGTTCAAAGAGCAGTTCTCCGCCGCCGCCGCGGCGCTGTTTGGATCGGGATGGGCGTGGCTGGCCATGGACAAATCGGGCAAGCTGCAGATCATGCCGTTGGGCAACGCCGACACACCGCTCAAGCATGACGCCGAGCCGATCCTCACGCTCGACGTCTGGGAGCATGCGTATTACGTCGATTACCGCAATGAACGTCCCCGGTTCATCCAGGGATTCTGGGATGTTGTGAACTGGGATTTCGCCGCCAAGAATCTCGGGGCGGTGAAGCGGTAAGAGCGAGTCGGACAAAGGACCAAGGAACGGGGGCGCAAAGGCTGCGCCCCGTTCTAGTTAACCGAAGATTCGTAGGGGCGTATTACATACGCCCGTGCCCCAGGACGGTAGACTATCCGCAGTCTGCACAGCCCATGAACGACTAACGCGAACGAATCGTTTCCCGCAGAAGAAAGAGGGCGTATGCAATACGCCCCTACGCATGTGGCACGGTTGGCGCATTCCTCAGCGCTGGCACCCTTGAAAGCGTATCCCCAGAAACGCGAAGAGCCCGCTCAACTGAGCGGGCTCTTCAGCTATGAAAAACATCGGAATTTCTACGCAGCGAATGCACACTTCATAACGCATTCCTCTCTGGCAACCAACTTCGCCCGGCCTTTCCGGGTCTCCATCACGTTCATCTGATGCACCTGAACACTCGTTCCGCTAAAAGGTTCCGGACGGGATTCGTTCGAGCTGTCACAACTTCAAGCTGACCCGTGGGGCTCGGTATCTCCGTCCGGCGAAATCCAGTCGACCGGATGGGATGGCCTGCCACAATGGATACGAAACCTATCACGCAATGCTGTAGCGCAAATGATATACCGACCACGCGTGAATGTGGAAATTCAACACGACGTCGTACATGTTTATAACACAATGTGTTACGGATATGACAGTTCGGTGACAAATGGCAATGTCAATGCGGAGTGCAACGCTCTGCATTTCGCACGCAACGCAACGTGCGGCGACACCGGCGGGGCTTCTCTCTGGGCACTTGGCCGACTGCCCCTCCGGCAGGTCGCCGGCCTGATGGAGCGCCAGCCAATTCGACTCGACAGGATTGGTACCGGTTCATTAGGTTGGATTCGGCTTCCGTGGCGTGAGGACTGCCACCGATGACGGTTTCTGGTTTCACTCGGCTGCCGCCGCCACATGGGTTACACATGACGATGCCTTCCCAAGCGTCAATTCTCGAGATTGAGGGAATCAGCAAACGCTTTCAGAGCGTTTTCGCGGTGCGGGATCTCTCGCTGGCGGTCCCGCGCGGATCGATTTACGGTATCATCGGTCCCAACGGCGCTGGCAAGACGACCACGATCCGGATGATACTAGACATTCTCGCACCCGACACCGGAACGATCTCATTCCATTTCCGAAACACGACTGTGGCACAGAACGATTCGATCGGATTCCTGCCCGAAGAGCGTGGACTATACAAGCGCATGACCGTTGAGGATGTGCTCGTGTACATGGCGCAACTAAAGTCGGTTCCCCCGAACCGGTCCCGGCCGAAGATCGACGCCTGGCTGTCACGTATGGAGTTGAGCGAGTGGAAGAAGCGCAAGGTTCAGGAATTGTCGAAGGGAATGCAGCAGAAAGTGCAGTTTATCTCGACCATCCTTCACGAACCAGAACTGGTGATTCTTGATGAGCCTTTCGCAGGGCTCGATCCGGTGAATCAGGAACTGTTGAAGGATATCGTTTTGGAATTGAAGGCCGGCGGCGCCACGGTCCTTTTCTCCTCGCATGTCATGGAACAGGCGGAGAAGATCTGCGACCATCTGTGTATGATCGATCATGGGCAGAAGGTTCTGGATGGTCCGCTCTCCCAGGTGAAGTCCGGCTTTGGCGCTGATATTCTTGTGGTCGAAGGTGACCTGCCGGGTGCGGCACTCGCGGTGCTCCCCGGTGTTATCGCCGTCCGTTCGGAAAGGCTTCGTCACGAACTGACCTTGGCTGCCAGTACGGACCATCAACAGCTCATGTCGCGCATCCTGACTCTTGGCCGGGTGGATGGAATTCAACGGCTTCAGCCGAGTCTGCACAGCATTTTCCTGACGATGGCGGGCAAGAACTCGAAGACGGGCGCATGAACAAACTCTGGGTGATGATCTGCAAGGAGCTGCGCGAAGGGATTGCCACGCGCTCGTTCATAATTGGCACCATCCTCACTCCGGTCATCATGGTCGCGGTCTTCATGATCCCGGCCTGGCTGTCGAATCGGACGAAGGACACCACGTACCGGATTGGACTAATGGAAGTCGGCTCGAACCAGCTCGAGGGTTTCGCCCGATTCATCAGCGGCGACACGATCACGAGCGGTAAGCCGCAGTGGTCCATCGCGTATCGATCTATCTCGCCCGCCGACTCGTCGATCCTCATGCGGGACTGGACCGACAGCACCCTGGCGAACAAGCTCGACGCTTATTGCGTTGCGGATACGTCGGTGGGCGACTCGGGTGCGTTGCTCCTTTACTCGGCGAACCTGTCGCGCATGAACATGATCCGCGAGCTCCGCGCCCGGTTCACCGACTACATCATCGCCGGCCGCACGGCCGCCGAGGGGCTGGATGCCACGCTGGCCCGATCCCTGACTCGACGCGTCGAACTGGAGACCCACAAGCTCGGATCCAAAGGACGATCGAAAAGCGAGTTCATGTCCGATTATGTTGGTGCGCTCATCTTTGTCATGGTTCTGTTCACCATGATCTTTGGTTACGGTGCCCAGCTCATGCGGGCGCTATTCGAGGAAAAGAGCGCCCGGATCATCGAGGTCCTCGTCTCCTCGGTTACGCCTTTCCAGATCATGATGAGCAAGATCGTGGGGCAGGGAATGGTCGCGATGGCGCAAGTCGCCCTGTGGGTCATCATGGGGCTGGTCGTCGCCGCGAGTGGAATCGCCCTCTCGGGACGGGTCGTGGGCGGTTTGGCCATTCTGGGATCATGGTCGTTTGTGTTCTGGTTCACCGTCAACCTTTTGCTGGGGTACCTGCTCTACTCCTGTTGGTTTGCCATCGTAGGATCGGTCGCATCCAGTGATCAGGAAGCACAGCCGTTTCTGGGACCGGTTGTCATGTTGCTGATGCTGCCGGTCGCTCTGATGTTCGCACTGATCAACCAACCGAATTCGATTTTGATGCGATTCCTCTCCCTCGTTCCCCCGTTTTCTCCGGTTGCCATGGTGATGAGGATGAATTTGTCCACCGTTCCCCTGTGGGAAAACGTGCTTTCCGCCCTGCTCCTCGCGTCGGCGGTTGCAGCCGCAGGCTGGGTTGCGGGACGGATTTTCCGTGTCGGCGTTCTAATGACCGGGAAGCGTCCCACGCTCCCCGAGGTCCTGAAGTGGATTCACCACCGCTAGACTTCAGGCGGCCGCTATCCGAGGTACGGCATTAAGTTGTCGGCAGTGATGCCAGGTCGTTAGATCACCCCTCCGGGATGCCTTCGCCCTGGTGCAAGGCAGGGCCGACTCCCCAGCGGAGTTTTTCACGTAGGAGGCGGAAAAACGGGTGATCGGGGAAGCTCACCAGACGGGCGGGATGATCGGAGCGGCGGACGACGAGCATCGTCTTCTCATGCAGGTGGCGGGCGAGCTGGCCATCGACCGTCAATACCGCGTTTTCGACAACGGCATCGACCGAGATTTCCAGACGGGCGCTGGCGTCGAAGACCATGGGACGCTGGGCGAGCGTATGCGGCGAAATCGGGGTGAGGATGAATCCCTGCATCGAAGGCATCAGGATTGGCCCGCCGACCGACAGAGAGTAGGCGGTCGAGCCGGTCGGTGTGGCGACAATCAGGCCGTCGCCCGCGAACGAGCTGACATACTCGCCGTTGTGGGTCACGGTCAGCTTGACCATCCGTGACATTCCCCCCTTGATGATCACGACATCGTTGAGAGCCGTCCACGATTCGCCCATGGTCTCGCCGCGAGGCTCGGAAACCTCGAGCATCAACCGCTCCTCAATGGAGTATTTGCCGGCCCGGATTTCATCCAAAGCTTCCAGGCACTCGTAAGGTGGCACAACCGTGAGGAAACCGAGCGAGCCGAGATTAACACCCAGGACCGGAATACCCAACCCGGCGACAGTACGCACCGCGGTCAGCATCGTCCCGTCGCCGCCCAGCGCAAGGAGCATGTCGACTTTTCCGTCGAAGAGCGATTTCGGGAAGATCCGGAAGTCGGGATCGGCGACCATGTCGATTCGTCCAATCGCCGTCACCGGCCAGTCATGGGCGCGCGACCATTCCTGGATGGCGGCAACAGTGGCTTCGGCGCCTGGCCGGCGAAGATTGACGATGATCCCGAGTCGCACCTGATGTCCCCAGTCTGGAATGCCCGTCTTACCGGTTGCGAGCAACGACAAAGTCCGCCAGCGCACGGAGGATGGCCGGTTCGCCTTGAAAATCCTTGAGCGCCGCCTTGGCTTCTTCGATCAGCTCGTGAGCCCGTTCGCGCGCCGCTTCGATCCCCACGGCGCCGGGATACGTAATCTTACGATGGCGGGAGTCCGAGTCGGCAGGCTTGCCCAATTGCGCTGCGTCGACGGTCAATTCCAGGACATCGTCGACAATCTGGAACGCAAGTCCCAGAGGACGTGCATACGCCTCGATATCAGCTATGACCGCCGCATTTGAACCGGCGAGAATCGCTCCGGTCTTGGCGCTCGCAATGAACAGCGCGCCGGTCTTGCGCTCGTGGATCGCCACCACGGCCGCCTCGTTGGGATCGGTTCCTTCGGCCTCGAGGTCGGCCATCTGGCCGCCCAGCATCCCGGCAGTGCCGATCGCATGCGCGACAATTTCCATCACCTGGCGCGGTGCCCGGTGGGCGAGAATCTCAAATGCCAATGCATGCAGGGCATCGCCGGCCAGCACCGCCGTGGCTTCGTCGTAGGCAATGTGTACCGTGGGCTGACCCCGTCGCTGGTTGTCGTCGTCCATGCAGGGGAGGTCGTCATGGATCAGAGAGTACGTGTGCAGCAACTCCAACGCGGCGGCAACGGCGTAGATCGAATCGTGCTTTCCTCCCACCGCATCATGGGTGGCCACGGCGAGAATCGGCCGCAGACGTTTCCCGCCGGCAAGGACGGCGTGTCGCATGGCACTGTGCAACCGTGACGGAGCGGTATCGACGGAGGGCAGCAGACGGTCGATCTCGTCATTGATCCGGCGCAGGTGCAGATTCCAGAATTCGCGCAGAATCGGGGGAGCCTCGGTGCCGGCCGATGGTCTGTGTGTGATGGTCATTCGCTGGATTTCTCGGCGCCCGGCGCTGTGTTTTCGCTGGTCAGTTGCTCGATCTTCTTTTCCGCTTCGGTCAGCTTGAGCCCGCAAAACTGGACAAGCTTCATTCCCTCGGCATAGAGTTGCAGCGACTCCTCCAGGCCGGTCTCCCCCGCCTCAAGCTGGGAAACAATCGCGCTCAGCCGGGCAAAGGCATCTTCGAATTTCTCCGGTTGCTTGGTCATAGTCAGATCATTTTACCATCATAGGCCGGATTGGGGCAATCGTTTTCGCGGGGGGAGCCGAGTCATCGTGTGATGTGAAAGAGCGAAGGAGCAGCCTTTCCGCACGAATCGGTGGGCACAGTCCACCCTACGATTCTGGTGTGTGAATCGACTTCACCTCAGAGATGATATGGCCACTGGCGAGGGTGGTGTCCAGTCGGGATCCCGGCGTTACCAACGTTGCGTCTCGGAGCGTCCGGGAGCCGCCCACCAGGCGTGTGATCGAGTAACCGCGCCGGAGGACTGCTTCGGGCGACAATGCCATCAGTTTGCCGGAAATCGCGTCGATGTCATGCCGGGACTTCTGCAAGCGCTGTTGCGTGCCTCGGCTCAGACGTTCATTGGTTTCGTCGAGCCGCTGGGTCCATAAGTGGAGCAAGTCCGCCGGACGGCGCAGGGCGTGTGACCCGTGAAGTTTGGACCATTGCTGACGGTACCAGTTGGCGCGATTGACGACCGCCCGGCGCAGACGGGCCATTGTCTGCGGGACTGCGGTGCGCGCCAGCACCCAATTGTCGGTGATCCGCTCGGCGGCGCCGGTCGGCGTCGGGGCACGGAAATCGGCGACAAAATCCGCGATTGTGAAATCGACCTCGTGGCCAACCGCCGAGACCACCGGTATGCGCGAGGCCGCGATGGCACGAGCCACAATCTCCTCATTGAACGGCCACAAATCCTCGAGCGACCCCCCTCCCCGTCCAACGATCAGGACGTCGATATCAGACCGGCGGTTCATGGCAGAGATGGCTGCGATGATCTCTCCTGCCGCCTCGGCGCCCTGGACGCGCACCGGTGCCAGGATGATACGCATGCCTGGGAATCGCTGAGTGATCGTCCGGGTGATATCCACAAATGCGGCACCGGTTGGCGAAGTCACGACGCCAACGGAGGCGGGAAAAGGCGGCAGAAGACGTTTGCGCTCTTCCGCGAACAGACCCTCCTTTAACAGCTTCTCTTTAAGCTTTTGGAACGCGACTTCCAAGGGCCCAACGCCGATTTCGATCAGTTCGGAGACAATGAGCTGGTAGTCCCCTCGTGGCGGATAGACCGACAGGGAGCCGAAAGCGCGAACGCGCATTCCGTCTTTGGGCTCGAACGCGAGGACGCGACCGCGTCCCGCCCCGCGCCACATGGCGCAACGCAGCGAAGCCGATGCGTCTTTCAGCGAAAAGTACCGATGGCCGGAGGAAGCGAGTTTGTAGTTCGAGATCTCCCCTTCGACCCAGACGCCAGCGAAGGCACTCTCCAGGACATCCTTGATCAGCCCGGTGAGTTCCCCGATTGAGTAGACCTTGTCGCTATTGAGCAGGTTCAATTGGGCTTGTGCCATAGGCTGCGAATCTAGCTCATGAGCGGGGGATCGAGTCAATAAGATTGCGCACGACGGGCAGCCGTGTGCGCGGAAGTGATTTTGGCCGTATATTACGGCGAGCGGGGTTCCTGGTACCTCCCGGGTGATGTTTTGCATGAGCAAGTGGCGGGCAATTTGTGGACTGTACGTTGGCTGGCTGATGATCAGCGTGTCGGCGGCATTTGCTGAGAATTCGGTTCGGTTTGGCGACGCGGCGGGCAATCCCGGCGATACAGTCTACGTGGATGTGGCGACTGAAAACGACCTGGTCCTCGGCGCCGTCACGGTGCCGTTTCACTGGAACTCCCCTGACCTGATCTTCGATACGATCCTGTTTGTCCGGGATCGGTACCAGGGCGATTTCATCACGCTGGGATATGCAACACCGTCCGTTCCTCTAACGGCCTCACTTCTCATCATCGGGAGCTACCCGAACCGTGGATGGATTGATCGCGGAAGCGGCGTGGTCGCGCGAATTCGGTTTGTAATCGCGGAAGGTGCGGGCAGCCAGTGGGTCACCGTGGATTCCGTTTATACCGACAACAGGGGTGGCAATCTTCCGGGCACGCAATTCTCGGATTACAGCGGCAGCCGGGTCATCTATCCCGTCGTGTACGGTGGGTTCGTGACCATCGGGAGCCCTTCCGGGCAGGCGACGCTCACGGCGATTCCCGATCGATTGGAATTCCATGTGCTGCGCAACGGCACCGCTCCCCCAACTCAAGTGGTTCAAGTTCGATCGATCGGAGGACCTCCCGTGTCCTGGACCGCCGGAAACACGGGGAGTTGGATTTCGGTCTCTCCGTCCAGCGGGAGCGCCCCCGGTGAAATCCAAGTCAGTATCCTGTCGACCGATTTGAACGTCGGATTGTACCCTGATACACTCGTCATTTCCGCACCGGCGGCGGGCAATTCGCCAGTGCGACTGCCCGTCACACTGACCGTCGAGAGTGCCACCTCGCTCGTCGTCGCTCCGTCTGCGCTGGATTTCCACAAGGTGATCGACGGTGCGAATCCCGCCAACCGGGAATTGTCCCTGGCGACACAGAACGGCGTCCTGCTCAACTGGACTGCCTCGTGGTCGAGCTCCTGGATAACGGTATTCCC
This sequence comes from Candidatus Zixiibacteriota bacterium, assembly GCA_016235085.1. GTDB lineage: Bacteria > Zixibacteria > MSB-5A5 > WJJR01 > WJJR01 > JACRMA01. Next base: position 10,859 of record JACRMA010000098.1, read on the forward strand.
AACCACGGGCAGCAGCCAGAGTGTGATGAATGTCGGCGTGGATTCGCCGCCATCAGTGGCCGGCGCGTACCACGACACAATTGTCGTGATCGCCGCCGAGGCGAGCAATTCGCCTGTGCTGATTCCGGTCACGCTTTCGGTTGATACCGCGGCCTCGGTTCAACCCCGGTATGCCCTCGCGCAAAACCGCCCGAATCCATTCTCGACCTACCATGACCCGATCACCAGTGTTTCCTATTCGGTGGACCGCGAAGACCAGGTGGACATCACTGTGTATGATATCCTCGGACGTCCTGTACGGCACTTGCTGTCAGATCGCGTGAGCGCGGGTACGCACTCGGTCAATTGGGACGGACGGGATGATCGCGGGAAAACGGTCGCATCGGGGCACTACTTCTGCCGGCTGAAGACATCGGCCGGGTCGGAGACGCGGCAGATGGTGGTGATTAAGTGAGAGTGGACGAAGTGGACCCAGTAGACCAAGTGGTCAGATTGTTACTCGTCGTCGGGGAAGACTTTGTTCGGATTGAGGATTCCCTGCGGGTCGAAGGCTTGCTTCACACGTCGCATAATCGCGAGTTCGCTGGGACCAAGGACAATCGGCATGTAGCGCTTTTGCACCCAGCCGATTCCATGTTCGCCGGACAGGGCGCCACCCATCGCAACCACACGCTCAAATAGCTCGGTAATCGCTCCGGGCAGGCGGTCGTTCCATTCCTCGTCGGAAAGCTCGCGCTTCAGAATATTGACGTGCAGATTGCCATCGCCTGCGTGGCCGTACGTGATGGCCTCGAGTTTGTGCTTGCGGCACAACTCACGAACCACGCCGACCAGTTCCGGCAGCCGCGCTCGCGGCACGACGGTATCTTCTTCCTTGTAGACCGATACCGACTTCACCGCTTCACCGATCCCACGGCGCATCTCCCAGATGTCGCATCCTTGTCCAACTGTGCCCGGTCGTTGCCGTCGAGTTCCAAGAGCAGATGTGCTTCCGCATCCGACTGCGGGAATGACTTGCCGAATTTGGCCTCGGCGCAACGGACTGCGGCTCCCTCCAGATACTCTGCCGCCGAGGGCGTCAGCCGTGCCATGAAGATCTTGGTCAAAGCCCGTGCGGCTGCCTGTCCGTCATCGAATGGGACGACCAAACACACGCGCTCCTTGGGGAGTGGGATCAACCTCAGCGTGATCTCAGTGACAATGGCGAGTGTCCCCTCGGAACCGACCAGAAGCTGGGCGAGATTGTAGCCGGTGACATTCTTAAGGAGCTTGCCACCCCAACGGATCAGACTTCCGTCGGGAAGGACGGCCTCGACACCAAGCACGTAGTCCTTCGTGACGCCGTACTTGAGTGCGCGCGGCCCGCCGGCGCATTCGGCAATATTGCCACCAATGAAACACGAACCCCGGCTGGCGGGATCGGGCGGATAGTACAATCCCTGCGCTTCAACCGCCTCCTGCAGGACCTGCGTGATGACGCCGGGCTGAGTGACAATGACGAGATTGCTGGTGTCGATTTCGAGAATGCGATTCATCTTCGCCAAAGACAGCGAGACACCGCCATTCACCGGCAAGGCTCCTCCCGACAGTCCGGTCCCTGCACCACGCGGGGTCACCGGTATCCGGCGCCGGCTGCACTGGCGCATGATCGCCTGAATCTGAGCCGCGGTTTCCGGGCGGAGGACAACTTCGGGCGGGAAACACAGATCCTCTGTCTCATCAGCGCCGTGGATATCAAGCTCAGCTTGCTCGGTGAGAACATTGCCATCGCCGCAGATCATACGAAACGCGGCGAGGTCATCGGCGGTTACGCGGGCGAAGGGGCTGGGCATAGGATAGGAGGCGCAGGATTTCGGACAAGGGACGACGGATGTGGGAGGGCGAGGCTCCTGCCGAGCCACGTCGCCGCACCGCGAAGAGGCTCGGCAGGAGCCTCGCCCTCCCTCGCTACTGGATTGTAACCAACTCTTTTCCCGCGGTGACGGCGTCGCCTTTTGCGGCATGAATCTTGGTGACGCGGCCCGCCACCGGCGCCTTGACTTCGTTTTCCATTTTCATTGCTTCGACAACCAGGAGACGGTCGCCCTTGGCAACAGTGTCTCCGATTCCGACCAGCACCTTCACAATCAATCCCGGCATGGGAGATTTTACAATCGTCTTCCCCTTTGGTTTCTCCTGCAAACCGGCGAGCTTCTGCAGATCGGCCAAGTGCTCGTCGATGATCGTGCACGCCACACGGCGCCCTGCATGGATCACCTCGAGATGATCGTCGTGTTCCTCGATACGCAGATCAAAAGACCGGTTGTCGAGCACCAGGCTGAGATTGTGATCGGAGCCTGCCAGCCACGCGGAATCGACCGACGCCAACTTCCCATCGATCATGGCGCGGCCATCCTTGCCGTTCACCTCGACTTTGAATTGGCGGTCACCGATTTGCGCGCGATATTTGGCCATGATCGAATCCTCAGTATGAATTCAAATCAAAAGCGGACGGGCCAGCGATCAGTTCCACGCCGCCGCCCATCGACCAGCCAGCCGGAATACCTTGTCGTTTGTCCGTTGCCGTCGGATGGCACGCGAGTCGCCTGTCCCACACGACGTCTTGTGTACAATGCCGCCGCGACCGCCACCGCCTGCTGCAACGGCTCGTCGCCATCGGCGTGGACTTCCGTGCTTTTGAAATGCCGGGCGATAAAGTCGGTGGTCGTGTTCCCGGCGATAAATTCCGGGTGGTGGATAATCTGCCGGTGGAAATCGATCGTGGTCGCGATCCCGTCGATATGGAATTCCTCGAGCGCGGCGTTCCCCGCGGCAACTGCCTCGCTGCGGTCACGTCCCCACACAATCAGCTTGGCCACCATCGGGTCATAGAATATCGGAATCTCGCTCCCCTGATAAACGCCGGAGTCGACCCGGACGCCGGGGCCTTGCGGTTCGCTGTACGTCGAGATCGTGCCTGGCGACGGCAGAAAGTTATTCTGCGGGTCTTCGGCGTAGATGCGGAACTGAATCGCGTGGCCAAATGGCGCATGCGACAACGACGGCGGATTCCATTCGTCGTCACCGGCGATGCGAAGCTGCTCGGCAACCAGATCAACACCGGTCACCCATTCGGTCACAGGATGCTCGACTTGCAACCGCGTGTTCATTTCGAGAAAGTAGAACTTTCCATCGGTATCGAGGAGAAATTCGACTGTCCCGGCGCCAACATACCCGCATGATTCGGCAGCGGCGATCGCGGCCTTCCCCATCCGGGCGCGCAGGTCCGGGTTGACCGCCACCGATGGCGATTCCTCGATCACCTTCTGATGGCGGCGTTGGATCGAGCACTCACGTTCGTTGAGCGAGATGGCGCGTCCGTTTCGGTCTGCCAGAATTTGAATCTCGACGTGGCGCGGCTTCTCCAGATACTTCTCCCAGTACACGCGGTCATCGGCGAATGCGCCCTTCGCTTCACGGCGTGCGGCATCAATCGACGGCTGCCAGTCGGCGGCCTCGCGAACGACACGCATTCCCTTCCCGCCGCCGCCTGCCACCGCCTTGATCACAATTGGGAAGCCGGCTTTTTCGGCCTGCGCCAGCGCCGACTTGGCATCGGTGATCGGGCCGTCCGATCCCGGCACAACCGGGGCGCCGGCCTTGATCATCAAAGTGCGCGCGGCAATCTTGTCCCCCATCGTGGAGATCGCGTGGGGCGGCGGGCCGATCCAGATGAGACCCGCCTCGGCGACGCGCTCGGCAAACCGCGCGTTTTCGGCCAGGAAGCCATACCCCGGATGAATCGCATCGGCCTTCGCGGCGCGAGCGGCCTCCAGGATTTTGGGGATGTTGAGGTAGCTCTCCTCCGGTGGAGGTGCTCCCAGACCGTACGCCCAGTCGGCCATCCGGACATGCAAAGCCGCGCGGTCGGCATCAGAATACACGGCGACTGATTCGATTCCCAACCGCCGGCATCCTCGAATCACGCGCACGGCGATCTCTCCACGGTTGGCGATCAGCACGCGATGGATTTTCGCCGGCCGTTTGGCTGTCATCATAGGGGAGGATACGCCTCTTTCAGGGCCTGTCTCAAGACCTTTGTAAAGGCTATGACAGCGCGGGGCGACCCGTCGATGGCGTGACCACGATCTCTGGGGTGTGATAAAGAACCCGGTTCTAAGTCAGGGTGCCACGGACAAGCAGATTGTCCGGCCCTTTGGAGGATCTGCTTGTCCGTGTCTTTTTGATAATGTCCCCAAAAGACACGGACAAGGAAGACCGAGCAAAGAGCCGCGCGGTCTTCCTTGTCCGTGGCACCCCAAGATCCATCACGTCAAGGGGCAGACCGACAGATGTGTGTGGCCGCGATCTCTGATCGCGGCCGCCGAAGGCGGTGTATCCCCGATCCCGGACACGATTTGCAATGCGCGCGCGAGCCGATACGAGAACGCCGCTCGATACCGCCGAAATCGGCCTCCGGCCGACCGCGATCAGAGATCGCGGCCACGCCCGCGCCGTCTATCAGCGGCAGGTCGTCAAACTCGCTCCCACTCAGCAGTAATTGTCGAACGCTTATTCGGTCGGTTCTTCGTCCATCGGACCAACATATAGCTCAACCAAAATCCGAGGTGCGACTGCAAATCGACATCCTGGGTCATTTCGAGTGACACGAGCCGAAAGCCGGCGGGAGGATTCTCAAATAGGGCCGGCCGATTGAAACGATCACGCAAGGGGAACGGATCAGCATCAGATCGTCCATACCGATGCCGTCGGAACCAGCGCCGAACCGGTGATCCGAGCAGGCGCGTCAACGCGATCAATGGACTCGAGCGATTGACTGTCTGGATCAGCACACGGCCGCCCGGGGCCATCACTCTGGCGAGATCTGAAAACACGGTCAGCGGATCATCGAGATGCTCGACGACATGGCGGCATCCGACCAGATCGAATGTTCCATACTGGAATGGAAGCTGCTCAAGCCTCCCGGCGACACGCTGGCCTGGTACTGTGGCGGAGGTCTCGGTATCCCGCTCGACATCGATACCCACTCGAATGCGGGGTCCGATCAGCTCTGCCGCCGTTTTGTTGTCGCCGCACCCCGCGTCAAGGAATTTTGTCGCAGTGCGCGCGAGTTCTTCCAGCCGGTGGAAGTAGATATCCCACTTGAACCGATAGCCCGGTTCCTTACGCGCGAGCGTTCGCCGGACCCATTCGAGGTGACGGCCGAGATAGACATTCGGCCGGGCGTCAGGGGCGGGCGGCAGCGGGGTCACATCAGAGCGGGATATTCCCGTGCTTCTTGGGAGGATTGGAATCCTTCTTGGTCTGCAAGAGTTCGAGCGCGTGAATCAACCGTGGGCGGGTCTCGTGCGGCTCGATCACGTCGTCGAGATAGCCGTACTGGGCGGCGATGTACGGATTGGCGAACTTCTCGCGATAATCGTCCGCAAGTCGTTCCACTTCTGCAGCAGGGTCTTTCGCCGCCGAGATTTGCTGGCGGAAGATGATCTCCGCCGCACCCTTGGGACCCATGACCGCGATTTCCGCCGTCGGCCACGCGACGTTGTAATCGCCACGGACGTGCTTGGAGTTCATGACGTCGTACGCACCGCCATACGCCTTGCGCGTGATGACCGTGACTTTGGGGACCGTGGCTTCGCAGAACGCATACAGCAACTTGGCGCCATGCTTGATAATCCCGCCGTGCTCCTGCGCTACTCCGGGCAGAAATCCCGGGACATCCTCAAAGACCACCAGTGGAATATTGAAGCAATCGCAGGTGCGGACAAATCGGGCGCCCTTCGCGGACGAGGCGATATCAAGCACCCCCGCGAGCACGGCGGGCTGATTCGCGACTATTCCGACCGGCCGTCCGGCCAGACGCGCAAACCCCACGACAATATTACCGGCATGGTCGGGCTGACTTTCCAGAAACTCGCCATTGTCGACCACGCGGGTGATGACATCTTTGATATCGTACGGCTTATGCGGATCGGTTGGAATGAGCGAGTCGAGCTCGATGTCGGCGCGATCGGATGGATCATTTAACGGACGTCGCGGCGGATCATCGAGATTATTCTGGGGCAGGAATCCGAACAAGCGCCGCGTGAGGAGCAGCGTATCGGCGTCATTCTCCCCCACCATGTGGGCAACACCCGATTTCTCGGCATGAACTTGAGCGCCACCCAGTCCCTCGAAGTCGATTTCCTCGTGTGTGACCGTCTTGACCACGTTGGGGCCGGTGACGAACATATACGAGGTGCCACGGGTCATCAGGACAAAGTCGGTGATGGCCGGCGAATACACCGCGCCACCGGCGCAGGGTCCCAGGACGACTGAGATTTGCGGAATCACGCCGGAGCAGAGCGTGTTGCGCAGGAAGATGTCGGCATACCCGCCGAGCGAAACCACGCCTTCCTGAATGCGCGCGCCGCCCGAAGCGTTGAGCCCGATTACCGGGCATCCGGTCTTGAGCGCCAGATCCATGATCTTGCAGATCTTGCGGGCGTGTCCCTCGGCCAGTGAGCCGCCGAACACGGTGAAGTCCTGGCTGAAGACGTATACGGGACGTCCTTCGATTCGTCCCGACCCGGTGACCACGCCATCGCCCAAGGGCCGCTGATCCGCGAGCCCAAAATCAGTCGAACGGTGCGTCACAAAACGGTCGATTTCTTCGAACGATCCCTCATCGAGAAGGATTTCCAGACGCTCGCGCGCCAGGAGTTTCCCCTTGGCATGCTGGTCGGCGGTGCGCTTGGGGCCGCCGGGTTCGGCAGCCTGACGCCGCATTTCGTGCAGGCGGTCGAGCCGGGATTGTTTCGCCATAGGTCGGGTCACCTCATCTGCGGGATGGCGTGAAGACATCCCTGAGTGACTAACCTAAGGGAAATCGACGGCTATTGGTAGAGCGAATCTTGGTGGGTTGGAGCTTCTGACAAGGGCGCGGGAGGGCGAGGCTCCTGCCGAGCCTTGTTGCCGCGCGGGAACTGCCTGTGTGTTCGGAAGAGAGGCTCGGCAGGAGCCTCGCCCTCCCGGGGACTCTAACAGTGCAATGGGTGCATGATTCAGATTGGGATGCTCTCCGCCTCGACCGGTTCGACGTCCATCCACTTCTTGACCTGGACGAGTTTGCCAAACATGACTTGAACGTCATGGTCAAAACCGATGATCGTACCACGCTCGAACAGCTCCGCCAGCAGTACCCTCTTGATCTTCATCGTGTCGAGCGGGAACAGGTCCACGGCAGCGACGTACGGGCCCTTCAAGTGAAACCGTGATGGGAAGATATCGGCATAGTAGGCGAATCGCTGGCCGCCGTTTTCAATTTCGACGCCCTCATGTCCGCGAGTATGGCCGCCGGTTTTGCGCGTCCTAATGCCGGGGATTATCTCGGTGTCGCCGTTCAGAAGGTGGAGCCTGCCGCTGTCTTTCAGAAGCTGCAGACGCGGGCGCAGATACACAGCATCGGTGCGCTCGCTCGGCGTCATGGCATCTTCCCACTCGTCAGCTTGCACGTAGTACTCTGCGTTTGGGAATCGCAGGGTCGGCTGCTCGGGCGTACCAGCCATCGCCCCATTGGAGTGGTCGGTGTGCAGATGGGTGAAGATGACGTGGTTGATCGATTCCGCCGGCGTGCCGATTGCGGCCAGCGCCTGAGTGAGCCGTGAGGGGCCGCGCGGCGCATAGAGTTTGCGGTCGAATTCGGACATGACATCGCCCAGTCCGGTATCCAACAGAATGTTCTCGCGTCCGGTCTTGATCACGAAGAGATTCGTCTCCATCGGGACACGGTTTTCGTCGTCTGCCGGGAGCAGTTTCTGCCACATCATCTTGGGGATGACCCCGAACATGGAACCGCCGTCGAGGGCGAATTCGGTTTCGACGAAGCCGTAGATTTCCCATGTGCCGAGCCTGATTTTCTGAATGAGATTGGTCATGTTACCCATACGGATGAATTGGCGTTGTTAATGTATTTGTGTGCGCGCCGGGAGGGCGAGGCTCCTGCCGAGCCAAGCTCCCGCGCGGAAAGAGGCTTGGCAGGAGCCTCGCCCTCCCACACTTCGGAACTTCTGATCATAAAGGTCTGTTTGCAGCACTCGTCTTCTCACAGAAAGGGGCGTATGCAATACGCCCCTACAATCCTCAGATTCAAGCGATCAATTACCCTAATCCCTCAACAGACTTCCCGCGATAACCAGGCGCTGGATCTCCGAGGTGCCTTCGTAAATCTCCGTGATCCGCTGATCGCGATAGAGCTTCTCGATGATCGAGAACTCGCCGATGTACCCGTACCCGGCGTGAATCTGCATGGCGCGATCGCAGCAGAATTTCGCGGCCTCGGTCGCGTAGAGCTTGGCGGTCGAAGCCTCCAAACCGAATTTGGCACCGGCATCCTTCAACTGGGCGGCACGATACGTCAGCCCGCGAGCAGCTTCAACCTTGCAGTGCATGTCGGCGATCATCCACTGAATCGCCTGCAGCTTGGCGATCGGAGCACCGAAGGCCTGGCGTTTCTTGGCGTAGTTGATCGACTCCTGCAGAGCCCGCTCGGCGATTCCCACACCCTGGGCTGCGACGCCGATCCGGGCGCTGTCGAGGGTCGCCATGGCGTAGCGGAATCCCTTGTTGCGCTCACCCATCAGCGCTGACAGCGGCACCTTGACGTCCTTGAACCACATGCGTCCGGTCGTGGCGGCGCGCATTCCCATCTTCTGGCGGAGCGTTTCCTTGCGGATGCCGTTGTTGCCATTGTCTTCGACCAGCCAGGTTGAGATCTTGTCACGCACACCGGCTTCGCTGATCTTGCCAAAGAGGACATAGAGAGTTGCGACGTCGCCGTGCATGATGAAGATCTTCTCGCCGTTGATGATGTAGTGATCGCCCTCGATGCGTGCTTCGGTGGACTGGTTGGAGGCATCGGAACCGGCGTTGGGCTCGGTCAGCGCGAACGCCGGAACAATCTCGCCATTGATGCAGCGCGGGACATACTTCTTCTTTTGCTCTTCCGACGCGAACATGCACATCGGTTCGGTCGCGAGCACGGCCACGGCCGCGAGCAGGCAGGTCGGTGCGTCCCAATAACACAGCTCTTCGCAAAGCGTGGTGTATTCAATTGAGGACTTCCCCAGGCCGCCATATTCCTTGGGCAGCGGGTAGCCGATGAACCCGGCCTTGGCCAGCTTGCGGTAGTAGTCAAAGGGGAACTTCTGCGGCTCCGGCCGCTGGTCCAATTCCTTGGCAACCGGTTCGATTTCCTTCTCGGCAAATTCGCGTACCATGTCGCGAATGGGTTGCTGACGATCGTCGACGTTGAAACGTATCATTGATCCTCCAAGAGTTGTCGGTGTTCAATCTCCGCAACAGCCGGAAAAGCTACCCCTTTGTGAAACAAGAATCAAGGGGGGCAATAGGATGCGGCATGTGGTTGTGACATGATTCAGGAGACGGAACTGGGTCGTAAGGGCGCCCCTGTGTGGGCGCATGTTTCCGATGCGCGGCGGCGATCCCTATGTGTGGCCGCGATCTCTGATCGCGGGAGGCCGGAGGCCGACGTATGATTCCGTACACCAGAGCAACAATTCGTCCAACACAAGCCCCATCCCGTTGCCGGCGCGCCCCTACTCCCATGGGCTTTCGACGGGCCTCCGGCCCGCCGCGATCAGAGATCGCGGCCACACAGGGCCGCCCCTACGAGACGTTGGAATTGTATTGATATTCGGCCGCCGACCGGCGTTACATCACCGGCTCTTGCTTCCTATCGGCGGCGACGCTGCGGATGTAGGTGACGATCTCCTCGGTGGTCGTGCCAGGGCCGAAGAGTTTGCCGACACCCTGCTTTTCGAGTTCAACCGACTCTTGATCGGGAATGATCCCGCCGCCGAACAGGTGGATTGTGCCCGCGCCCTTTTCTTTGAGCAATCGCAGCACCTCAGGAAACAGCGTCATGTGAGCACCGGAGAGAATACTCATGCCGATGAAATCGACGTCCTCCTGAATGGCGGCTTCGACCACCATTTCCGGCGTCTGGCGCAGGCCGGTATAAATCACTTCCATCCCGGCATCACGCAGGGCAGCGGCGATCACCTTAATACCACGATCATGGCCATCGAGGCCGGGCTTGGCGAGCAAAACGCGAATCTTCTTCATGCGCGGTCAATCTCCACTTTCAGATTCGACATAATCGGACGAATCGTTCCAGGCATTCGAGAAATACTCCGCCAGCCAGCCGCGCCGGCCCACCGAATGAAATACGAACGACGCGATCTCTTTTTCATTCTCCGGGAAATCGGGCGGAATCGGGAACGGCGTCAGTATTCCCAAAAGATGCGTGTCGATCAGATGACGGACATAAGCCGCGGCGTATTCCGGGCTGGCTTTGCCGAATTGGTCTTTGTCGGTCACCCAGATGCGCGTGATCTCCGCTCCCACGGTCGGAACCATGTGGAAGTTGGTCATGAAGACCAGTTGGCCGGTCCAACTGCGGCGGAAGTACAGCCGGTCATCGCGGAAATCGATCATCCAAAGATCTTCGGTGGTTTGCGCACGCATGCCGGCCGTGAGCGCGCTGAGCTGATCGTACTCGAATTCCCAATCGACGTCAACGAGCCAGGAGTTATCTGGTGATTTGCCCTCGAGTTCACTGCCGTCCGAAAGTGTCAACACGGCGAACTTCTCGGCGGCGGCCTTGTCCTGGGTCGTCAAATGAACGCCGAGCGCATACGCGCGGCAGTCCAGCACCTTGCGGCCGGTGGGCGAATCCTCACCCAAAAGCCAGTGCACCTCGGGCAGCTCGATTTTCGGCTCGGACGGGGTCCCCGGTGTGTCCTTGGCGGACTGCAAATCCGGATCCGTCCTCCCTTTCCGAATGGCAGCACTGATCGCCCACATCAGTAGCGGGATGACGATGAAGGTGCTGGAGGCGATGATGTCGGTCAGTTCCATGATTCGCTCTTCTCCCCGCTCCCGTTTTCGGGATAGGGGACGGGGGTGAGGGCGCCGCGAGCGGCTACGCCCTCACCCCAGCCGTCTCCCGCACACGGGAGAGGGAGTCTGCCTGCTGAGAGATTCGATTCATCGTTCCCAATCTAGTTTCCGTCTCCCCTCTCCGGCTTTTGGGGAGGGGACGGGGTAATCAGAACATCGGCGGTTCTTCGTATTCGCCGTAAACTCCACGCAACACATCGACCATCTCGCCAAGTGTCGCATAGACACGGGCGCATTCGATAAATGACGGCATCAGATTGTCACCCCGCTCGGCTGCGGCGCCGAGGTCGCCTAACGTGCGGCGGACCTTGTCGTTGTCACGCGCCTGGCGCAATTGGCGGAGCGACTGAACTTGCTCGCGTTCCACCGACTCGTCGATCTTGAGCACGGGAATCTCGACGCGAGCGCCCTCCATGACAAACTTGTTGACGCCGACCACAATCCGTTCGCCCTTTTCGACGGCCTTCTGGTAGGTGTAGGCCGACTTGGCGAGTTCGCGCTGGAAATATCCCTGGTCGATTGCCGAGAGCACGCCTCCCCGGTTCTCGATTTCTTCAAAGATCTTCTCCGCTTCCTGCTCCATTTGCATGGTCAGGGCCTCGACAAAGTACGACCCCGCCAGCGGATCGATCGTATTGGTAACGCCCGACTCGTAGGCCACGAGTTGTTGCGTCCGCAGCGCAATCAACGCGGCCTTTTCGGAAGGCAGCGCCAGCGTTTCGTCCATGGAATTCGTGTGCAATGACTGGGTCCCGCCCATCGCCGCCGCCATCGCCTGCCAGGTCACCCGGACAATATTGTTCTCCGGTTGCTGGGCGGTTAGCGACACGCCCGCGGTCTGCGTGTGGAAACGGCAGAGCAGCGAACGCTCATCCTTGGCACCGTAGCGTTCTTTCAGATGGCGCGCCCAGATTTTCCGTGCGGCGCGGTACTTGGCCACTTCCTCGAAGAAGTCGAGATGCGAATTGAAGAAGAGCGACAGGCGCGGGGCAAATTCGTCGACCTCCAGCCCGCGGGCCATGGCGGCTTCGATGTACGCAAACCCGTCGGCCAGCGTATACGCCAGTTCCTGCACGGCCGTGGCACCGGCCTCGCGGATGTGATAGCCCGAAATCGAAATCGTATTCCACTGCGGCATATGGCGCGTGCCGTATTCGATCGTGTCGACGATCAGCTTCATCGACGGCACCGGTGGGTAGATCCATTCCTTCTGGGCGATGTATTCCTTGAGAATGTCGTTTTGCAGCGTACCGCGCAGTTGCTCGGGACGGACACCCTGTTTCTCCGCGACCACGATGTAGAACGCGAGGATGATTGCCGCCGGAGCGTTGATCGTCATGGAAGTGGAGATCTTCCCCAGGTCGATACCCTTGAAGATCATCTCCATGTCCTTCAGGGAGTCGACCGCGACGCCGCAGACGCCGACCTCACCCCGGGAACGGATGTGATCGGAGTCGTATCCCATGAGTGTGGGAAGATCAAACGCCACCGACAGCCCCATCTGCCCCTCTTTCAGGAGAAAATGGTAGCGCTCGTTGGTCTGCGCGGGAGTGCCCATGCCGGAAAACTGCCGCATGGTCCAAAGGCGTTTGCGGTACATCGCCGGATGTACTCCGCGCGTGTACGGCGGTGCGCCGGGATATCCAACTTCGGAAAGGAAGTCGATATCTTCGACGTCCTTGGGTGTGTACATGTCCTTGATCGGAACCGAGGAGACGGTGATGAACTTCCGCCCTTCAAGTTCTTCGGTCGATCCCACCTGCGCCGCCCACTGCTCATGTGCCTCATCGAGACGCCTGTGTTCGGTTTTGGGCAACGCCGAACTCACCCGTTCGCTCAAGGTCCGTTTGGAAGAATGAGATAATCCGCTCATCGCTTAGCCTTATGCTGCATGTTGGCGCGGCAATTCGTCTGTGAGGTACAGCCGCGGCTCCTTGTCATCAATATCCGTCTCGAATCCCTTGTTGTCCATCGAATTATACTACGAAACCGGGATCGATGATTGTTTCAATCGACCGCATTGGCAACCGTCAACCGCGCCGCCATGAATCGAACAACTGATGGGCGATGGTGTATGGGTCCGCCTGACCCGACACAATTTGCTCAACAGCGAGATTGAGCTGATCAGATTCCAAAAGAGTTCTCTCCAGCCGTTCATGGGTCAATTCGGTCAGCGAGAGCAACAGATCCGAACGCGCTCTGGCCTTGCGGAATCCAGCGGGATCGGCCTGGCTTCGGTATTGGCGGTGCTGGAAGACCGCCTCCCAAAGATGAGCGATTCCGGTGTCACGAATCGCCACGGTCGGGATCACTGGAGTTTCCCATGGCGGCGGCGAACCTTTCGCCACCAGGCGCACCTGGCGGTGGACATCGAGGATGGACTCCAGTTCGGCCTTGATTCGTTCGGCACCTGGGCGATCGGATTTGTTCAGACAAAAGACATTGGCGATTTCCATGAGGCCCGATTTCATGGCCTGAATCGCGTCGCCCGACTCGGGGACAAACACGACCACCACCGTATCGCAGACCGAGGCCACGTCGAGTTCGATCTGGCCCACGCCCACCGTTTCCACGAGGATGATGTCGAAGCCGAACCCCTCGAGCACGACACACACGTCTTTGGTGGCAGCCGCCAGCCCTCCCGATGATCCGCGAGTGGCCATACTGCGCACAAAAATCTCGGGCCGGCCGTAAAGCGCCTGCATGCGCACCCGGTCGCCGAGGAGTGCACCACCGGAAAACGGACTGCTGGGATCGACCGCGATGATTCCCACTTTCAATCCCTGATCCGCCAGAAGCACAGCGAGACGATTAACCAGCGAAGACTTCCCGGCGCCCGGCGGCCCGGTCAGTCCAACGCGATAGGCCGCCTTGCCGCCCGAGAATATTCGCGACAATACCCGGTCGTAACCGTCCGCGCGGTCCTCGACAAACGAGATGACCTTGGCGAGGGCCACACGGTCACCGGTGAGGAAACGGTCGAGGGTCGTCATGGAGAGGTCGGTTGGTGCGGTGTTCCTGCGTTCCTACACCAGAACAAAGTCCTTCACTCGAAGCTGGAGTTGCTCCCCGTTGTTCCAATGCACTCGCTCGGGCACATAGGCCAGATCGATTGGACCGCCGTGCGCCAAGAGCGCCTTGGCCCTTGCACCCATATTGAATCCGATGCAATCGAAAATCCGGCCGCCCTTGGTGGCTTTGAATTTCAGATGATTGTTGCCCACGATGTACGGCGACCCGGCCAGTTGGACGTTCGCCGCCATGAAGACCGGCCGCGCGTTCTGAGGACCGAAGGGGGCGAACTGCTCCAGGCAATCCAGGAAACTATCGGAGACCTCATCGAGATCGAGATAAAGATCGATCTGCAGTTTCGGAATCAAATCATCATCGGTCAGACGCTCGCGCGCCACAGCCTTGAACCGTTCCACAAACTCCGGAATGCGGTCCCGTTTGATCGACAGGCCGGCGGCGAACTTGTGTCCACCGTAGCGTAGGATCAGATCCTCGCACTCGCGAAGCGCTTCGTAAAGATGGAACGTGGGAATCGAGCGGGCCGACCCCTTGCCCTCGTCATCGTCAATCGCGATCATCACCGTCGGCAGGTGGAACCGTTCCACCAGACGCGAAGCAACAATTCCGATGACACCTTGATGCCAGCCGGCCGAAGCCAGTACGATCGCGCGATCCTCGGACAGATCAACCGTCTGTTCGATCTGCTGCAACGCCTCGCGCAGTGTGGTCTCATCGAGGGTCTTGCGGGTGCGATTCTCCTTATCGAGCTGCCGTGCGATATCCGCGGCCACGCGGTCATCACGAGTCGAAAGCAATTTGATCGCCATCTCGGCATTGCCAAGCCGGCCGACGGCATTAATACGGGGCGCCAGAATGAAGACGATCTGTCCCGTGCTGATTGTCCGCCCCATCAGGTCCGACACGAAGCACAGCGATTTGATCCCCGGCTTGTTGGTGCGCTCGATTTGCTGAATCCCGAATCGCGTCAGCGTGCGATTCTCATTGACCAGTGGCGCGATATCGGCGGTGGTACCGAGTGCCACCAAGTCGAGATGTTCCTCCAACTCAGTCTCATTCTGCCCCAACGTCCGATACAGGGCCTGCGCCAGCTTGAAGGCGACGCCGACACCGGCCAATTCCGCTCCCGGTGTTCCCGGGGGATTGAGCTTGGGATTGACGATGGTAACCGCCAGCGGCAGTTTCGAGGCGGGCTCGTGATGATCGGTGACGACAATGTCGATTCCCTTGGCGCGGGCGTACTCGACTTCTTCCACCGCGGTAATGCCGCAATCGACGGTGAGAATGAGATTGATGCCGCAGGTAACGGCGTGGTCGATCCCCTCTTCGGACAGCCCATACCCCTCGACCAGCCGATTGGGGAGGTAATAGGTGACCTCAGCGCCCAGGCGGTTGAGAACGAGAAACATGAGCGCGGTCGAGGTGATCCCATCGACATCGTAGTCACCGTAGACCATGATCTTCTCACGGCTCTGGAGCGCGGCGACAATGCGCTCGACCGCCTGTTGCATACCCACCATCACGAACGGATCGAACAAGCCGGATAGCTTGGGATTGATGAAGTGGTCGATCTTCTCCAGCGTGTCCAGATTCCGTGACAGCAGGATCCGCACAATTGCCGCCGGGAGATTGAGCGCATCAACGAGCTCCTGGACCCGCTCCGGCGAGGGCGCCTCGGAGAATACCCATTGGATCGCCCGGCTCTTATGGCTCAGCCCGGCGTCCGCCAACACACGGCCGTCTGTCGTCGTCAAGGAAGATTCCTTTGGGAGCGCGTGGACTTGGGACTGGTGGGCCGTAAGCCGGGTTCTGTCTTCCATCGTGAAATGGAAGGGCGGCCATTGATCTTGCTGCCCTGTCGCCAGGACAGTCATGCAGCCTACCCGGGAATCGAGTGGAGCGAGCAGCCCCTCTTCCCTGCTTGGCCTTGCACCGGGTGGGGTTTACGCGGCTGCCCCCGTTGCCGGGAGCACCGGTGGTCTCTTACACCACCTTTTCACCCTTACCCCGCACGCTTGCGCGTGCCGGGCGGTTGTTTTCTGTCGCCCTATCCGTCGGATTACTCCGCCCTCCGGTTAGGAGGCACCCTGCTCTGTGGAGCCCGGACTTTCCTCATGACCAATGCCCGACGCCCCGTGCCGCTTGACCGGTACGGGAAATCAAGACCATCGATCACGCGACCGCCTCACCCACCAGTCTTATTCCTCCGCATCTCCTCTTGTCAAAAAGACATTTATCAACACACTACCAACATCTTCAATTTGGGGATCGCCGTGCGATCCAGTCGTAATTATACGCACGCCAAAGACTTTGGCAACCTGCCAAGCCTGTCAAAGAGTGTCGCGCGTGTTCTTTTCTGATCAATGTGACATCACCAACGTCTCACGCCCGTTGCGAGACGGCCTCAAGTCCAAAGTCGTAACTAATTGAATATAAATGGATTCCGGCCTGCTGCTAACGTGACAGTTCAACGGACAGGATTGGCGGATTCCACTCGATCAGCCCACTCAGCCCATCGGGTAGTTCGGGGCTTCCTGAGTGATCGTAACATCATGCGGATGGCTCTCGCGCCAACCCGCCGAAGTCACACGCACAAAGACCGGCTTGACCTTGAACTCGGGCAAGGTCGCTGTGCCACAGATCCCCAGCCCGGATCTCAGTCCACCGATCAACTGGTGTACAGAGTCGGCCAGCTCGCCTTTATAGGGCACTCTGCCTTCGATGCCTTGGGGGATCAGCTTGTTCAGCTCGACTTCACCCTGGTAGTAGCGATCCCGTGATCCCACCTTCATCGCACCAAGCGAGCCCATTCCGCGGTAAACTTTGTACGCCCGGCCTTCGAGCAAGACCTTCTCGCCCGGAGCCTCTTCGGTGCCGGCGAACAACGAGCCGATCATCACCGCGTCAGCGCCCGCTGCAATCGCTTTGGCCAGATCTCCGGAGAACTTGATACCTCCGTCGGCAACGACTCCAGTCCCCGTCTTGGCGGCTTCTTCGGCACAGTCCATCACGGCGGTCAATTGGGGGAAACCAGCGCCGGTGATGACTCTCGTGGTACAGATCGAGCCCGGCCCAATCCCAACTTTGATCACGTCGGCTCCGGCCGCGATCAGATCGCGGGCCCCCTCACGCGTCACGACATTGCCGACCATCAGCAGGATATCCGGGAACAACTCTTTTAACTGTGACGTCGTCGAGGCCACAGAACGCGTGTGCCCGTGGGATGTGTCGATGCACAGACAGTCCACTCCGGCGTCAACCAGTGCCCTCGCACGCGCGATGCCCTCTTGGGAGCCGACACCGACGGCGCCGCCGACACGCAGACGTCCGCGGTCGTCCTTGCAGGCGTGCGGGTATTCACGGCTCTTCATGATGTCCTTGACCGTGATCATGCCGCGCAGGTTGTTATCCTTGTCAACGATCAGGAGTTTCTCGATGCGATTCTGGTGCAGTATTTCCTGCGCCGATTCGAGTTCGGTCCCCTCCGGTACGGTAATCAACGGTTGCCGAGTCATAACCGATTCGACCAGAACCGAAAGGTCTTTCTGAAAGCGCAAATCGCGATTGGTGAGGATCCCGACCAGTTTCTTGCCCTGCGTGATGGGAATTCCGGATATGGAAAAGCGGCGCATGAGATCGACGGCATCACGCAGCGGCCGGTCGGGGCCGAGGGTAATCGGGTCGTGGATCATGCCGCTTTCGGAGCGTTTGACCTTATCGACTTCGGCCGCCTGACGGTCGATGGGCAAATTGCGATGTACGATTCCCATTCCGCCGAGGCGCGCCAGTGAGATCGCGAGCTTGGATTCCGTCACGGTGTCCATCGCCGCCGACAGAAGCGGAATGGGCAGCGTCAGCTTGCCCAGTCGAGTCGAGACGTCCACGTCCTGCGGCAACACGTCGGACTGCGCCGGTACGAGCAGAACATCGTCAAAGGTCAGCGCCTCACCGGTGATGCGCGCCCGCCAGGACGCATCCGGAGAGGCCGGCGGCAAATCGGAGAAGACCTGACCGGGATTGGCCCCCGGTGTCGGCGTGGGCAGCACTCGTGAACGGCTCATGGAATCAGCAACCGCCTTCCTCGCTCCAAATCAGAATACGTCCGCAGGAATCGCAGGTGATGATGCGTTCGGCGCGGCGGATCTCCTGCACCAACTGCGGCGGGAGAGTCTTGAAACATCCGCTGCACGCCTTGTTCTTCACGGCGACGACGGCACCGGAACCCTTCCCCTTGCGGACACGTTCGTAGATCGCAACCAGTGGCGCTTCGAGGCGCACCAGCACGTTGTCCACGCCCTCGATGCGCACGCTCTCGCCGGGCTTGCCCTTGGGCACATGCCCGGATTCCGGGGTCGCCGGGGCATGGGCATGGGCCTCGGCCTTGTGGGCCGCGGCCTCGGCCTCCTCGCCCTCGCGCTTGGGCATGAGCCGGACGATGATCTTTTTCGGGGTGATGCGGGAATAGCCCACGGCCGAGAGCACGTCCTCGACGCTGGACATGGACATGTCCCTGGCCAAGGCCAGCATGGACCCGTCCTTGATGGCCTTGGCGACGTTGACCCCGTCCTTGCGGCCCTGCTTGTCGAGCATGTCCCGGCCAAGGACGATGGACCGCTCGCGCTCCTCGGTGCGGATGAAATGTTTGACGCGCGTGCGGGCCTTGGCGGTCTTGACGAACTTGAGCCAATCGCGGTTGGGCCGGCGGTTCTTGTCGGTGATGATCTCGACGGTGTCGCCGTTTTTAAGCGGCGTATCCAGCGGCACCAGCCGGCCGTTGACCTTGGCCCCGGCGCAGTGCTCGCCGATGGCGGTGTGGATGAGAAAGGCCAGATCCACGGCGGTTGCGCCCTCGGGCAGTTCCTTGACGTCGCCCTTGGGCGTGAAGACGTAGACCTCGTCCTGGAACAGGTCAAAGCGCAGGTTGGCCACGACCTCGCGGGAATCGGTGAGCTCCCGCTGCCAGTCCATGATGCCGCGCAGCCACTGGAAGCGCTCCACGTCCTTGGGATTGAACTTGCCCTTC
>JACRMA010000099.1:0-12813 GCA_016235085.1 Candidatus Zixiibacteriota bacterium
CGAGCGCGTGTCTCGACGCCAATCGGCCGCTGGGCCTTGAGCCTCTCGTAGGCCGATTCCCGGTCGATCACGTTTTCATACTGGCCAAAGAGCACCGATCCACGGATCAATTGCTGGCGCTGAGGCGGTGTGATCGGGCCGATCTGGCTTGCCGGCGGGCAGACGAGTGCCCGTTCTACGATGCCCGGCGAACCCTTCTCATCCAGGAACGACACGAGCGCCTCCCCGACACCCAACTCGCCGATCACCTTCTCGACGTCGAGAGCCGGATTGGTGCGGAATGTCTCGGCGGCGGCGCGCACGGCCTTCTGATCACGGGGGGTAAATGCGCGCAACGCATGCTGCACGCGATTTCCCAACTGGCCAAGCACGACATCCGGGATATCGAGCGGATTCTGCGATACGAAGTAGACCCCGACGCCTTTGGAGCGAATCAGCCGAACCACCTGCTCGACCTTCTCCATGAGCGCCTCAGGGGCGTCATTGAAGATCAGATGCGCCTCATCGAAAAAGAATACGAGTTTCGGTTTGGCCGGGTCACCAGTTTCGGGAAGTTGCTCAAAAAGCTCCGAGAGAAGCCAGAGCAGGAATGTCGCATAGATGCGCGGCGACTGCATCAGATGATCCGCGGCAAGGATATTGACCACGCCATGTCCATTCGAATCGGTCTGGATCAGATCATCCAGATTGAGCGCCGGCTCCCCGAAGAATTTGTCTCCCCCCTGCTCCTCCAGCGTCAGCAGACCGCGTTGGATTGTGCCGATGCTGGCGGCGGAGATGCGTCCATACTCTGTTGTGAACTCTGTTGCGTGGTCGCCGACGTACTGCAGCATGGCGCGCAGATCTTTGCCATCGAGTAACAGGAGGCCGCTGTCATCGGCGATCTTGAACACAAGTGTCAGGACACCGCTTTGCGTCTCATTGAGATTCAACAGCCTCGACAAGAGCAACGGTCCCATCTCCGAGGTGGTGGCCCGGATGGGATGTCCTGCATCGCCGAACAAATCCCAGAGCACGACAGGACATCCGGCAAATGGCACGCCGCCAAGATCGAGCAGCTTGCGGCGTTCGCTGATCTTGGGTGTGTCGCTGCCGGGCTGGCTGATACCGGCCAGGTCTCCCTTGACGTCCGCCATAAACACCGGCACACCGATGCGGCTGAAGTTCTCAGCGAGCACCTGCAGGGTGACCGTCTTCCCGGTCCCGGTGGCGCCAGCGATCAGCCCGTGGCGATTGGCCATCTGCGGCAGGAGGCATAAGTCCCGCTGACTCTTGGCGACAAGAAGTGGTTCTGCAGTCACAGACATTTTCGGTTATCCGATCTCTGATGGAGGCGCAAAGACAGCGGTGCGAAGCATCCGGCCGTTGTGAGAGTTCCGCGCCCGGTCGTCACGACAGCGCGCCCAATTGCTGACGTTTCGGAAAACATCGAGAGAGTTCTTCAGATCTTCATATGTTCGTCGAACCATTTCCCAATGATTGGAATGGTCCACTCACGGCCTTGAAGTGCGTAATACACGCCGGTGACCGTGGATGCGAGCGACGCGAACACGACAGTCACCCAGAAGTATTCCGACAAGCGGGGAATCAGAAACAGTCCGGCCAGCATTTCACAAAACGTGAGAAAGAGCCCCTGCTTCCCATGACGCACCGCGAAGGCGTTGTGACGGTAGCGCACCAGGGCGACAAAGCAGCCGAACGGGATATAAGCCATGATCGCGGGGGCGCGCCCCTCTTCGATCTCCTCGGAAAGCGGCACGGGTTCGGCAAATCCCGGAAACAGGCGCTCCCCGGCAGGCTCTTCCGCCGGAGCACGAGGCGCTTCCGGTGCCGGATCGATGGTACCCTGTTCACTCATCTTGGCTGAAAATACCTGAGGCGTTCCCGGGTGGCAACAATTGTTTCAGGGGCAGGGGGAGCTCAAATAAAACACGGGTCCTTAGACCCGTGCCACAAGCTGACCTTGGAGGAATCCGCCTCAGTTGACCTGGGGTTCGAGGAACTTGTTCTCAATCATGTTCTGGCGGGCCAGGCGGACATTCTGATCATTGGGACCGTAGTCCTTCTCCAGGGTCGAGAAGATCTGAGTGGCCAGAGCTGAGTCCTTGGCGGCGAAGGCACAACGCAGGGCTCCGCGCAGATACTCCGCGGCCTGAAATGTCTTGGGAATAAACCCCGCCGCCTTCATGAACTTTTGGGCCGCCTCGGCATTGGCAGAGGCTTGCTCGTCGATGGCTGCCAGTCCGCTCCAGGCGGCGGCGTTCATCGTGGGGTCGTTGCCGTACGAATCGATGTACTTCTGAAAGTACTTCTTGGCGTCGTCGAAAGTGCGTTGCTGGAAGTAGGCATCAGCCAACTGAACGCAGGCGATACCGGCCACCGTCGCTCCAGAGTGCTCATCAACCAGTTTGCGCAGGCTGATGATACCGGCGGCGAGGTTTCCGCCCCGGATCTCCACACCGCCCTGGCCAAACAGCGAATTCGCCTGTGCAGCCTGGCTGGTGCGGTAGTAGTTGATTCCCCAGACGATTGCGAGGATGGCTACGATACCGCCCAAGACCATGAAGGCAAGACGGAGATTCTGCGTGATCCATTCGCGCGCGGCAAAGATCGTCGTCGTGAAGGCATCCTGCTTTAACTGGTGCTTCGTGAGTCGCTTGGAACTGGCTTGCGTTGTTGCCATTGGACCTTTCTACTCTGTTGCCCTTATATCGTCGGCTGGGTCCTGCAGAACTTGACCGGGCCGGGGCCGATTCCTAGAAGTACCCCGTGAAGTTGAGGGAGAATCTCATCCGATTATCCTTGTACTCCCGGGAGTAAGTGCCCAATTCGTCGGTGACACGACGGCCCCATTCATCGGTGGCCACATTGTCTTCGGGACCAAGGTCGGGGCAGCTCGGACACTGGCGGATCATGCGAATGCTGGCGTTGTCCTCTTTATAGGAATAGCCGGTGAATTCAAGCGAGAGATCAAGATGAACCTGTGACCAGTGGATTCCCGATCCAAGGGCCAGGGTCCAGCCCATGATTTGGTCGCCCTCACTGCCGGGAGTCGTGATCGGAATGAAGTAGGTCGAGCGGAGCTCGCCTTTGGCCGGGTCCGAGCGCTCGTCGAAGGTCACCCGTGCGCCCGACGTGTTCCCGATCAACATCGGCTCGTTGCGGACGCCCATCCGAAGGGGAATGATACCGTACTTGGTTTCCCTCATGTATTCGACGCCCAACCGAACCTGCTGGAGATTGTACCAGTCCGTCTGCATGGTCTCGTACGCGGAGTCGGGAGCATGCGGGTCGATCTGGAACTGATAGGAACCCTCACGCTTGAATGGCCGGAATTGGTAATCGGCGGCGAGCGTGACATTGTCTGTCAGACGATACGTTCCGCCCAATCCCACAGTGTACGGAATCGTGATACGCCGCTTGGTACCCTGCGGGCCGGTCAACATGACCGATGACGGCAGTTGGATCTCATTATGGTAACGGAAATACTGAGCCTCGTAGCGAAGCGTCTGGGTCAGGGTCCAACTCGGCACGAAGATCATCGCAGCGGTCCACTGCTCTTTTTTGTAGAGCAATCCGAGCTTCACGTTGAGGCCGGAGTAATCCAGATTCGATTTGTCGGTCCAGTTTATGGAATCGTACTCAGCGCCCGTGAATGCACTGTAGTCAATATGCTCGCGATGGCGCTCACTGCCGTCACCGGTCGCCAGATTCAGCGTGAAGCCGCCCGTGAGCGCGCCTTTGAGGACGGTGCCGAATCCGAGTCCGACCATCGCCAGATTCCCCGTCATGTCAAAATCCGCCACGAACGGTGTGCTCGTACCCAAATCGCCACTGGGCTGATCGGTCACAAACTCACCCCTGGCGAAAAGGTCCTGAACGCGATCGTAGTAGACCGATAGGACGAATTCATGCTCCTGCAGAGTCAAGGGCGCCAGAAAGGCGGCCGCCGAGAGATTGGATAGGTTCGCGTCCTGCGACCGCGGCTGCAGCCCCTGACCAGGCGCCGTTCTGTTAAGATCGAGGCCCACGCGAGACAGGCTGTAATTCGCGGTCAGCGATACGCCTTCATTGTAGATTAAGCCGGCAGGATTCCACGTGGCCGCGGTGGCGTCATTGGAAACGCCGAGGAAGGCCCCGCCCATGCCCCGTGCCCGAGCCCCTCCGGGCAGCAGGTTCCAATTCTGAAACGTATTGCCGACCAAGCCCTGCGCCTCGGCCACAGGAGTCATGAGACACAAAGCGATGGCGATTCCAGCCAGAATTGTAACCAGCCACTGTTTCTTCATCGGTGTCCGTCCTTCCCTGAGTTCATTCCGCTTTGACTCGCGCCTGGTGCCCCCGGCTGAGAACCCCCAAGGCCACCCGACCCGTCCCGTCGCTGCCGGCGACGGAAACGAAGCCAAAATTTTACCTCAACGCCTGCCAATTGTCAACTGATTCTTCCCTTTTGCTGTCGTCCATTCCGGCCCGGGCGTACCCATGGCCTCACGGTGTATTACCCATTACAGTCCATGGTATTCCCGGCCAAAGGGAGTCTTCTCCAGTCCCTTGTCAGGAACTTCGGAGTGAGGGCATGGAAATGGGCGGATTGATGCCCAGGCAGCGGGCAGACTGGTCCCCCAAAAAAGACCTCCCGCACCCGTGAAACGGGGCGGGAGGTCCAATCATCAAACAGCCACTGGCCTATTGGCAGACAGCGTCGCAGAGATCACACGGTGGCTGGCCATTGGAAAAGAGAAAGTCAATGAGGTAAATGACGTCGAAGACGTCCAAGACGCAGTCGCAATTCATCTCCACATACGAGCGCTTACACGGAGGAATCACCGGGTACGGATTGGCCTCAAATATGACCTCGATTTCATAGAGGAGATCGAAAACATCCGTCACACCGTCCATGGTCGGATCGCCATTGAACGGACAATTACACACAACCTCGGAGATCAGGATGCGCACGGTCCCGACATTAGAATTGTCCAGACCGTCATTCACCTGGAACATGATCGAGTCGCGGCCCGTGTAATCCGTGCCGGCCTGGTACGTGAACATACCCGTCGACGGGTCGAATCCTGAGAATGTCCCATTGAACGGGCCAGCGATGTTGGAATATGTGGGAGGGCCGCCGTCAACATCGTACGAATGGAACCGGAGCGCCGCCGTAGCATTCTTGGACAAGTTCACCGAGGTGTCGCGCGCCACCGGCGGGTCATTAACCACAGCTACCGTGATGCGGACGGTCGCGGTGTTGGAGTTGGCGACCGCGTCGCGAGCCCTGTAGGTAATCGAATCAGGCCCTGAGTAATTCGCGGCCGGTGTGTACAGGAATGTCCCGGTGGAGGCATTGAAGCCTGAGAAGACGCCATGGAACGGTCCAGTCAGTTTCGAAAAGGTCAGAGCGTCGCCATCGACGTCAAACGCCTGGAGCTGGCCCAGCGCCGGCGTATCCTCATTGGTCAAGATGATGGTATCGCGTGCGACCGGCGGATCGTTAACCGAACTCACCGTGATGCGGACCTTGGCGACATTAGAAATGAACCCGCCATCGGTTGCCTGGAACTCCAGCGAATCTGGCCCGTGATAGTTCGGATCGGGCACGTAGGTGAAGGCTCCGGTGTTCGGATTAAACCCATTAGCCACACCATGTTGCGGCGGAGTGATAATGGAAAACGTTAGGGCGTCCACGTCGGGATCGGAGGCCGGTAGATAGCTGACGTTTTTGGGCACATCCTCGGGCGTAGTCCATGAGGTGTCACGCGCGACTGGCGGATGGCCAATGGTGATCGTCCCCTTGGTCAGGGTCGGGATGATCTTGGCGTTGGTTCCGTCCTGCACAAATACGCTGTGGTTGGCCGGGTCTGAACATGTCGTATCGATCTCGAACAGGCCCTGGTTGGTGGTCACGTCAACCAGCAGGCTCAGCGACCCGGTAACGTCGGTACCGGGTGGCAGGGTTGCGCCAAGAATTTTGCCACGTACGAACAGGATACCCTCCGGGGCCGCCGCCACGGGATGACCCCCGCCATCGGAGTAGGTGATTGTGCCGAATCCGCCGGGCTGGGCTGTCTTGCAGTTTCCGTTTTCATCCGCGTACTGATTGGTGATGATAATCTCGGCGATCGGGGATCCCGACTCCGTCGGCAAGCGATCCCCATAAACCGGCTGCAGGAATGTGATGAACGCGCCCGGCGTGATCGAGCGCAGTCCGATCGGAAGGACGATGTTGCGGACGATGACGTCGTTCGTCAGCTTGATGGAGATGGTGACGCCGGTCTGCCCTTTGTTGACTGTCTTGCTCTCAATTTCAATGCTATTGACACCCCATGCCGCAACCGTAGCGCAACCGAGCACTGCCAGCGTCAGCACCGCTCGCAACACATGCCGTCCCATATTCATCCCCTCCGGATTTGGATCGTGGAGCCGACCGTGGTCATTCCCTAACGCCTCGTACATTCAGCCGGTGGTACGTTCAACACGACTGATCTAAGATCGCGATTACGAATGAGTTGTCAAGCCTGAACGTGGGATTTCTTGGCACATTCGCCGGGGAAACGACCCCGATCACATGATCGAAGTGCGTGGGTGGGCCGCGCCAAATGCGGTTGCCGCCCCACCTTGTGTCAGAGTATTTTGCATTTGACTGGTTTGTACCTTCACCCACGTGTGCGCACGACGAAAATGTGGGACTGAAGAAGACAGGCCAAAGAGGCCGGCCGCAGTGACCCAACGACACCAGAGCACATCGTCATCACACGGCAGCGGCAGCTCATACCGAATCGCGATCTGCTTGCTGTCGGCGGGGGTCCTCCTCCTGGAGCTCTCCGTCACGCGCTTGTTCTCGGCGTTGATGTTCTATCACTTCGGGTTCATGGCGATCTCGCTGGCCATGTTTGGACTCGGCGCTTCCGGATTGTTCCTGTTCAGCTATAAAGCGCGGCTGCCGGAGACGGGGCTGAATCGATATCTGGCGTTGAGCTGTATCGCTGCCGGTGCCGGAACCGTGCTGGCAATTGCGCTGGCACTGCGAATACCAATCTCGCTGGAGTACTCGCTGGCGAATATCCGGCACCTGTTTGGAATCTACCTGCTGCTTTTGATTCCGTTCTTCAGCGCGGGGCTGGCAATTTCGATGATCTTGTACTTCCGCTCGGCGGACGCCTCTCGGCTGTATGCCTGGGATCTGACGGGCGCCGCGATCGGAGCGCTGGCCACGGTCCCGATCCTAAATCTCCTCGGCGGGGTCGATGCCTGCCTGGCGGCCTCCGTACTTTTCGCAGGGGCAGCGGTCATTGTTGCCACTCCCCTGAAGTCCCGAGTGCGCTGGGGCGCCTGGGTGGCGGTCACTTGCACCGTTCTCGCTCTCGTGGCCGATGCGACTCTTCATGTGCTGCCGCTTCGCTATCTGAAGGGTCAAGTCCGCAGAGAGACGGTTTTCGAGAAGTGGAACGCGCTGTCGTTTATCACGGTCAGCAAAGTCCCTGGCCAGGCGGATATGGCCTTAATTGAGATCGACGGTGATGCTGGGACATACATTCTGCGCGATCCGTTGCGCCAGATTGGTGCGCAGCAGCTACGCGATGCGGTCGCACCGGGCTGGGCGTCGTCGATTCCCAACGCGCTGACCGATTCTGGACGGGTGCTGGTGATTGGACCCGGCGGCGGTATGGATGTCAACTTCGCGCTGGCGTGGGGCGCACGGCATGTGGACGCGGTTGAACTGAACCCCATTATCTCCCACGAGATCATGTCGGAACGTTACCGTGATTTCTCGGGCGGACTGTATCAGCGGCCCGACGTGAGTCTGATCGTGGACGAGGGACGGTCCTTCGTCCGCCGTTCCGATTCCCGCTACGATCTGATTCAATTGACCCTTGTCGATACCTGGGCTGCGAGCGCGGCGGGGGCATTCAGCTTAAGCGAGAATCATCTCTACACGACGGAAGCGTTTTGTGACTACATCAATCATCTGACCGACAATGGGGTGCTGGCGGTCACGCGGTGGATCTTTGCCAAGCCGCGCGAAACCCTGCGACTGATGACGACGGCATTGGCCGCGGCGCAGCGCCTGGGCATCACGGACCCTGCGCAACACATCGCCATCGCGGCGGTCACGCTGCCCGGCACGCAACTTGAACTGGCCAGTTTCATGTTCAAGCGATCGGCGTTGACAACCCGCGATATGGATGTGATCAAGAGCCGCGTCGCCATGGGCTCGGGCCGGATGGTCTACTCACCATTCGAGAAGAGCGGGAATGCCTTTGATGCCTGCGCCCAGACGGGAAGTACCGACCAGTTCACATCCGCATACGAGTACGCGATTGCACCGACCACCGACGACCGTCCCTTCTTCTTCAACGTGGTCCGCGCCGCTCAACTCGGAAGAATCATGACGCTGGAGCCGGAATCACGGAAGAACAATCTGGGAATTCTCAATCTGCTCGCGGTCGCGATCATCTCGCTGGTTCTGGTTGTGATCTTCTTCATTGGACCGCTCGTGTTTTCGAAGCAGGGACGAGTTGTTCGGGGCACAAAAGGCGGATTCCGTGACTTAAGCTATTTCGTCGCGATCGGTCTTGGCTTCATTCTGATCGAGATAGCACTGATGCAGAAATTCGTGCTGTACCTCGGCCATCCCATTTATGCTCTGGTCGTCGTGCTGGCGTCGCTGTTGGTGAGCGCCGGCGCCGGGTCGCTCTATACCCAGAGCGTGAATTTGAAATCGGCTGCGCGTCACCAGCGCTGGTTGTTCAACGGGATTCTGGGACTTTCGATTGTCGAGCTGTTGCTTCTGCCTATCATCTTCCAGGCAACACTGGCCTCTCCCCTGCCGGTCAGAGTCGCGGTCAGCCTGATCGCTCTGGCCCCGTTGGGATTTCTCCTGGGGCAGCCATTCCCTCTCGGATTGAAGCGGCTCGATCAGGTGAACCGGCCGGTCATCCCCTGGGCGTGGGGCTTGAATTGCGCGGCCTCGGTGCTGGGGTCGGTGGCCGCGATTTGTCTGGCGATGATTTGGGGATACAGCGTCGTGATCGTGATCGGGGCGGTCTGCTACGTGGCCGCGTGGGGATGTTCCGGGGCTGTGCCTGGCCCGGATGGGCCGGCGTCAGCCTAGGTTTAATCTCACAAAAATACCCCCGGGCGGGATCGAACCGCCGACACGCGGTTTAGGAAACCGCTGCTCTATCCATTACTGAGCTACGGGGGCAATAGGCAGCATTCCTGCCAACTTTGATACTGTCATTCCGAATCGTACGTGAGCACCGAAAACACGTCGTACGGTTTCAACTTTTCGCGTCCGTTCAAGAACGCCAGCTCGATCACGCAGCCGATACCGAAAACTTCGCCTTTGGCTTTCTCCACCAGGCGGGCCGCAGCCGCCAAGGTGCCGCCGGTTGCGATCAGATCGTCGATCAACAGCACTTTCTGGCCGGGTGCCACGGCATCGACGTGCATCTGGATCTTATCCTCGCCGTATTCGAGTGCATACGTCTCGGTCATCGTGGGGGCCGGGAGTTTGCCGGGTTTACGCATGGGCACAAAGCCGACGTTGAGGTCGCTGGCGAGCGCTCCGCCGAAGATGAATCCGCGCGCTTCAATACCGGCAATCAGATCGATCGGCCGGTCACGATAGCGTTCCACGAGAATATTGAGAACCTCGCGAAATGCGCCCCGGTCCTTGAGCAGGGTTGTGATATCGCGGAAGACGATTCCCGGCTTGGGGTAGTCGCGAACGTCGCGGATTTTCTTCTTCAAAGAGTCGAATGACATAATGTCCTCTCGCTAATCGCCCCGCATCAGAAGCGGATTTCGAATCCGTCGTAGCCCGGATCGTCGTTGAATTGTTCCACCGTGAGACCGGCGATATGAGCGCCGGGTGGTCCGATGCGTACTTCCTCAACGAATCCCTTCAAGGTTCTCTCGTTGCCCACTGCCTCGATTTCCACCGACCCATCCGGGTTATTCCGCGTCCACCCCGAAAGGCCGAATTCACGCGCCCGGCGGACGACATAATATCGAAAACCGACTCCCTGAACAACTCCTGTCACACGGATGCGAACGCGCTTCATGACTCTATCCCCGGCCTCTGCTCCGAGCGCGCAGGAGCGCCAGCGTACCGGCAACGGCATCCTGAGGCGTTTGATAAGCGGTCACATGATCGATCGGACACCAATCACCAACCGTGCAGACCGGCTTGCCCATCTTGAGCGCCAGGGCCACTTCTGAGAGGGTGCCATATGAGCCGCGTAGAGCGATGACCGCTTCGGCCGTGTGCGTGATAATCGCGTTGCGTCCATCAGCCATGCCGCTGGCAATCGGGACATCGACGAAGGGATTCGCGGCGGAGATGTGAGGACCTGGAACAATTCCTATGGTCAGGCCACCACCCCGTTTCGCTCCCGAACAGGCGCTCTCCATCACTCCACCGAGTCCGCCACAGACCAGAATACCTCCCGCCTTGGCAATCTCGTACCCGACCGCATCGGCCAGCGCCAGAGTCTGGTCATCCGGGGAGGCGGCCCCACATACTGCGATCAATGGTCCACGTTCGTGCACATCCCCAAGCAACCCCAGAGGGGATGCGGGGGCAATAGGATTTGTGGGACAGGGCTGCGGGAGTTGCGCGGAGCCGAAGCGACTAAGTAGGAGAAATGAGTGGTGCGCGCCCTGAGGCAGACCCAAGCCTCAAGGCGATGACTGGCCACCTCCTAGTCCGCGGTATCCGGTTCCTCGGGCTCTGACGTACTAGGTTTCGGTTTTCGATTATCCGCGAAGCTCGATCTGAGTTGTTGACCATGCTCGCCAAGTAGACGTGCCCGCGCTTCCGCATCGATTCCCCCATCGTCGAATTGTCGCTTGTAATCGCTTCCTTGTCGCGTCCTAACACGGCGCGCGATCAGTGAACGAACCGTTTTGATGAAGCCTGCGCGTGCCGCGTTTATGTCCATTGGGAGCACCAGGATCCGCGCCCATTCCGCCACCTCCTCTGGGCTGGTTCCTAGTTCTGTCGGTGAAGCCTTCACCTCACCACGATCCACACTTCGAATTAGTGAATCAAACATGGGTCTGTGGATGCGAAACATGAAGTCTGAGGAGAGTAGTTCATTCTTGGCTGTAAGTGCACAATCCCTGTCTTCGACAATGAGACGTAGGAGTTGTGCTTCCTGCAACTGACGAGACCCGTCATACGCGGATTGGCGAGCCCGGGGCACTGGTGCGGTTGGCCTTATGGCAGGAGTCTCTACTTTCAATTGACCTTGGGGCAAACCGATTCTTTCGGCAACTTCGGAGAGAAACGCCGTCCTCCGAGTTTGATCCTGAATCTTGTTTGCCAGCTCCACGAATTCTTTGGCAAGCCGTTCTTTGGCCAGGAAATCGAATGGGGCGGAGCCGGATCTTGCCATGTTCACACGATACTCGATGATTCCGGGAGCTTTGGCGACGAGCTCATCGAACCGGGCCCTGCCCTCGCGGCGCAGGTAGGTGTCCGGGTCATCGCCGGCGGGGAGGACCGCCAGATCGACACCGATACCGGCGTTGAAAGCGATATCAATCCCACGCAGCGTGGCGCGCTGTCCGGCCGAATCCGCATCGAAGATCAGCGTCATGCGTTTGCAGAAGCGTCCGAGGAGCGCCGCCTGGTCGATCGTGAATGCGGTTCCGGAGACGGCGACGACGTTGTCAACACCGAATTCGACCATCGTCAGCCAGTCGAGATACCCCTCCACGACAAACGCGCGATCGGCCTTGCGAATCGCCTCGCGGGCGGTCCACAGGCCGTAGAGAATCCGGCCTTTGTGGTAGACCTCGGTTTCCGGGGAATTCAGGTATTTGGGCTGGTCATCGGGAGAGATGGTGCGGGCGCCGAAACCCACCACCTTCCCCGACAAGTTGTGAATGGGGAACGTCACCCGGTGGCGGAATCTGTCATACGGCTGATCACCCTGTTTTGATTCCAGCATCAGTCCCGCGGACAGAAACGGTTGAGTTCTGAGGCCGCGGGCGCGGGCGGTCTTCGTCAGCGTATCGAAGGGCGGCGGAGCGTAGCCGATTCCGATGCGCCGCAGTGTTTCCTCTTTGAAGCCGCGATTCTTCAGATAATCCAACGCCACCTTACCCGATGTGGCAAAGAGGGCGCGTCGATAGACTTCATCGGCGAGCGCGAGTGCATCGTAGACTTCCTGGCGGCGTTTCCCCTGCGCGTCATCGTCATGCGAGCGCTCCGGGAGCCGGATACCCGCGCGGTCCGCGCAGTACTTGAGCGCCTCGGGAAATGTCCATCCCTCATGTTCCATGAGGAAGGTGAAGACGTCGCCGCCTTTGCCGCACCCGAAGCAGTGGAAGAACCCGCGATCACCGTGGACATTAAATGACGGGGTCTTCTCGGTGTGAAACGGGCACAAGCCGATGTGATTGTTGCCGCGTTTCCGGAGCGTGATAAACTGGCCGATCACCGCCACGATGTCGGTGGCTTCCTTGACTTGTTCTTTGAGGGCGTCGTCGGGCATGGACGAAGTGGACCAAATGGACGAGGTGGACCTTACTCCGGGCGAAGGGAGGCGATGGGGACACCGTCGGCGCCTTCGTTCCATTGGCCGAGGCGTTTGGACATCACGCGTTTATCTTTGCTGAGGAATTCGCCGACGGCCCTTCGCAGAATACCCTCTCCCTTGCCGTGCACAATGCGGACCTCCTGCCAGCCGGCGAGGCGCGCTTCATCGAGATAACGGTCGAGCATCTCAAGCGCATCCTCCGCAGAGAGGCCGCGCAGGGACACTTCCGGACCGACCGCACTGGATAGGTTGATGTAGCCTCCCG
>JACRMA010000099.1:12832-16869 GCA_016235085.1 Candidatus Zixiibacteriota bacterium
AACGGTCGGTGGAATCCTCTGAGGCGACGCGTTCGGCGGCGGTGCGATCGATGGTGTAAATGAAATCGCCCAACTGGACCTTTACCTGGTCGCGCCGTTCGTCAATCGACAGGACCTCGCCCTCGCGCTTGAACGCCTCGATCCAGACACGGTCCCCTACTGCCAACGGGCTCGGCTCGCGTGGTGGCTTCGCCGGCTTGATAACCGCCTGCTGCTTCTTGATGTCCTGCAGGCGTTCGTCGATGGCGTGATGTGATTCCTTGACGCGCTGGCGTTCGGCCTGGGATTCGCGAATCTCGCGAACGAGCCGCTCCATCTCCTGGCGGGTCGACTTGACGATTTCCTCTGCCTGGGCCAGCGCCTCCGATTTGCGTTTGGATTCGAGCTGCTCAAGTTTCGCAAGGCGGGCGCGGAATAAGTCCTCCAGAGCCTCGGCGGCATGCTGGCGATTCTCGGCGTCCTCCTGGCTCTTGCGCACTGCCTCCAGCCGTTCGTCCAATTCGAGCAACAGGCGCGACAGATCCTTCTCCTGCTCGTCGACCAGCGCGTCGGCACGGCGCGTCACCGATTCGGGCAGGCCCAGCCGGCGGGCAATGTCGATCGCATACGATCCCCCGGGCAGGCCGAGGCGGAAATGGTAGGTCGGTGACAGCGTCTTGGGATCGAACAGGACTGCGGCGTTTTCAATGCGCGTGTCATGCTGCGCCAGTGTCTTGAGCGCGGTGTGGTGCGTGGTCACGACCAGCCGGGTTCCACGGTCGGTCAAAACACCGATGATCGCCTCACCGAGAGCACCGCCCTCTTTGGGATCGGTGCCCGCCCCGAGTTCATCGAGGAGCACCAGCGAATGATCATCGGCAAACGACATGGCATCGTTGATGCGCGTCAGATGCGAAGAAAATGTCGAGAGGGAAGATTCAATCGATTGTTCGTCGCCGATATCGGCAAAGACGTGTCCGAAGACTCCGATCTTCGTTGTCGGGTGCGCCGGCACCGGCCAGCCCGCCTGGGCCATGAGCGTCAGCAGTCCGACCGTTTTCAACGCGACGGTCTTGCCTCCGGTGTTGGGGCCGGTCACGATGATGGTTGTCACCGAGTTGCCGAGGGCGACCGTCATCGGCACGACGGTGAACGCGGGGGACCCGTCGGATGATTTGCGCGACTTGAGAACGAGCAACGGATGGCGCGCTTCGACGAGATTAAGCTCGGCCCCATCGAGACGTGCCGCCACGGTGCCATTGGTTTGAATGCCAAATCTGGCAACCGAATGGATTGCATCAAGGTCACCGACGATGGCAACATCGTCGGAGAGCGCATACCGATTCTCACGCACCAAATCGGTGAGTTCGCGCAAAATCCGTTCGACTTCTCGCGATTCCTCCATGCCGATCCGCCGCAACCGGTTGTTCAGTTCGACCACCGACATGGGTTCGACAAAGATCGTCATGCCGGACGACGAACGATCCTGAATGACGCCATCGTTGGCCGCTGGATCGCCTTCGCGCATGGGAATGACGAAACGGTCATTGCGCAACGTCACCAGATCATCCATGCGGCTCGGATCGGAACTGGGCCGCTTGGCGAGAATTCGTTCGAGGCGCACGACAATCGCATCACGGGCGCCGCGTTTCTCCCGCCGAAGGCGCGCCAGCTCGGGCGACGCCTGGTCATTGACGTCACCCTCGGGCGTGATGCTGCGCGCGATCGCGGCACGCAACGGATACACCTCTGAGAGTCCTTCGAGGTACGCCTCGAGACGCGGGAACGCCTCGGTCGAAACCTTGGAGAATTTCAACAGCCCATCCACCGCCGCCAGGAAATCACCGACTTCGAGAAACGCCGCCGGTTCGAGAAATGAACCCTCGAGTCCGGACTTTTCAATGTGCGCACGGATATCAGGCACACGTACCAGCGGGAATCCGGCCGACCGCAGAACGGCCAGCATCTCGGTGACTTCCTCCCGCCGCCGATCCAGAAGCGGGACGTCATCAGTCGGCTGCCAGTCTGTGATGCGGCCAGGCCCCATGGGTGTGAGGCACAGCCCGATCGTTGCATTCACGATCTTGTCGAATTCCAGGATCGACTGCACCTGCGATGTCGCAATGGACGAAACGCTCATGGGTGGAATATAGCAGGAAAGGCCGGTGAGGCAATCACCGGCCTTGAAATGAGGCAATCTGATCGTTTGAGCGATGCGGCGCCGACGGTGCCGGCCCCAATCATCTCAACAGAACCATCTTTCTAACCTGGCTCGCCTCGCCGGCTTGGACACGGAACAGGTAGATCCCGCTGGCAACTTGCCCGCCGCGGTCGTCCAAGCCATTCCAGACGACGCGGTGGACTCCCAGGGTCTGGTCGGCATCAACCACGGTTGCCACGGTTTGCCCCAGCACATTGCAGATTGCCACGCGGACGTGAGCGTCTTTCTTCAGCGAGTAGGTGATGACCGTTCCTGCATTGAACGGATTTGGGTAGTTTTGGACCTCGAATCCGTCGGGAATTTTCGACGCCGCCATCTCGGTGACATCGAGGTACGATTCGTAGACGTAGACATCGCGGCTTTCATTCGTCCAATCACCACCCACTGGTGAACTCTTGGTGATATCCTCAATGAGATTCGCCGATGCGTCATAGGTGTACTGGGTGCTGTGCAGCATGTTGGTCAGGATGCCATAGGAAACTTCTTCGACCAGGGTGCCGGTCGTGTATTTGGACGTGTCCGCGTCGGTGGCCATCCACAGCGACCCGGCCCACATCGAGCGAACGTCGAGTATTTCATTGTCGTCGCCGTCGTAGGAGTAGTCGTTCTTGTAAGTGTTGGTCCAGTCACTTCCCGACCACATTTGCGTGACTGACTGCGTCTCATATCCAGCGAGGTCGAACGTGGACGTGAACCGCATACTGTTGACCCAACTGGAACTCTGCCAGTTTTGCATCAGCGTTTCGATCAAGAATCCGCCGACATTATACGTGAAGGTGGTCTTGCTCGCATTCACCCAGGCGGAGGAAACCCACGACTGCGACGTGGACGTGGCAATTCGACCGCCGGAATAGGTCATCGTCGTCTTCGCGAAGTTCACCCAGGCGCTGGTCTGCCACTGCTGGGTCAGCAGCTCTATGGCGTTCCCACTTCCGTCATACGTGTACGTGCTCTGAGTTTGATTCGCCCAGGCGCTCGACACCCAGGTCTGGGAGGTCATCGTGCTCAGCCGGCTGCTGCCGTCATACGTGAACGTCAACCTGGAGGTGTTGTCCCACTGTGTGCCGCTCCACGTCTGGCTGATCTGATCAGAAACGCGGCTGCCACCCGCGTAGGTATAGGTGGTTCGATGGTCGTTTGCCCACTCCGTCCCGCTCCAGGTGAACGCCGTGTCTGAGGTTCTCCGGTAGAAGACGAGTATCCCGGCTTGCTCGTACACCTGCAGGTATTCCGCCGGGTCAACCGGTGCGACCTCAGCGGCGGCGAGTGTCAACGCCAGCAACGTACGTTGTGAGGGCAGGCAGTCCGCCCGGGTGGTCAGCACTCTTTGATACTGCAGGCACTTCTGCAACAGCGCGGATTCCTGGTTGGCGTGCATCGGCGCGGCAATCGCACTCTCATGAATCGCGGCGCTGAAACACAATAACAATACCATGAGCATGATTGCCTTTTTCATCGCCAAACCCCTCCGTGTTGGAATTCGCCCGGCCCGGCATAAATGGGCCGACACCTGTGTCAGCGAAATTTGCAGCGCCGAAGGCATGATGTCAATTGAATGCTTTGCGTAGTTGCGCGTTGAAACGCATCAGACACTGCCCTCACGAGGACTCAGATTCCCCAGGATTCATCCCCCCAGGAATCCTCGAGCAGCTTCATGAACAAAAATGAGAGCGCGAGACATGCAAGGTCGATTCCAAAGCCGATGCCGAGACCGATCAGCGCGCCGTGTTTGCTGGGATAAGAGATGCCGGCAATGCGGTTCGCGGGAATATACTCCAGTGATGTCTTGGTCTCGAGAGTCAACACAGTCAGAGAGGGAATCCCGCCTGGCGCGACG
>JACRMA010000099.1:16901-45518 GCA_016235085.1 Candidatus Zixiibacteriota bacterium
CTGGGCATACTTTGCGCGCCAGAGGACATCGGCGGAATCATATCCGGCCCTGCTGAGCCGGTCGCTGCCGAAGAACAGCCCTTTCATTTGCGTGCCATCAGTGAACTGGACAATGACCCTCGCGCCGATGGGGATTGTGCTCCAGTTCTCCCCAGAAATCGGTCCGGCCTTGGGTTTGTGGGCATCGTGGTGCAGACCGATGCCGAAGCCGATGAGCGTGCAGCCGTCAAGCTGAAGCGCGAGCACGGCGACGACCACAGCGAGGGCATTCAGGGTGTTGCGAAGGCAAAGGCCGCGAAGGATGGGAGTGATGGGAAGTATGCGAATCATGCTTGGCTGCTGCGGTGCTGGAGGCGGACGCGGGTCATGCGTTCGCGGAGGCCACCTTGTACGACGAAGTCCTTTTCCAGTCGGTGTAGTTGCTGGTCCAGCAGATAGTTGGTTTGGTGGATCAGGCAGAGGGCAATATTGGCGATGACTTCGGGCGGGCGTGTCTCCACGAATTCGCGGTCGATCTCGTATGTTTGCGAGGATTGCGGCCCCAGCCTGCGAACGAACTGCGCTTCTTTCGAATCCTTCGCCCAAGTCTTCAGGTCGCGAGCACGCAGGAAGTCCCGGTAGTCGTCCAGTAGTTCCTCCAAGCTCGCTCGCGCGACGTTGGTTAGCTTGATTTCCGTTTCCTTCGACGTCAAGCCGGCTTTGCTGTCCTCCAGGATGTTCTTATTCCCGGATCGCGCCGACTGGATCATCTGGTCGATCGTGCGGTCGCCTTTGGTCAGGAACTTGTGGGCGAATCGGAAGGTGATGTCGTAGACGACCTCGGCCTTCTGGAAGGAGAGCAGGGTGCGGTAGTCACCCCTCGGGGGGAGGAGGCGTTCCGGGGGATGGGAATTATGGGAAGAATGGGAATCATTCTTCCCATCACTCCCATTCTTCCCATATTTCCCATCCTGTTCCATGACGATATCGAGAATATCATTATTCCAGAATGGCCTGTCAATCAACAGAAAGCCCCCGTTGCCGGGGGCTATGATGTGCTGCGCGAGTTGTCGGTGGAAGAGGTACTACGAACTGGCAATGAAATATCGGTCGAGCCGGTCGAGGAAGTCGGAGACACGCGCTTCGTCGATGGCCGTGATGTGGCGTTTCTTGCTCATCTGCGATTTCGGCGCTTTGGCGTAGAGCATCGCTCCCTGCAGCGTCTCCTCCATCTTGCCCATGAAATCCGGCTGCGACGGATGGAAGCGCTCGGTGGATTCGTACAGGAGCGGCACCGATGATCCCATGCGCAAGGCGAAGACAGACTCCTCAACCTTGGTCTGGAATCCTGCGGGCAGCGGCAGGAAGACCATGAGGAAAATCACATATCCCATCATGATCCAGCCGAAGATCAGCCCGATGAGCGCACCGCCAAACTGGTCGGTCTTGCCGAGCTTTTGGAGATTCGCCACGCGCCAGAAGAGCATCGCCCCGAGGCGGAACAGTGCGAACAGGATCATCGACGACAGGACAAAGGCGATCATCGTGACCCAGAGCGGTGAGGCGCGCACGAAGCCCGACAGCTCGCGCGTGAATGCGTCATTGTAGTGGACCGCGATGACGATCGCCCCCATGAGACCGAGGGTGATCATGATCATGCGGATGAAGCCGCGTTTTGCCCCCCAGACGGCGCATGCACCTACGCCGACCAGTAGCAACAGGTCCAAGAAGTTCATCCTGCCCTCCCCTTTTTGGACGCCGGAGGAGCAAGGGGTACGATGCGTCGAGTTGACCACCGTCGGATTCGTTCCGCGAAAGTCTCGCGGAACCTGCCCCTTGCCGAACCGTCGGTGCCGGTCTAACGTTGCGGGAATCTACGAACTGGCGGCCATGCTGTTGAGCCGTTCGGCCACCGCCTGACGCACGCGATTCCCATCCGCGCGTCCGGCCACTTTCCCCATCACCGCCTTCATCACCCGTCCCAAATCCCCGGGCGCCGAGGCGCGTGTTTCCCCAATTACCGTATCGACAATCCCCTTCAGCTCGTCATCCCCCATCGCGGCGGGAAGATATTCGCTGATGATGGCCAGTTCGGATTCCTCTTTCCGCCAGAGGTCCTCGCGGCCGCCTTTCTGGTAGAGCTCGATGGCATCCCGGCGCTTTTTCTGGGCCGAACGCAGAACCGCCTGACATTCGGCCTCATCCAATGGGTGCCCCAGCTCAATCTGCCGATACTTCATTTCCGACTTGAGCCCGCGCAACACTTCGGTACGGAGCGCGTTGCGACTTTTCATCGCAGCGGTCATGTCCGTGGTGATGCGGGTGGTCAGGTCGGTGTCCATCAATCGGTCGTATATCTCTTGCGACTGCGCCGTCTGGCCTGATTCAATTTCCGTTTCTTGCGATCGGACGGTTTCTCAAAGTACTGGTGCTTCTTGATGTCCGATAGAATACCCGCTTTTTCACACGATTTGTTGAAGCGCTTCAGCGCCTTTTCGAAACTCTCGTCGTCGCGTACGCGAACGCCGGTCATTTATGAATTCACATCCTTCCCGTAAGGGTGACTCCCCGGTAAAAGTGTTCAACCCATCCCAATACTCAACATCCGTTTCACGATGGATGGCGGCCCTCCCCTCCGGGGTGTAAACCCCCATCCTAATGGTTAAGTAATTACGTACGGCCAAGGCCTGTCAATGGAATACCAAATCTGACTTGAAAAAAGGCCCAAGAACCGCGTTCTTGGGCCGGTGACGGCGTGGGGCGAAGGCGGAAACATAAAGCATTGCGGAACAACGAGTTGGAGCAAGCTAGGCATATCGGACCAATAGGACCTATTGGACCAATCATTTTCAAGGCCGTCATATTCGATATGGACGGGGTTCTGATCGATTCGGAGCCGGTCCATTATGAATCGACCCGGCGTCTCTTTGAGGACGAATTCGGGATTCCCTTCCCCGAATCGGCCAATACCGAGTTCCTGGGGTCGACCGACCGGTTCATGTTCGAGACTTTGAAGGCTCGTCACCAGCTCCAGCCACCGCTCGAAGAGATCATTTCCCGGCGCAAGGCGCTTTACATGGACCTCCTGGAACGGGACGGTCTCCCCTGGCGTGATGGAATTCGCGATCTGATTGCCGACCTGTCGAACTCGGGATGCCGGCTGGGCGTGGCGACCTCAGGTTTGACCCGGATTGTCGAGCCGACATTGAAAGCCGGGAATATCCGACACCTGTTTGAGGTCGTGGTTACGGGCGACGATATTCATACGCCGAAGCCGGCTCCGGACATCTACCTCGAAGCCGCGCGGCGTCTGGCCGTCGATCCCGCCCGCTGTATTGCAATTGAGGACACCGACGTCGGTGTGCGCGCTGCCAAAACCGCGGGGATGAAGGTGATCGCGTTTCCGAATTCGACTACGCGGGGGATGGATTTTGGGCCGGCGGAGGTTGTGGCAGGATCCGCTGAGGATATCCGGATGGTGTTGCTAAGTGGGACGTGATTATTCGCGCTTTTCTTGCGATGAACCAAAAGGACACGGACAAGGGGATTCTCCATAGAGCCGGAGAATCCCCTTGTCCGTGGCACCCGACACTGCGCTCCCTTACCAATTAATCGCACTGACCTGGGGCCACGGGCGGGATGCCCGTGCCACCATGAAGACTGCTTAGTCTACTGCGACGTCAGCGCGATTTCCAGCAAGCGCTCGACGTGGAATCGCTGCTGCGCATAAAGCACGGGCCAGTTGGGAAGCAGACGGTCGAGGATCATGCCTTCGGCGGCGCCGCAGGCGTAGAAGCAGACACGACGGTCTGAGTTGAGTTTGAGCGTGGAAAGCTCATTGAGGACAGCCTCGCGGAGTCGCTGGGCGACGGAATCGAAAGGCTCGTAGTCGGTCAGACTGCGGAAGGCATTGCTGAGCTTGACTCGCTTGGCGACGAGTTGTGCGGCGCGTATTTCGACATAGCGCGCGATTCCCTCCTGCCAGATCTGGAACGAGAAATAGCGCGCTGGCCCAGCACCGATATCGTTGAGGAACTGCGCCCGATCGGCGAGGTAGGTCTGCAGACGCGCCCGCAGGGATTCGGGCTTCTTCGTGTCGAGCATCTCGATGAGTTGTTGTTGCAGCGCGGAGAATTTGCTGATGATGCGAGTGGAGTCATACGGAAAATTGTAGTTGAGCATCCACATCCCCGTGTTGTCCCCGCCCTTCAAGTCCAGTGAGTCGACCGCATTGTTGTACCACGACTGCGACATTTGCCACTGATGGAAGTGTTCGTGGGCCAGAGTCGCAACCCAGGGCGTAGACGTCTTCGCAGCAGTGGCTTCCGCCCGCCCGATTACGACACTGACAACTCCGCCGACGGCGGGAAATGTCGCCTGAAGATCGGTGGCGAATGTTCGCGGCCGCCAATAGATGTTGCTTCCCAGATCGGCATCATAGCCAATCAATTGGAAATCCGAACTGGGCTCGGGGTGGCGGATCAGGAATTCTACGGCATCATAAACCAGGATGACGGCATCCGGCCCCACCGTCCATCCCGGCCAGCATCGGTCGCCCATCACGCGATTCAGCCGAAACGATTCCGCCAGGCGAATACGGTCCACCGGATTGATGGCAGGCGTGTCCGACCAAGCCACTGTGCTCCCCAACAAAGGCGGCATCAGTAAGCCTGAAACGATTGCGAAACAGAAGATCCACCGGCGTCAAAAGAATAGGACCTGTAGGACCCATAGGACCTATTCTTGCCTACTTCATCAGCACCATCTTCCGCGCCATGCGGAACTCGGGTGTGACCAGGCGATAGAAATAAATGCCGGAGGCCAGCGCGCGATTCTTGTTGTCGGTGCCATCCCAGATGCGCGTGTGATGTCCCGCCGATTGTTCGCTGTCTTCCAGCACGGTCACCAGGCGACCCGTGACATCGAAAATCTCCAGGCGAACCTTGGCTCGCGACTTCAGCGAATACTCGATCACCGTCGAGGGATTGAACGGATTCGGGTAGTTCTGCCCCAGAGAATATTCGTCGGGAACGGGCGACTCGGATTGCACATCCTCAAGGAAGCGGTGCAATACCGACTGCCCCGGCCCGGGACTTGGACAATCGATCAAACCGTTGAGCAGCGCTCGCACGATACTCTTATCCCAGGTCCGCGCTTCGTTCATCCAGCTCTCAACTTCCAGTTTCGGCGCGGCGACAACCATATCGAAATACTGGGCGATAGGACAGATATCGGCCGAGTCGATCACGCCGTTTCCATCGGCGTCGGCATGCGTGGCCGCACGCGGATTCCAGGCGGATGCCGGCTGTACGACAAATCCATCGCAGAGGTTGTTTCGGGACGGGCCGGTGAGTCCCCAAAACCGCGCCAACGGAAGAATGTCGCGCTCATCGACACGACGATCCTGATCGGCGTCACCCGGACGAACTCCCGGACCGGTGCTCACCGAAAACAGGTAATCGTCGGCGGGCGATCCTTCATCGTTTCCATCCGCGTCCCCGTCGAGCCTGTTTTCCGAAGTGTCTGTGATCGTGGCGCGGATGCGGAAGCGCAGTGTGTCATCCGCCGGGAACCAGACACAGGAATCCGGTGCAAATCCGACCCACGTAAACGGGCGAGTCGGTGACCCGCTGGAGTAGACAAGATGCCCGGGGACTGGTTGCAGGAATCGTTTGGCGGCGACCGTAACTGCCGAATCGGCGCCCGGCGCGATTACGGCTTCGCTAAACAAGAATCGAACCATGGAATCAATGCGAACCTCGCCGAACGGCAGCGCCGGCACGGTGGCGGCCACACGCGGGAGGATCAAATCCGGAGTGCCCTTGCCCCGCAGAGGAATCCGGTCACGCGTCAGCACCGGATCATATCCGCCCCCCGAATCACTGGCAAGAAATGTCAGCGCAAAACCGCTGCCTGCCGGCGCCCGGTTGTGCACGTAGGCATGCTTGCCATACGGCCCGCCGAATATCTGCCTCCCGAAGTCCAACGACTCCGGAGTGATGTCGACGAACTGATGACCAATGTAATGGATGGTTCTCTCGGCCGTCTTGGTGATGCGCGGGTCAATTGCCGACAGCCGAACCACATAATCGCCCGACGGCAGATCGAAACTCGGGATCATGGTCATCGTCGTCGCAAAACTGGGCGTGCCGGTCGAGGCGCCGAACACGAATGTCACGGACCCGCGGCGCGGTGGAGTAACCAGAGACGCATTCAGGGTGATCGGGCGGTCATAGCGCATGACCAGCGAATCAACCAAAACGTTGAAGTGGATCGTATCCCCGCTCGATCCCGTCGAATCTAACGACGGCTGGAAACCGCCGACGCGGACATACTGCGACACCGCGCTTTGCGATGTCCCGCAGACATTGGAGGCGGTCAGAGAAACATCCCAGTCTCCCGGGCCATAAGTGTGCAGCGGGTTCTTCTCTGTGGAGGTTGCCCCATCGCCGAACCCCCACTGCCACGATGTCGGGAGGTTTAGCGAGCTGTCGGCGAACTGGGTGGCCACTGGCTCAAACCCAGTCCTGGGCGTACCGTAGAACGATGCCTGCGGCGGAGTCCCGACGCCCACCGTCGCATTCAATGGCAGCGTGTCGGTCGCGCAGGGATGGAACAGGATCAACAGCGGCTGGTAGACACCGGCGCCGGGGTAGAGATGGCTCGTGTTCGGGCCGGGTGCGGTCGCGCCATCGCCGAACAGCCAGCGCGAGGAGTCGACCGTGCCCTGGTAGGTCGCTGTGAAATTGACGGACTGGCCGGACGCGCACACCGCCTTGGGATTGGCGTCCATCAGCGCTGTGGGCCGCGTCAGGATGTTCAAGAAGTCGCGCCGAATTGTCGTGTCGCTGCCGCAGTCTGACGTCGAGATCAAACGCACGCTGAACGACCCCGTGCGTGTGTATGTATGGACCGGATCCGACAGATGTGCACCGGTGGTATCGCTGTCGCCAAAATCCCATTCCCAATTGCTCAAAGGCTGATCGCTAAGCGTGTGAAGCCGGACCTCATAGGGAATGCACTTGGGTGCCGATGACGAATCGGAGGATGAGGTGATGATCACTTCCGGCTTGGTGCCCACCGTGATGTATGCCGGCTTGACGGAAGCGACCATCCCGCACGGGTTGTACGCACGCAGTTCAACATCGAATACGCCGACTTTGGTGAACTTGCGTGTGAGAGGATTGCCGGTGGCGGTACCGCCATCGCCGAAGATCCAGCGAAGGCTGTCGGCGCTGACATTCGTCTGCGCCGTGAACATCGCCGTGAGTGAGTCGCACCCCTGCACGATGTCGGCCGCGAAACTGATTTCCAACGGCTGGACAACCTTGATGAAGTCAGTGATTGTCATCGTATCGGAGTCAAGATCGCCTTTGGCGATCAAGCGCACCGTGTAGCTGCCGGGCCCGGTATAGGTGTGGACCGGGTTCTTTTGATTGGACGACCCGCCATCGCCGAAGCTCCAAATCCATTGCTCATCGATACAGGATGAGAAGTTGGAGAAAGACACCTGCAGCGTGTTGCAGCCCACTTTCGGCGTCGCATCGAAACTGGCATGCTTCTCCGTAT
The DNA here is from genome assembly GCA_016235085.1 of Candidatus Zixiibacteriota bacterium. Taxonomy (GTDB): domain Bacteria; phylum Zixibacteria; class MSB-5A5; order WJJR01; family WJJR01; genus JACRMA01. The sequence continues at coordinate 24,450 of JACRMA010000099.1, forward strand.
CCCAAAATTCATCGCCACCCATATCAATAGTGGTTTGGAAAATTCGTCCCTGCCGGGACCCGGACGGGTTCACATCGCCGTCCCAGGCAAAATCGCCCGAGCTGCTCAGGACGGTCGGCACCCAGCCATTGGATCCACGATTGCGGCCCGGTGAGCCACAGGTCAGGTGATAGTTCCGCTTGTTGTAATCATACAGGAACGGATTGGTAGTCAGGTTCGTCGCGTCGAGAGGCGGTAGATTGGACGTGTTCCCCAGGGCATTCAGGTGAAAAAGATTGTAGACCACCGTCGTTGGAAAGGAAACCGACTCCTTGTTTATGCCAAACCCGGTCAGGTTGTAGGCGATGATGTTGTTGGCAATGGTAACACCCGCGGCGGGTGGGCTCAAATTGATCCCCGCCCCGGCCTGCGCCGTATTTCCGATGATGGTATTGTTGACGATGCTGAGTGAACTGGAGTAATCCACCTGGATACCGCCGCCGGCCACGCCTCCGGCATCACGATTGCCACCGATCCAGTTGCCAGCGATGATTCCGCCATACGCCGGGATGCCGTAATAGTTGATCCCGCCGCCGCCACCGCCGCCGACATTGTTGAAGATCTTGTTGTTGATGACCCAGGCGCGGCCATACATATAGATCGCACCGGGACAAGCCCCTTCGCAGAAACCAACAACGTTGTTCGCGACGGTGAATCCCTGGAAGACTTGCAGCGCCGTATCGGCAAACAAATCGACAACCTCAAAACCGTCGCCGCCGGTTATGAGCGTCGAATCCGCGCCCTTCTCGGAGAGGATCTTGATTCTCCAATCATAGAGTGTCGAAATTGGGCCCGAATAGAAGCCCTGGCGCGATGGGCCCACGAAGATCACGTGTGAGTTCTGGGTGTAGACTTGCCTCGCGGCATGGCGGATCTCGCGATACGGGGCGAAACGCGTGCCGTTGCCGGTTGAATCGTGTCCAGGCAGCCCGCCTATCATCATCGGATCAATGCCGACGAAGAGTGTTTCCGCGGGCGGGGCTGATTTGGAGCCAACTAGAATCATCGCGGGCTTCAAGATTGAATCCGCCCCGCAGAAGTTGTAGCCCCGCACTTCGACGGTGAATATCCCGGGCTTCACATAAGTGTGCGTGATGGGATTGCCCTTGGCCGTGCCACCGTCACCGAACAGCCACCGGAGACTGTCAGGCGTAACATTGGTCGCGGCCGTAAACACGACGGTCAGCGTGTCGATCCCCACTGTCGTGTCGGCCGCAAAATTGATGACGTCCAAGCGCGGAGCGACTTTGATATAGCCGGGCCGCACCAGTGTATCGGCATCCAGGGGGCCGTTGGCGATCAGGCGCACGTTGTATGTCCCAGGGGCCGCATACTTGTGAACCGGGTCGCGATTGTTGGACGTGTTCCCATCACCGAAATCCCAAAACCACTGTTCGTCGATGCAAGTCGAAGTGTTCAGAAATTGCGTTGTCAGCGTATCGCACCCCGACGTAACGGACGCGGTGAAATCGGCGTGCTTGTTCGTGTCCCAGAACTCGTCGCCGCCGATATCGACGGAGGCAAAGGCCACTCGCGCCTGCGGCGAGCCATCGATATCGAATTCAAAAGAGTTGGAGCTGGTGAGTTCCGGCGGCAGGAAGCCGTTGGAACCAAGGTCCCGTCCGGGGGACTCGCACGTCTGATGGTAATCGAATACACCGAGCCCGGCCAGCAGGGGATCAGCACCGGGGCCTGTAACGCGTCGCCGGCTTCATTCAGGTAAAACAGATTATTCGCCGCGACCCCACTGCTGGCGGCGTTGAAAATCCCGAATCCGGTCTGATTGTAGGCAATGATGTTGTTGGCGATCGTCACGTCCTGGGCATCGGAACCAATCTGGATTCCGGCGCCGTCTTGCGCTGTATTTCCGATGATCGTATTGTTGATGATCGATAGCGACCAGGCGTAGATCACCTCGATACCGCCGGCGGCAACGCCCCCGACGTCGTGATTGTTCGCGATCCAGTTCCCGGCGATGATGCCGCCGTATCCAAGCGACCCGTAGTAATTGATACCTCCGCCACCGCCGTTGCCAACGTTGCGGAGAATCTTGTTGTTGATGACCCAGGCGCGCCCATAGGCGGCGACGCCTCCGACGCAGACGCCTTCGCAGCCGCCGACAACGTTATCCGCGATGGTGAATCCTTCGAGAATCTGCAGAACCGTATCCGCGTTGAGATTGACGGCCCCATCCCCACTGGCGTTACCGAGATAAGTTGAGTCTGGACCCTTTTCGGAAACGATCTTCAGGGCCCAATTGTAAGGAGTGTAGATTGTTCCAGCGTAGACGTTTCCACGAGTCGGCCCAGCGACAATCACATGCTTGTTATTGGCCATGACGAGTGAAACGGCTTTGGTGATTTGCCGAAAGGGGGCGGAACGCGAGCCGACTCCGGTGACGTCGTTTCCCGGCGCGCCTCCAGGCACCATCGGATCAACACTCACAAAGAACGTATCGGGCGGTGACTGCGCCCACGCGCTGCCTGTCCCCACCATCGTACCCAAAGTGATCGCGATCGCGAAATAGACGAGCCGGTTACGCCCGCACGGGGGCCTGAGCATTCTTTGTGATGCATCCATAGGAGGGTCTAAAACCGGAGAACCGTGTTACCTGATTTCGACTGTGGCCGATTCGCGCACCAGGCTCGCAAAATGATTCACGGGTTTGCCATCCGGTTTGACAAGCGAAACCGTTTCAGGATCGATGGTGACGGGGGATGTCCCCGCGGCCTGTTTGCTGAAGAAAAAGGTTACAAGTCGTCCCGACCCGGATACCCCGGAATAACGCGCCCCCGGCGTGGGGACCCGTGCCCCAGTGAACGCGATGAATCCGCGTCCCTCTCTGACCCACCCGAACGTCGTTGAGTCCGCCGTCGTGCCACGCAGGAAACTCCCTTCAGCAGCCTGAGCGAAACGCAGCGACAGGGTGTCGTACCGAATCCGGAAGGCGGCGCCGGCCAGGGAGTCGACGTTGTATACATCGACAGAGACGGATATCAAATCATCGGTCGCCAGGAGAGATGATTGAAAGAGCGGTCCCGCTCTCAACATGAGCAGGTCCGGATTCGGAACAAGGAGAATCTGAACCTCCAGCCGCTGGCCCGCCGCAACACTTCGTGTGGCGCTTCCGATATAGAGCAGCCGTTCCTGGCTGTCGAATGCCCGCAACGTGAAGACTATCGATTCCGACGGATTCACGACGAGTGTATCGTGAATGCCGCCTTCGACCAGCGTCAGTGTCTGGACGATGATCGTGTCCGGGTACTGCATGGTCAGCGTCACCGAGGTTACCAGCGACGCCAACTCCGACGATTGAAGCGTGAAGCCCAGTTTGAGCTGGCTGGTGGGAACCGGCGCGGTCGGATTGGAACTGCAGCCCGCCAGTCCGAGGACGACGGCAACGATTGCGATGTGAGCGTAGCGACGCACCATGGGATATTTGCCCCGATTGAACTGCACGATACTTCTCCCCTCGGCAGTAAGATGCCATCATCGCGGTGATTGTCAAGATCAATTCGAAAAACCGCGTGTCACCGGCCCGGACCGTCAGTCGGCGTAACCATCGGCCGGACATATACTTGCAATTCGCGCGGTTGGGCGAGAGGGCTGGCGCTCTAAAATCAGGAGTTCAACAGTCCTTTTTTCGATGCCATTCGGTCCTCGCGGGTGCCAAGTGGCTCCATCCGGAACCGGTCTTGAACGCGGAAGCCACGCCAGCAGCGTCGATTGTGGACGAACTGAGGAAGCGGTCTATGGAAGGAACACGGGCACCAAGCTCAGAGGCGGACTTCCAGGTGCTGGGAGGCAGGGACAGAAACGGGATGATCGGATGCGGGGATCATTCCCTCGATGACGCGCAGGCAGGTCTCGTAGCGGCCGAAGGATGGCATCAGGTATGTGCCCTGCACCGAAGCTCGCGCACGCTCCAAAAGATTCCGGGCGGCTTCGATTCCGACTTCGGCGCCTTTATCCCCCGCCTTCTCCATGCGCTGGAGAATCGCTGTGGGCACGCTGATGCCCGGGACCTCGTTGTTCAGGTAGAGGGCATGGCGATACGACATGAGCGGCAGGATCCCGAGGAAGACAGGAATGCGAATCCTGGCAATCGCCTCCAGGCATCGCCAGAGGGGATCGAGGTCGTAAAGAGGCTGGGTGAAGGCGAAATGTGCACCCGCTTCGACCTTGCGGCGGAAACGCTCTTCTTCTTTCGCCCAGTCGAGCGCGGTGGGATTGAGCGCGACACCGATGGCAAAGTTGGTCGCCCGTCCGATCGATGCCCCAGCGTAGTCTTTGCCGGCATTCAATCCGGCGACAACGCGAGTGAGGCCGATGGCATCGATGTCGTAAACACCGGTGGCATGGGGATAATCGCCCACCGAGGGCGGATCACCGGTGATCGCCAGAATATTGCGAATGCCCAGCGCATGGGCACCGATCAGATCGGATTGAATCCCCATCAAATTGCGGTCACGGCAGGTGAAGTGCAGGACGGTTTCGATGCCGATGTCGCGCTCGATCAGCGCGGCAACCGCCATCGCGCTCATCCGCACCCGCGCCATGGGAGAATCGGCGATGTTTACGGCATTGACCCCTTGACGGCGGCACAGCCGCGCGCCCTCGAGGAGCTTTGCCGGGTTGGTTCCCTTGGGGGGATCGAGTTCGGCCGAAATCTGAAACATCTTACCGAGGGTTACCGTCGGCGCGGACGAAACCGGCGGAGCACTGCGCAGGACCGCGGCCATGGCGGCAATGTGATCCGGTGTGGTCCCGCAACATCCGCCGATTATCTGCGCCCCGTTCGCCAGAAACGCGCTCGCGACACTGGCGAAGTACTCCGGTGAAGCCGAATACACAAACCGGCCATCGACCAGCCGAGGCATACCGGCGTTGGGGATCGCGGTCACGGGCTTGTGCACGACCCTCGCAAATCGGTAGATCCACTCCAACATTCCCTGCGGACCGACCGAACAATTGGCGCCGATCACATCGGCATCGGTCGACTCGAGAAAACGGCCCGTCTCCTCTGGTCCTATCCCAGCCAGGGTCACGCCTTCATCGGTGAACGTCATCAGCGCGATGATCGGCAGGCGGCTGACGGAACGAACCGCGGCAATCGCCTCGGCCATCTCCGTCTGGTCGGACATGGTCTCAATGATAAAGAGATCGACGCCGCCTTCAAGGAGTGCGGCGGCCTGTTCGGCAAAGAGCGCCCGCGCTTCGGCCGGTGTCACTGATCCCAGCGGAGCCAGTGACTTGCCCAAGGGACCAATCGCACCGGCGACAAGGGCATCGGTGCCTTCGATTTCGCGCGCCTCACGGGCCACCTTCACGCCGTGGAGGTTGATGTCGCGAACTCTACTCTCTAATCCGTGGGAGGACAGCCGAATCCGGTTTCCGCCAAAGGTATTCGTCTCGATCAGTTGGGCGCCGGCGTGGAGATAGTCCTGGTGAATGCGCTGGACAAGTTTGGGATCGGAGAGATTCAGCTCATCGAAGCATCGGTCAAACGGCACGCCCCGGCGGTACAGCATCGTTCCCATGCCGCCATCGGCGAGAATTGGCCCGCGGCGGAGGCGGTCGAAGAGGGGATGGATGCTATCGGAATCAGACATAGTATCCTATAGAACTGCGTACAATTCGCAATAGCGGCGATCCAAGAGCGAATCCGCCCACCGTCATTCCCGCGAAAGCGGGAATCCAGACGCGTGCGAGCTGGATTCCCGCCTTCGCGGGAATGACGATCTTACACTCTTACGTCCAGCCCATCTCCTGCTTAATCTCGCCGACCGCATCGACCATGACCTTCAGTTTGTCGGTGGCTTCTTCGACAGTTCGGGTCTTCAGGCCGCAATCGGGATCGATCATGACCTGCTCTGGCTCGAACACCGTGAGCGCTCGGCGAATACCCTCTTTGATCTGATTCTTCGTTTCCAAGATGTGCGAGTGGACGTCGATCACGCCGACGGCCACTTTCTTCGTGAACTTCGGAGAGCGAAAGATCTCGAGATTCGCAAAATGGGAGTTGGCGAACTCCAGGTCGAGCTGGTCGACCGGCAGTTTCAGGACATGCGGATAGATCGTCTTGAAATCGCCATAGCAGATATGGCTGATCGTCATCGCTTTTAAGCCCTCGGTGACGACACCCATCGCTTCGATCGCCAGATTAATCTCCGCCGGCCGGGTGGAAATGGCCGGCTCATCGATTTGAATGAAACGGGCGCCGGCCCGCTCCAGATCACGGGCTTCATCGCGGATGATTTCCGCGAGCGCCATCACGGCATCATGACGGGAGCCATAGTGCTCGTCGAATGACCAGTCGCACATCGTGTAGGGACCAGTGAGCATGCCTTTGACGGGCAGGCGGGTCAGTGATTGCGCGAATTGATACGCCTCCACCGCCATCGGTTTGCTGCGCTCCAGCACGCCCTCGATGATCGGCTTACGGTAATAACGATTGCCGTAGGAGCGCACGAGCCCGGAAATGCCGTAGCCGATGAGTTGCTCGGCAAAATACGTCGTCATGTCGCCGCGCTCCATCTCGCCATGCACGAGAATGTCGATGCCGATATCCTCCTGGCAACGGATCCATTCCTCGGTGGCACGGCGCTCGAGTGCGCCGAGTTCGTCGGCGGTCATTTCGCCGCGTGAGAACGCGTTTCTGGCCTTGGTGAGATACGCCGGTTTCGGAAATGAGCCAACACTTGTGGTTTCCAGCATTCTATACCCCCAGAGAATCAATGTTCAAGTCGGATACCAGCCCGCGCCGAGGCATTCTTAAATTGCGGTCACCGGCACATCGGCCATTTGCGCCACTGCCTGTGACAGCAGCTTCATCTTGGCGACCGCATTGCGGTGCGGCAGAAATTCGAGCGCAGCGGATGGCGTCAGCCAGCATTCCGGCCAACCTTCTCCCCCACGCTTGACAATCGAATTCAATTGCTTCGCCAAACCGCCAACGGACTCGAGGCGTGTATTGCGCGCATCCACGAGTCCGAAAGCACGCGCCTTGGCCGCCGGTCCATCGAGCAAGACCTTGAAATTGCCGGGCTCGGTCACACAGTCCGCACCGATCATGTCCACCGGCAGTTCCCAAAGTTGGCGGGCAATCGCTCCAATCGGTGCGAAGTACACGAAGACAAGAGTCTTGATGCGGATGCCCCGAACTGCCGTTGCAATCGCCTCGGTGGCCGGGCCAATTTCACCCGGACAGAATCCCAGCCACGGTTCGTCGATCTGCACCCAGTCGGCGCCGGCGTGCGCCAGCGCTTCGATTTCGGCGCGCACCAGCCGGGCACACTCATGGTACAGAGTCTGGGCGTCTTTGTAGTTGTCATCGACACAGAATTTGGCCAGTGAAAAGGGGCCGCACACCGATGCCAGAATCGGACGGTCGGTCATGGCGCGCAGCAACCGGAAATCATCGACGACCGCAGACCGCACATAACGGACCGGGCCGACGATGGACGGACGGCGATAATAGACATTGTTGTCGAAAAAGCGAATCAGACCGCCGACGGCAAAGCCATCGTGTGCAGACGCGAAGGGTGAGACCGGATCATCCCAGCGAATACGGCCATCGGTGACCCGCGCCATGCCGGCGTCAATCTGATCGGCGACCGTGTCTCGGATCGTGGCCTGCACGCATTCCTCGAGCGCCGCGGCGTCGATCTTGCCGCTGTCAAACCGATTGCGGGCGTTGCGCAAATTGGCACGGCCCGGAATCTCGCTGATTTTCGGCTGATTTCCGACAACTGTCCGTTCAAACACCGTTCCTCCCTGACATGGTCAATGATACATTTTGGGACAAATATGGTCTCGTTCCAGTGCCAGACACTGCCGAATCCGAGCCGGCGCGATCAGATCGTTCCCCTACCGCCCAAAGCGATCGAGACGGGCGGCATACGCGTGGAAACGTTCCAGCACGTCGTTCATCGCCCCGCCACCGAAAGCACCAAGATACGCATCCGCCAGCACCAGCAATACCATAGCTTCACAGACCACAGCTGCTGCCGGAACACTGCAAACGTCGGACCGTTCAACGAACGCGGATTGTGCCTCCTTCGTATGAATATCGACCGACGCCAGCGGTTTGTTCAGAGTGGAAATCGGCTTGGCCGCAGCCCGCACAACGATGTCCATGCCATTGGTCAGGCCGCCTTCCAACCCACCGGCGCGGTTGGTTTTGCGGTAAAAACGGCTCCCCGTTTGCGTACGCGCGAAATCATAGTGTATCTCATCGTGAACTGTCGATCCGCGCCGGGCGGCCTGCCCGAATCCATCGCCGATTTCGACCGCTTTGACCGAAGGGACTGACATCAGCGCCTGGGCCAGGCGGCCGTCAAGCTTCGTGTCCCATTGAATGTGGTCTCCCAAGCCGGCGACGACACCCGAAGCCACGACCTCGACGATTCCGCCAAGCGTGTCTCCGGCAGCAGCGGCCGCGCGAATCTCGTCGTGCATGGCCACGGCAGCAGCCGGGTCGGCGCAGCGGACATCGGAATCGGCGGTCGCCATCCGGATTTCCGCAACGGTCAGCGCTTTGTCTGGTGCAACCGCCCCACCGATCCTTACCACGTGGCAGGCGGTTTCGACTCCAAATTGTGAGAGGAATACGCCAGCCACCGCACCAGCGGCTACGCGTGCGGCAGTCTCACGTGCGGACGCCCGTTCCAGCACATTTCTGAGATCCTCGAAATCGTATTTCAGCGCCCCCGCGAGGTCCGCATGTCCCGGACGCGGCACAGTGCGCGGGGCGCTCATCTGCCGTTCGCGGTCGCTGGCCGGCGCGGGCTTTTCCGCCTGCACCGACATCACCGAGCGCCAATTCTCCCAGTCACGGTTTTCGATCACGAACGCAATCGGCGAACCCAGTGTCACGCCGTGGCGGACACCGCTGGTCACCTGGCACCGGTCGTGCTCGATTTTCATCCGCCCGCCCCGGCCGAATCCCTTTTGACGCTCGGCGAGGGCCGCGTCGATCCGTTCGAAGTCAATACTCAACCCGGCGGGAAGCCCCTGCAGGAAGCCGGTCAGTTGCGGGCCGTGGGATTCACCGGCGGTGTGAAAGATCAGATGCTTCATCAACCCTATCCCCTGTTCGCAGCCTGGCCGGCGGACTCGGACGTGGCGGCGCTTCCAATAGGCAGATCAATCGTCACTCTGGTACCTTTGTCGGACTCTGGCACCGGAGACTCGACTTTGATCGTCCCTCCGTGTTCGGTGATGATCCGGTGAGTGATCGTCAGGCCAATACCCGTGCCGTGATCCTTGGTGGTGAAGTAAGGCTGGAAGATCCGCGCCAGATTCGCCTTGCTGATCCCTGTTCCGTTATCCTGCATGACAAGCCGCACCCGGTTGTCCACCGCATCCAGCCGAACCAGGATCGTGCCTCCTGACGAAGTGGCCGCAATGGCGTTGGAGAACAGATTCCAAATCGCCTTGCGCAACTCATCGGCACAAGCAAACAGCATGATTCCCTCTCGGACGTCGGACTCCAGCCGAATGTTGCCGCGATCGGCGGAGAATCGCGCCATGGACATGACGGAGACCACCAGTTGTGACAGATCCAGGCGCGACTTGGGGCGCGAGGACGAGCGGGCAAGGCTGAGAAAATCCTCGACAATGGCGTTGAGCCGCTGCGTTTCCTCGAGCACGGTACCGGCCAGGGCCGCCGCCTCCGGATCGGTCAGTTCCAGCCGCAAGCGCTGCGCGGCCATGGCGATGGCATTAAGGGGATTGCGAATCTCGTGTGCCACGCCTGCCGCCAGATCACCCATCTCGCTGAGCCGTTTGGACCGCTGCATCTCCTCGGCCATCTCGCGTGCATGGGTTTCGTCGCGAACCACAGCGACTGCGCCCTCCGGCTGGCCCGACCTGGAAGTCACCGGAGTGGTAGAATAGACCAGGTAGCGTGCCTTCCCGTCTGATTCCAGTATGTGCTCCCCTTCATGGATGGGCTCGCCACCCCTGGCGACCGGCGGCAGACCGAGAACTTCAGGGATTGGACTTTCGTCCTGGGTTGCTGCATTCGACTCAACTTTGCCGTGACCGAAAATGGCTTCGGCCGCCCGATTCGACAGGGTTACCCGGCCATCCCGATCGGTCGCAATCACCGCCTGATCCATTGAATCAAGGATTCGCCGCGTGAGTGTTTCCACTCTGTGGTACGAGCGATCAAGGTCCGAGTATGACCGCCGTACGACAACAAAGGCCAGTGCGACGGCGGTCAGCAGGAAGAAAAGCAACGCCGACAGACCGAGCTGAAGAATCAGCCGTCTTCGCGCGATATCCACGCCGGCCAGGCTGATACCAACACGCAGCATTCCCGAAGGCAGGTCGGTGGATAGAAACGGCCTCACGACTTCCATCACCGGTTTGTCCTCGAAGACGATTTCACGGGTGGCGGCGGTGGTGTCGTCCAAAGCGTTCACGAGAAACGAATCCGCGGCCAACCGCAGTATCGGCGGCAGCGGGCGTGAGGAGAAGACAATCCCGTCGGGAGACTGCAGCATGATGTATGTGATGTCCGCGCGCCGGCCGATTTCCTGAATCAGCGTTCCAACACCGCTCCAGGACGGTTTGCTTTCGGAGCGCAATTGGCGCTCCCATGCGATGACCGCTCCCCACTGCGTCGGAGCGCCGGCACCCACCCACTCACAATCCGCCGCGCTGTCAATCAGCCGAAAGGGCGTCAGCAGGGCCTCGCCGGATTCCCAAATGGCAGTAATCGAGGCGCTCTGCGCCGCGATTAACAGATGCAAACTCTCCGGGTAGGAAAGGGGCGAACGGCCATGCTCCCAAAGTGAGATTCCATCCGCCTCACTGACCTCGGCCAGTTGGGCCAGTTCGTCGGGTGTTGTCGAGCTTGGGCGCGCCACGGCACCAGCCAGACGTGACCGGGCGGCCAGATTATCCCACTCCAAACGATCGGTGAGGGCGCTGGCCGCCACCGAGTATTGCGCCGCCAGCGAGAACGACTCAAGCAGAGCGACCCCGTTGCGCCGCGTTTCATCGATCAGAGCATGCTTGATGCGATTGACGCCCCAAAAGGCGTAAAGGAGGAACACGACCGCCAGAATCCCGGTCGCGGCGGCGATGGTCACTACAGTCCGCCCTAGCCTCGGGTGCTCCATCCCCGGCTCCCAAAGTGAGTGATCCCTGGCAGTGGTCTTCTTCATTTTGCGCAGCCGTCCAAATGGGGGCGACAAATCAATCAACCGCACCGGCATGGGGGCGTCAATTCGAATTACCCGGTGGAATCGCCCTGATGCCAGGGCAGGGTGTTGCCGTATGCCACGCAATGAAATAGACCGGATTGCCGATAACCATACTATGCGGGCCGAAACCGGCCCGCCGGCCAGGGGCGTTGTCCGTACAACGAAGGGAAGGCGGAGTGGATTCACTTGACGTGACACCCAAAACGGAGCCCAACACGGCAACCATGTCCACCGGACGGATGAGCGACGCCTGGCTGTTTTCGATCTGCGTCTTCATCACCTCGCTGGCGTTCTACGTGACGACGATGTCCCACACGGTATTCTGGTGGGATTCGGGCGAGCTGGCGGCGAATGCACGGGTTCTGGGCATCGCCCATCGCCCCGGATTCCCGCTGTATATCCTGTTGGGTCATGTATTCGGCATGTTTCCATTCGGTGAGTATTTCTACCGGATCAACTTCCTGTCCGCTCTGAGCGCCGCGGCCACACTCGGTCTGGTGGGATTCGTGTGGTGGCAGCTCGTATTCGGCCGGTTGCGGCCCTCCTCACTTCTGGAGGGATTGATCCCCGTGAGCCTGGCGTTGATTGCGATTGGCGGCACCTACACATTTTGGATTCAGGCAGTACGCACCGAGGTCTATGCCGCGAACATCGTGGCCATCGCGATGCTGTGGGGATGCACCTGGCAGAGTGATCGCGGCGAATCCGGGGATTCTTCCGGCGTGCGCTGGTTTTGGGCGGCGTCGCTGGTGGGTGGCCTGGGAATGGCCTTGCACCATGCGACATTCGCGTCCGTACTCCCGGCTTTCTTCCTTTTCTTTCTCGTGGTCAGCAAGCGCAACCAATGGGGACGGAACGCATGGGTTATCGCCACCGCGTTGTTCGCGTTGGGACTGAGTGTTTACCTGTATCTGCCCATTCGGGCGCTGCAGGATCCAGAGTTGAACTGGGGATGGACACGCGGCGCCAAGGCGCTGGGCTGGACGGCGGTCGCAGGTACCGATGCGTATGCAGAACTCGCCAAGACCAGTCTCGCCGCTCTGTTGAGCCGCGCCTGGGCTGTCAGCCAGATCATGATCGAACAACTGCATTGGGGACTGCTCCTTTTCGCCATTGCCGGTATCTGGCAATGGTGGCGCAAGGCGCGCGCGTGGATGCTGATGGCATTGGGAATCGTGATCACCAACATCTTCGTGACCGCACTTTTGGTGAGTGAGGTGGCGGAAACGAACGCCGACATTCACGGGTATCTGCTGCCGACGATTGTGAGCATGGCCTTTCTCGTTTGCGGCGGTGTCTACACTTTCGGGCGGCTTTTGGCGTCGGTGGCGAAGCGCTATCTCCCGTCGCCCTCGATTCGCACCGTGCTCTGGGTTTCGACGATTACGATGGTGTTGCTCCTGGCCCTGGCGCCGGGAATAATCTATAGTCCCTACTGCAACCTGTCACACAATCGGCTGGCGCACGATCTCGGCGTCGAATCGATCAGCGGGCTCCGGCCCAACGGCATTGTCTTTTTGGCCGGGACGAATTGGGATTTCGTTCTGCGCGGGCTTCGGTACGTCGACGGGTGGCGTCCGGATTTGACCGTGATCAATCGCGATCTGTTGCCGGCGGGCTGGTACCGCAGCTGGCTATTGTCGAAACATCCCGAACTGGCCGCCTATCCGATTCCGTCGGATTCGATCAAGCTTCGTCCGAAGCTGTGGGCCAAGAATCTGGCGGCGGCAGGCTTCCCGATCTATTGGGAGTTCACCGAAATCGATATGGACATGGTCGGCCAACTGGTACCCGCCGGACACCTCTTCGAGCTGGCCGCCAAGCCGGTCGATGTTCTGGGGACATCGCTCTTAGACGAGCAGGAAAATTTTGAACGGAATTCCCAATTTTACGCAGCGGCCGCAAGAGTTCCCTACGATTACGATGCCAAGATGGTCTGGGTGATGAATCTCTACCGCGCGGGCATGTACTACGAGTCCCGGGGATTGCTGGGACGCGCCAAAGAGTTGTATCAACGCGCGCTTTCGGTGGCGCCGATGGACGAAACTGTGCTGGCCGCCTATGTGCGTGTCGCACCGGATCGTGGCTTCGCCTTCATCCTCCGCCAGGACCTGACGGATCCGGCGAAACAAGGGAACGTCCTCCCCACGCCTTGACCGCAGGCCGGAGTCTTCATACCATCCCCGCCATGCCGTGTGCGTGGCATCGACAGGACGGGGCTGGTGAACTCAAACTTCACCTCCTGCCGGCATGTCGTAACAACCGGGGTAGCCAGCGAACCGTCTCCCGGAACGTTCAACCTGATCATTTCCTCACATCCGCTCCATCCAATCCCGCGAAAGGGTGTATCATTGACGAACGGAGATCAGGCGAGGTCACAGTCGCTTGCTGGTAGTGCGCTGGGGGAAGGGAATGCGAGGCGTTATTAGGATTGGGATTGGGTTCATTTCAGTTCTGCTTGCGCTGGCGGTACAGACTGGCCAGGCCACCGATCCGGTGCGTCCGTCGGATGCTTACGGCCGCGTGGACACGATTCGGGTCGAGATCGAACCGATCACGGATCAGCACTGGCTCGCAACCGTGTACTTGAACAACGACGAGAACCTGGCCGCGATGACGCTGCCGTTCCGATGGTCGCCGCGCCATGGTTTCTACCGGCTGGACTCGGCCTCGTACATGCGCACCCGGACCGCGAAATTCGCCGTGAAGACATTTCACCCCGATTCACTGAAAGAGACGATTCTAATCGGACTGATTTCGGATATCGGCCGGGGACTGCCGCCGTTGCCGCCCGGCAATGGTCCAATCACCCGGTTGTACTTCACCAAACTCAAGCCGGCCGCTAAACCGCTCGTACTCGATACGACGTTCATCTCTCCCCACAACGTCCTGCAGATGGTGACACCTGATGTCGCCTCGGTCTATCCCGTGTTTCAGGTGAAGACCGTGGGCGGGCGGGAAAACAAGCAGCAATGACGCACGGGCAGGATGCCCGTGCCCACCATCAAAACCAGCGTGCGCGTGACATCAAGTGGCAGGTGTGTGTGAACGGCCACCCGATTTTTCGATGAGATGGACCTCGGAGATGGACATGGTCTTGTCCACCGCTTTCAGCATGTCGTAGATCGTCAGGAGGGCCGTGGTACAGGCGACCAGCGCTTCCATTTCGACACCAGTCTTCTCTTCGGCGCTCGCGGTCGCGGTGACGGTCACCGACTGTCCGTCTTCGCCGGGATTGATGCTCACGTCGATAAACGTCAAGCGCAACGGATGGCACAGCGGAATCAGATCGGCGGTCTTCTTCGCGGCGGCAATGCCGGCGATTCGGGCGATTTCGAAGGGCGGGCCTTTCGGAACAAGGCCCTGGGCGATTGTCTCAAGAGTCGCCGCCTGAACTGTGATCCTACCGCCCGCCACCGCCCGGCGTGTTGTCACACTTTTATCACTGATGTCGACCATGCGGGCGCGACCATGTTCGTCGTAGTGGCTGAAGCTCGGATGCGGCATCAGGTTACCTCTCTCCTCTGCAATCTAACTCAGTGGGACATCATATGCAATGGCGCCACGGGCTTGTGATCTGTGACACAAAAGCCGTTGTCAAAACCCGGATTTATCTTATCTTCGAAGCATGGTGAGTTATCGCCGCCGGTTGGCAGGTCGATGTGCCTTCAGGTCTTATCGAAATTCCGGGGTCCTCACACCCCACATTAAAGCACGTCAGGATTGAGAACGAATCACAGAGTTGTGGATTTCATCTTGGGAGGGTGTATGCGCGGTACCCGCAAGGTCTGGCTGGTTGGGCTATTAGGTCTGCTCGCGTTCTGTACGATTCTCGCAATACCGGCTCAGGCTGCGCAAAAAACAGAAAAGCAGTTGCTCGAGGAGCGACGTGTCGTCGCGCGTTGGAATATCAACGGTCACGGCCAGTTCGATGAGGCGCACCGTCTGGGTCTGGATGTCTGGGAAGAGCATTTGAATCCCCAGGCCGGCAACTTCACGGTGATGATCACCGACTCGCAGTTGGTTTCGCTGCGGCAAGCCGGGTACAACCTCGACGTCATCAATCCGGACTACTACAAATCGCTGCGAGTTCAGGCGCTCGTTCCCAATGGCGGTTTTCGCACGTGGGAGCAATGCAACGCCCTGATGGATTCGATCCATACCGCGCATCCGACGATCACAACGGCGAGGTTCGCGCTTGGCTCGACGATGACCTATGAGGGGCGCTTCCTTTACGCAATGAAGATTTCGGACAATCCCGACGTCAACGAGAGTGAACCGGAAGTCCTCTTTACCGGCATGCACCACGCTCGCGAACCGATCGGCATGGAAGTCTGTCTGGAGACGATGAAACGGCTCACCGACGGGTACGGGACCGATACGATGCTGACGCGCCTGGTAAATGAGCGGCAGATCTATTTTGTCCCGGTGGTAAATCCGGACGGGTACGCTTACAATTACCTGAATTACCCCAACGGGTACGGGATGTGGCGAAAGAACCGGTTTGAGAATTCCAACGGCACAGTTGGGGTCGATCTTAATCGGAATTACGGTTACAACTGGGGCTTCGACAACAACGGGTCATCGCCCACTCCCGCGGACGACACGTATCGGGGCGTCGCGGCATTCTCCGAACTGGAAACCCAGATCATGCGCGCATTTGTCAACGCGCATCAGTTCGTCTTCGATATCAACTACCACTCGTATTCCAACCTCTTCTTGTGGCCATGGGGGTACGACCAGATCTACTCCCCAGACGATGGATTCTTTACGGCCGTCGGCGATTCTTTCGTGAGTTTCAATGGCTTTGTGCCGCAGATCGGCTGGAGACTCTATGTCACCAATGGTGACGCGGACGATTGGGGTTACGGAGCAACGGGCGAGCACCCGAAAATGTACTCCTTTACCCCTGAAGTCGGCACGTCGGCAGAAGGCACCAACGGCAACGGTTTCTGGCCGCAGGTGGCGTATATACCGCTTCAGATCGCCAAGTGCCAGGGATCGAACATGCTGATCATTGATCTGGCCGATACACCGGAGCGCATTTATCCGCCAGTCATGCCGACGTGGACAGCCCCATCGGACACCGTGCCCAGCGCTGACTACACGCTCGGCTGGTCCGACCCCGGAGGCCTCAACGGCGCGGTATCCTATAAACTGGAGGAACTCTACGGCGGGCAGGTCAAGATCGACAGTGCCGAGTCCGGAATGGGAAATTGGATTTCGCAGGGATTCACTCCGTCCACGGCGCGCTACAGCTCATTCTCGCACAGCTTCTATGGCGGCAACGCCGACGGACTGAACAACAGCATGACCGCGAATTTCTATTACCACGTGAAACCGAACGACACGTTGAAAGCGAAGATTTGGTGGGACATCGAGACCGATTGGGATTACGCGTACGTCGAAGCCTCGACCGACGGCGGCGCCCACTTCACCCCGTTGAACGGGAATGTCTCGACCGGAACCAATCCGCACGGGAACAATCGGGGCAATGGCATCACCGGGACCTCCGGCGGCGCGTTTACGAATGCGGTGTTTCCCCTCAGCGCGCTGGCTGGTCAGGATGTGCTGTTCCGGTTGTCGTATGAGACCGACGAGTTTACCACCGGCGTTGGGGTCTATTTCGATGACGTCTCCCCTGTTCAGGCCTACGACTCGGTATTGACGCGTGCCGCGGCGCTATCCGCCACGACATTCCCGGTGACTGGCAAGCCCAACGGCAGCTACCGCTATCGTCTCACCTCCACCGACGCGCACGGACAAAAGAGCAAAGTGACCTCGCCAAAAGAAGTGACCGTCATGTTTGCCACCAGGGGTGACATGAACAATGACGGCGCTCGCGATGTCGTCGACATCGTCGATCTCATCGACTACATCTTCAGCAATGGTCCGGGACCGGTGATTCCCGGCGCCGAGGAATGCAATTGCGTACCGGGCGTGGACGTTATGGACCTGGTCCTGCTGATCGACAACGTCTTCCGCGGCGGTCCGGACCCGAACTGCCCATAAGATTGCTTAATATTCACTGAGTCATTGCGGCCCCACTTTCCCAGGTGGGGCCGCTGCGTTTTTGGTGGAGGTAATGTCGCGCTTGACGGCGGTTACTAGTGTGGCAGTGACCGCTGGGGCGTGTTGAAGAACCATCAATATCGTGAATTCGAGAGGCCGGACAGGAGTGTCCGGCCTACCGATATCGCTATCAATTGGCGGACCGGACGCTCCTGTCCTGCCCTTTATGGCGCGCCCCCCTGACTGCTGCGAGCCGACGGACCGTTTACCAGTTCAACGAGAGTTGGATTTGTGTCCAACATGCCCAGCACCCCACCCACCTCGGCGCAGCACACTCTTGGGCAGACTCGCAAGACGGCCTCTGGCCGTCCGCGATCACAGGGGATTGTTGATAAACCCCAGCATCTGGAGAAGAGAGCGCGGACAAGAGTGTCCGCGCCACTGAGAGACAGGAACTTCCGTGACAAAGAGTGGGGCAGACACTCTTGCCTGCCCGGTTTTTCAACAATCCCCGGAGATTGCGGCCACGCCTTGGACTCGATCCCACTAAATTTGTGACGTCGCGAAACTCCTTGCGGCTCCCTTATACGCGCACCTAAATTTCGATATGCGCCGGCCACGCCCAATGCGACGGAAGCCTAGCCATGAGTGGCTGGCTTTCTTGATTGCGTTTCTGATACTTCCTTTAGTCAAACCATCTGCGTCACAGGCAAAGGTCCAAAACGAATTGACCGGTCGAGACAGGGCGATTTACGACTCGATCGCCGATCCCCGATTCGATACGACCGCCTGCTTTGAAGTGCGGCCCGGGTCGCGGTGGCAGACGGAAATTGGAGAATACGAGTTCCAATCGGGAATGCTGTGCTTTTTCGTTCCGGTCGCAGGAAGCCCAACCGGGTGCTTGTTTCGGGGTAAAGGGCGGCTGAACTACCGGCCTCCCAGTGCAATCGAGCGCACGCAACTGAAGCGCTTTTGCGAGGACACGATTTTGGACGCCACATTCGATGAAGCCTTCTTCCGCTTCTTCGATACGGCGATCGCCTCAGGGTTAGCGAATGCGGTAGCGAGTACAACTCCCGCCAGGCCGCCGCATGATGGTGTGATCAAGAAGTACGACAAAGAACTGAACCGCGATGCGGAATTCGATTTGGCGGCGAGGGGATGGCAGATGGCCTGCGACCAGGGATGGAAGCCGCCCTTTCTCTACGCACGGGCGACTCTGGACGATCAGCGTCCGCTCCACTTCTTTCTCGATGACACACAAACAGAAGCGATCCAACTGCTGCAAAGACCGGGTGGGGTTACCAGTTCAGGAGTTGTCGACCTCGTCTGCTCCTACGACCGCAACCGCTCAAATGATGAGGTCCGGGCGCGGCTGCCCCACCTTGATGGCGGGCTCGACGTCCGGCAATATGAGTCGAAGATCAAGATCGATGGCAGTGGCACGATGCATCTGAACGTCGGACTGACATGTCTGGCCCGCAATGATCGGCAGGGAGTCCTGCCATTCACCGTCGCACCAAAATTGAAGTTCGATTCTGTCATGATCGGAAACCAGAAGACGCAATTCATCTATGATGACGAGGCGGGGTGGATCCTGGTTCGCGCTTCTCAGCCACTGGGGGTTGATGATACACTGTCGGTCCGCTTCTGGTACAATGGGAAGGAGCTGCTCGACAAGTTCCCCTGGGGGGATTTCTACATCCATTACACGACGCGATGGCTGCCGGTATCGGCCGAACGGCATCGCGCCACCTACACCACGACATTTGAATTTCCCAAGTACTACAACGTGGTCTCGGTGGGCGAGCGTGTGGCGGATTCGCTGAGCGGCGATCAGCACTGGTCGACCTGGCGAACCCTGGGACCCGTGGCATTCATTTCGTTCAATTTCGGAAGTTTCGAACGGCTGACAGATACGATACCAGGCGGCCCACTAATCGAGATCTACCGTGGAACGAATCATCTCGATGGGCTGTTCACGAAGGATTTTAAGAAGAAGGTCGCGGAGGAAATCAAGGCGACTCTGAACCTGTTTGGCGGTCTCTTCGGTCCCTATCCATGGTCTCATTTGGCGGTGACGGAGATTCCAGGGGAGCATGGCCAAGGATTCCCGCAGCTTCTGCATCTGGCCTGGTTTTCGTTCGATCAGGAGGTAAAGGGTGTCACGGACGAATTCCGCGCTCACGAGGTGGCTCACCAGTGGTTTGGACATATCGTAGGGTGGAAGTCTTACCACGATCAATGGCTCTCGGAGGGATTCGCCGAGTACGCTGGAGCGTTGTATTTGCAAGCACGTCACAAGAAAAGTGATGAATTTCTCAACTTCATGAAGCAGTTGAGGGAGCAGATTCTGGAGAAAGGCGTCTTCGGGGGCTGGCATGAAGGCCCCCAGGTGGCTCCCATCTGGCTGGGATACCGATGCTCTTCGTTTGAATCGCCCGCGTCGTATCAGAACCTGATATATGCCAAGGGAGCATACATTTTGCACATGCTCCGCAATCATCTGTATGACTATCGAACCGGGTCCGATGCCCGGTTCACGGCCATGATGCGCGACTATCTCACGAGTCTCAAGGGATTGGATGCGACGACGGAGGATTTCCGCTTCATCACCGAGCGGCACCTGCAGATGCCGATGGGGTGGTACTTCGATCAATGGGTGTACGGCACACAAATTCCGCGATTCGAGTATCGTTGGGACCGGCAGCAACAGACGGATGGGCGCTGGGTCGTCAAAGGCACAATCGACCAATTCGACACCGATCCCCCCTTTCGGGTATTTATGCCGGTGACCTTGGAGTTCGAAGGCGGACGGCGCACTTTTGTACAGGAGATCAAGTCCGGCCACACCGAATTCACGACGCCCCCACTGACGGATCGGCCGAAGGACGTGATATTCAATGATTACAGCACGATTCTTTGCCGGGAGAAAGTTGTCAGTGAGCCGTAGAATCTATGCCGGATCATGACTAAGTGACTGGCCTCAATGACATACTGACCACGGTGGGGCGAAATCCCCACCGGATATACGCAGCCGATAGGATGAGGGTTGCGACCGTAGTCCATAGAGCGAACCACATGCCAGCCAAAGTTAGGCCGTCCACTTGGCCGTCTCCCGCAATCGTGCAATAGGAGACATGCCCAGGCCAGCCGGAGGAAAGAAGTTCCGAAATTGACATCTATTTGCAAGTTTGATGTTGACTTCACGCTTTTAACTTACGTACTAGGCATCGGTGAGAGTAATATCGTCTGTAACGCCTTACGAAAGGATGTACCATGCCTAGGCCCAAAAAATCCACCGCGTCCGCGATGGGCGAGCCCAAACGCCGGGGCCCCAGACCCGGATACCGGAGACTTCCGGGACAGCGCCCGACACCGAAGCAGCCCTTCTCGCTGATCCTCAACCCGGACGAACTCAACCTGCTGAAGAAGATGGCCCGCCAGCAGGGAACATCGGTCGCCGGGATTATCCGGCAGGCTTTGCACACGCAGATTTTCAGCGCACATCCAGAGATGGCCCGCAGCACCATCGAAACCGAAGTTGAAACCTTCCTGGATCGCGTCGGCAGCAAGATGGCTATTGGCGACCGGAAAGGCCCGGGACGCGAGAAATTGAAAAGAACGCTGGTCAAAGGACTGCTGACTGGCGTCAAACGTCGCGGTTAGTTTTTCCCCACACTTTTTTCGGCGCCGGCAAACGCATTTACGTTTGCCGGCGCCGTACCGTTTCAGGGTTGCCTGAGTTGGATACGGACGGGATACGCCCTCCCCTACGACCCATCTCCCAGAGGGAGAGGGG
>JACRMA010000030.1:0-40077 GCA_016235085.1 Candidatus Zixiibacteriota bacterium
CCCGTAGCACCAACAACCAGAATCGTGTCCGCCAAATTCCCCGTCCCGTCTTCTGCTGGTTCACACACTCCGGTTCAATAAAATCCGCCCCGCCCGCCGAGGCGGACGGGGCGGTTCCATTTCCCCCCAATCGGCGTGGCGCGCACGCCACGCAATTCTGCGCCCTATTAGGCAGGAACCGGGGCCGACTGCAAGGTCTTTTTCAGCCAGTCGGTCGTCGACGATTTCGGGCGAACGATCGGGTAACCCATTGCCCGGGCGATCACCGCCTGCGAGCAAATACCCAGCGCCCGCGAAACGGAGAACAGCACCGTGTAGTAGGAGAACTCGGTCAGTCCGTACTTATAGAGCAGCGCACCGGAGCCGGCATCGACATTAGGCCACGGATCCTTGATCTTCTGCACCTGCTTCAGAACATTTGGCACCACATCGAACACCTTCGCCACGATCTGGAATGCCTCGTCCTTGGCACAATACTTCTTGCCGAATTCGAGGAACGCATCAAAGCGCGGGTCGGTGATACGCAGCACTGCGTGGCCATACCCCGGCACCACTTTGCCCGACTGCAGCGTTTCCCACGCGTACTTCTCAAGCTGCTCGTTGGTCGGCACACCGTTGAATTTCTTGCGGGTCTCCAGCACCCACGCCAGACATTCCTGGTTGGCCAGCCCGTGGAGCGGGCCCGCCAGACCGTTCAGCCCCGCCGACAATGCGTAATACAGATCGGAGAGCGCCGAATTGACTGTGGCCGAGGAGAACGCCGAAACGTTGCCGGACTCGTGATCCGAATGCAGCACGAGGTACAGTCGCATCAGACGGGCAAAATCACCGGACGGATCGGGAATGCCCAGCATGTGGACATAATCCGCCGACCAATCCAGATTCGTGTCGCTGTTGATGCGCGGGCCCTTTTCAAAGCGCATCCGGTACACGCCGGCCGCTATCGCCGGAAGGACGGCGATGATGTTGAGCGCATCTTCGAGCGTGGCAACCCAGTAATCGTCCTTCTTCATCCCCTCGTCGTACCGCTTGCGGAATGCCGACTCGCGCTCCATGCACAGAATCGCAGTGTCAAACATGCACATCGGGTGGGAATCCTTGGGCATCGCTTCCAGCACTTTCCAAACATAGTCCGGTACCTTGGCGCGCTTCTTCAGGTCCATTTGCAGAGAATGCAGCGAACCCTCGTCCGGCATCGACCCGGTGCAAAGCAGCCAGAAGATTTCTTCGGGCAGACGGTCGGTGAGATCCTTGACCGGGATACCGCGAATAATGAGACCCTTGTCCGGTTCCACCGATGAGGTGTAGCACACGGCGCCACGGACTCCCCGCATCCCGCCATACACCTGGGATAGGGTAACTTTCCCTACCACGTCTTCCCCGTGGGCTTTGAGGAATTCTTTTACGTCATCCCGTAAAGCCGGGATTTGTTTTGCCATTGTCTCCTGCAGTGTCGCCATGGCGATTCTCCTTGTCCTCTCCCGCCCCATCCGGTGCGGGGAAAGAGTTATAGTACAGTCAGGCACTCGTTTTCGGCGCTCGGATTTTCCAACTTGAACTTCAGGTTCACGACCTATTACTCTACGTTTCGGCATCCTGATTCGTGAATTAATTAACAATACTTGGTACCCTTCTCATTGCTTGGAATCAAGCCGATTCTGTCAATCTTACCCATAAAGCTGACAAAATGCCCATGGCGCCCAAAGCGATTTTGCCACCGGTGGCTTTTATCTGACCGGCGTACGTATTACCTTGCGGATGTCTACCCGTTGAATACCCCATGCAGAGGTGTTTGAATCGGTGGATGAAGGGGAATTGGCCATGATCAAACGAGAAGAAGCACTCGAATACCATCGTCGTGCACGGCGTGGCAAGATCCAGGTCACACCCACAAAACCTTGTATGACGCAACTCGACCTGTCGCTGGCGTACACGCCCGGTGTGGCCGAGCCGTGCCGCGAGATCGAAAAAGATCCCGAGGCCGCATTCATGTACACCGCCAAGGGCAACCTGGTCGCGGTCATCTCCAACGGAACCGCGGTCCTCGGATTGGGACACATAGGCGCGCTCGCCGGGAAACCGGTCATGGAAGGCAAGGGCGTACTGTTCAAACGGTTCGCCGATATCGATGTGTTCGACATCGAGGTCGATGAGCTTGACCCGGAGAAACTCGTCCAGATCGTCAAGTCGCTGGAGCCGACCTTCGGTGGAATCAACCTCGAAGACATCAAGGCCCCGGAGTGCTTCTACGTTGTGGAAAAACTCAAAGAAATCATGAAGATCCCGGTCTTCCACGATGACCAGCACGGCACCGCGATCATTTCCGGCGCCGCCCTGCTCAATGGCTGCGAAATCGTGGGCAAGAATCTCGACAAGGTCAAAGTTGTCTTCAACGGCGCGGGAGCCGCCGGCATCGCCTGCGCGAACCACTATGTGCGTCTGGGCGTCAAACTGGAGAACATCATACTCTGCGACACCAAAGGCGTGGTCTACAAAGGACGCACCGACGGAATGAATCCGTACAAGGCCAAATTCGCCTCGGCCACGACGGCGCGGACGCTCCAGCAGGCTATGGAAGGTGCCGATGTCTTTTGCGGCTGCTCGGTTGCCAACACGGTGACCAAGGACATGGTACGCGGGATGGCGAAAAATCCCATCGTGTTCGCCATGGCCAATCCCGATCCGGAAATCACCTACCCCGATGCCAAGTCGGCGCGCAACGACGTGATCATGGCAACGGGACGGTCAGACTATCCCAATCAAGTCAATAACGTCCTCGGATTTCCCTTCATCTTCCGAGGGGCTCTCGACGTGCGCGCCCGTGCCATCAATGATGAGATGAAGATTGCGGCGACGCACGCTCTCGCATCGCTGGCGAAGCAGCCTGTGCCGGAGTCGGTGCAGGCGGCCTACGGCGGCGCCGAATTCACCTTCGGGCCCGACTACATCATTCCCAAACCCTTCGACCATCGGGTGCTCCTCTGGGAAGCCAAAGCCGTGGCCAAAGCCGCCATGGATACCGGCGTCGCTGGAGTACCAATCGATCTCGACAAGTACACGGAGCAATTGGAAGCGCGTCTGGGACGTTCGCGTGCGGTCATGCGTGACGTTATCAATCGCGCCCGCCGCGAACCCAAGCGGATCGTCTTCCCCGAGGGACACGCAGCGAAGATCCTCTATGCCACGCGCACCATCCGTGACGAGAAGATCGGCGATCCCATTCTCATCGGCGATCCCGAACGGATCAAAGCCCGCGCGGCCGACCTCAATGTCGACATCGAGGGGCTGGAGATCGTCAATCCTGCCACATCGGAGTGGACCGAATCCTTCGTCGATGAGTTCTATCAGTTGCGCTGCCGCAAAGGCTGCACCTTACGTGATGCCCGCCGCGCGGTGGAGGACAACCATTACTTCGGACTGATGATGGTGCGCACCGGCAAAGCCCATGGGCTGGTTGCCGGCGCCACGATGCATTACCCCGAAGTCCTGCGTCCGGCACTGGAGGTCTTTCCCAAATCCGACCACAACGAGAGAGTGGCCGGGATGAACATGCTCATCCTGGAAAACGACATCCTCTTCTTCGCCGACACAACGGTCAACATCGATCCCACAGCGGAGGACCTGGCCGACATCACCCTGACTTGCGCCGCCAACGTGCGCAAATTCGGCATGGAGCCCAAAGTGGCGCTGCTGTCGTTCTCCAACTTTGGCTCGGTCCGTCATCCCAGTACCGACAAGGTCCGGCGGGCGGTGGAGATCATTAAGGGACGCAACCCCGCTTTGATCGTCGACGGCGAGATGCAGGCGGATACCGCGGTGACTCCGGCCATCCTGAATGAGACCTACCCCTTCTCGAAACTCAAGGAGCGGGCGAATCTGCTGATCTTCCCCGACCTGCAGTCCGGCAACATCGCCTACAAATTGGTCCAGCGGCTCGGCAATGCCGAGATCATCGGGCCACTTTTGGTGGGAATGGAGCGTCCGGTGCAAGTTTTACAGGTCGGATCGTACACAGTGCGAGATATTGTCCATCTGGCCGCTGTGACCGTGGTGGAGGCTCAGGGACGGGTTCAAAGAGAGTTGTTCATTACCAAAGAGCGTATTTCCGAACCCGACATCCACGAGGCGATCAAGAGCTAACGCGCTGTTATTCAATGTGTAACGGCAAGAATGGGCGCCCAGTTCCGGGCGCCCTTTTTTGCCCCTGGCATGGTCAACTTGTCATAATACCGTCGAGCTAGGCTGCGCAGTGGGTGCGTAATGCCACTGCGCACTTAAGTCCTTGTGTCACAACATTAAAAACAGGCGTGCGCAATAAGGCTGCGCAGTCACTACGCACTTTGAGCCTCCGAAACCGTGTGCCAGCTCAAGGCGTTTTTCGTGTAAGTCATTGGCAATCAACAAAACGACCTTCAAAATTGCCCTCCAACTTCACGTGGCACGATTGTTGTTATGCATTGTTGCGGCGAGAAATTCCGCGGGTTCCGTCGCGAGACGAATCGGGGGATGCGGATCGCCAAAAGCCCCGCCGCCGGATGATGAGATGGAGGGCATCGAATTCACCCCGGCGGTCGGGGCTCATTTTTCGCTCCAACTTGAAGCAGCAATAACCCGCCAATTCCCCGGCGTGGTTGACAGGTCCTCCTTGACCATCAATCACGAGGGAATAAGTTACCATCCTGACGTGTAGTGCATATGACTCCGCCGGCTTGGGGGTGGACAGATTCACGGCGCGAGTCAATCGTTGATCGGCTAATGTTCAGGCAGTTTCGAGTCGTTGGATTCCGCAGACCAAGCTGGATTATTGCGAATGTCGGCGTGGTGTTCGTCAGCCGTGATCAGGACCAAGGCGACCGGTACGTTGTCCGCATCCCCGATTTCGACAAAGGCTCACCATTCGCCTGCAGTATCGCCCTGATAAAAGAGGTGGGCGTCCTCTGGGCTGCGCCCAAGCGATACCGCTCAGCGATCAACCGGACAGCCACCCGACAGCAACAGCCCTCGCCGCGACCTCTGTCTTGCACGTCAGCAATTAGGGTCGGAAGCTCGATGTGATCTGAATCCGCTTGCGCACCGAGCGGCTGATGTCGGCGCCGGTACGGTCCCTACCTTCAAAATCGATGATTAGCCAGTAGTCGCCGGGACGGACACGGTGGGAAATCTGGAATGACGACTCGAAGATCGCCCGATCGCTTTCCGGTTGATCCACCCGGGCATAGAGCAGATCGAGAATCGGTCTGCTGGATTGCGACTGCTGCTGCAGTTTGCGTAGGTCCCCAGTCAAGTCGGCGCCCGCCCAGCGGAAAAGCGGCGCCCCCAGACTATCGGCGGAGACCACCGGTTTGCTGACCCGGACCTCTCCTTTGGCCCCAACGCGCACCCGCTCGAGATAGACCCTGGTCGTGTAAGCCCACTTCTCTCCCGGCGGCAGATACATCTCGACATACGGCGCGATCGTGTCGCCTTTGACAAAGCCGGGGAACGCCGTCCCCTGGAGTTCGCGATCCTCGCGATGCACTCGCGGCGCAATTCCCGGTCCCCTGGGACCATGCTTGTAGACCAGAAGAATGTCGCTGGTGCCATCGCCGGCAAATGGCGACGGCAGGATCAGAGTCTTTTCGCCTCCGCCGGAATTGTTGTGCCCGCCCGCGATCGACACTTCCAGCGTGTACCGCCCGGCCCGAAGCCCCGTGACCTCAAAATAGAACGGAATACTCAGACTGCGGCGATTGGCGGTCACTCCGAGCACCAGCCCGGCCAGCCCCAGTTCACGAGTCTGCCGGCGCGTGTCCAGCAGCCGTTCGCGCTCGCTGGGACTATCGCCCAGAAGATTCAAGGTGGCATCGAGCTCATCGCCCGCGAGCGTCGCTCCGGTCAGGTCGTCACCCCACACGGCGGCGGTCACCCAAACGTCGAATGTCCCGTCGCGGTTCGGAAACGACACGGCCTCGATCGCCGGATAGATCGGTTTGGCCGGCTCTGGTTGATCGGCCAGAAGCGGCAGTGT
The DNA here is from genome assembly GCA_016235085.1 of Candidatus Zixiibacteriota bacterium. GTDB lineage: Bacteria > Zixibacteria > MSB-5A5 > WJJR01 > WJJR01 > JACRMA01. Next base: position 6,008 of record JACRMA010000030.1, read on the forward strand.
CACGCTGGGCCAGGTGTGAGTCGATTCGGCCACCGCGGCCAAACCTGTATCCTGGGTATCCCACCAGTAGAAGAACGCAAGTGTGGTGTCGCCCCCGCCACCGGGAGCACGAACATTGTAATCGGTCACCCACCACGCCGACGGAGGCCCAAACCGAATGAAGTAACTCCAGCGCACATCACCTTGGGGTCTCCACACCTCCCCCACGCAATGCGCGCTGTCATGCGCCCACGTCAGTCCGGCCATCGCGCGACTCCACTCAGTCGAATGCCGTTCAATGTATCGATCCGCACGCGCCCGAAAGGTGTCCCGCGTGATGGCAGCATTGAAATCATAATCCCAGTAGGCCGAATCCAGAATCAGGATGATCGCCGACTCGGTCGCAAAGCGCGTGCTGTCGCCCGCCGTCAGTCCGGATGGAAGTGGCCGGAAACCGGACTCCATCGGCGTGACCTTTGTCGTCACACACGATTGGGAGACCAGACCGCAAAGCGCTGTCAGCAGTAACGCCGGCACAATGGCGGCAACTTGCCCTGCCACACCAGAACGCACGCTCATGGGAACCCTCCCGGTTACAAGACCAATACACGCGTGCCCACTGTTCTATTCCCGAACCCTGGAGGATGATCAGCTTCCCTTGCGCAGGACTTCACGCCACGCCTGGTGCCCTGCATCTCTGGGGATTGTTGAAAAACCGGCTTCGATCGATTCGAAGGCCTGATCATTCGGGTGCCACGGACAAGAAAGACCGAGCGGCTCTTCTGCTCAGTTTTCCTTGTAGTGCCCTTCTTCTGTGCGTGGAAAGGTGACAAGAACAAGCCTGGTGCCCCGCAGCTCTACTGCGGGAAGATTCACATTCACGGACATAATTCCGGTGCCGATCAATTCCAAATCTTCTCTTGGCATTGATGCCGGATTTCGCCGTCAAGCCACCCGCAGCAGAGCTGCGTAGCACCAGGCGGTCCAAGAGTGGTCGGACGCTCAATGGACACCGCTCGGGTGGGATCGACGAGCGCCCCTCTTGGTCGTACATCCGGTCCAACGTCCGTGACAGCGGTCGCAGGGGATGATCCGCCGGTATCCGATCCTCCGGCGACGGATACCGGAACATGTATCCTTGATACTTCTCGTGACCGCGCATGGCGCCCTCCTTCGTGCGATGAGGGCACAAAGACTAATTCAATCACTTACGGCAAGAGTTTGTCAGCAACGTGCTAGAATCGGCCCGCCACCGTATCGCGATGGCCCGCGTCAACCGTCGGCGCATCGACCATCCTGGTTAGTCCGTCGCGAAACATACATAAGTCCAGCTACGCCGCGGGGCGCCATATCGGCACGCTCACCGGTGACCAGCGCTCCGATAGAGGATGAGGATCACTCAGTCCAATCAACATTGCCAGACGAATATATCTCCCCCGTCTCTTCGCCCATCTGAACGCTCAATTCCGGGAGCACGAACCACCTGCCACTCTTGGCCTCCACTGCGATCAGGTCGAATGCACCAATGGGTTCCCGCTTTCGCACCACGGTCACAAGCAACCACCTGCCGTCGGGGGACCAGCATAGGCTCCAAGGGTCATAAGGTTCGAGATGTGCAAGCGGAACAAACTCGCCAAAGTCGGGCGCGTGGCTGATCACTACCCCGCTTGGCCGAGTAAAGGGCGGGCCCCACGCCACGGCAGCAAGAAATTGTCCATCGCGCGAGAACGAGGGTTCGAATAGCCGGGAAAATCCTGCGGGATGACGGGGTTTCCGCCACTCACCTCCAGAGCGCTCTCCAATCGTGACGTCGGTGTCATTTGAGAATGCCAAGAATCTCTCATCGGAGGACACAGCAAAACCCCGGATTCGATCACTGTCGTATGGGAACAAGACTGAATCTCCCACCGATGAATCCAGGACCATCACCTTCAACTGCTCTTCCTTGCCGTAATACTTGCGAATTGAATAAATATCGTTGCTAAGTCTGCCCACGCTGAAGTACTCGTCGTACGAACTCTGACCGTGGATTGGCACGTACTTAATTCTTATAGTGCTGTGAGATGCGGTCAAGGTCTCAGGGACTTCCTGGTCAGGCTCGGACCTCCACTTCGACACTAAACGGCATTGTTCATTTGTGCAGTCGAATCGAAACACGCCATCTCCTCTAAGGGACCCAAAAATAACTCCCTTGCCATCACGCGTCCACTTTGCCCCAAGGTAACCGTCAGGCTCCAAGCTGTCAGGCACGGACTTAACTGAGACCTTCAGAGACGGAATATCGACGATGCAGAGCCTCGGCTGACCATGCCATGGGAACGAGCAAAATACGACTCTACCTCGTGCTTCATTCCGCCACGTCGTCAGCAATCCCTGGTCACCATGAACAACACCGGGGCAACTGCCCGCGAGGATAATGAGGACCGCTGCAACTCGTGCAATGCTTCCCCTTCTAGAAGCAACTGGGTGCCTTCGGAACCACTCGGTCAAATGGAACGCCGCGCCCACACTCTCTATGAATCTTGGCGGATATCTCGACATAGCTTCGCCCTCAAGTCAACGACCATTACAATCAGCCATCTGGGGTTTCCAAGCGCCTATCCATACCTCGCATCAATGCCTGGTTCCCCGCAGCTCTGCTGCGGGAAGATTCACATTCACGGACATAATTCCGGTGCCGATCAATTCCAAATCTTCTCTTGGCATTGATGCCGGATTTTGCCGTCAAGCCACCCGCAGCAGAGCCTGGTGCCCTGCCCGCCGAGGCGGGCTGCAGGAAGATTCGAATTCACGAACAGGCACGCTGAGACGTTATACATCCGACGGTTTGAATCCAAAGCAATTCGTGCCTGCCGCTCGGATCCGCCTGGTACCCTGCATCTCTGGGGACTGTTGAAAAACCAGCATCGATCAACTCGAAGGCCTGATCATTCGGGTGCCACGGACTTCGAGACGCCCCGGTGCTGCGGGGCACTAGCGCAGAGGGATTGGCTAATACATGGGAGCTTCCTTTCCGATTTCAAATGAACTCCTTTGTCAGGGCCTCGGCCCGATATCGAGACCTCCGTCGATGCGTAAACCCATCGGAGGAAGCGTGGTAGTCTGGTAGGTCATGTCCACTACGTTAAGGATGCGTAGCGGCTGGAGGGAGTGGCCGTCGGCTCGGCCTGACAGTACGGCATGCCTGTTGTCCGGCAAAAAACGCACCTGTGATTCGCGGGCAAGAATGTCCGTGAACCGCCGGATAAGGGTCAGGTGGTCAAGATCAATGACACTCAGAGATTGTTCAATCCCCAGCATTTCCGGTGGGTCGGTGACCACGGCCACGGAGCCGTCGTCGCTGATCCCGGCCTCTCCATAGGGCAGAGCCAGGCGATACTCGTAGAGGGTTTCGCCGGTGACCACGTCGCCAATCACAAACCAGGAGTAGTGGACACTCCCGTTGAGACCGATGACCAGTACCCTCCGCCCGTCCGGATGCAGGCGAGTATACTGTGGAAGCAGTGCTAGTCCATTGGATAGACGCGGCTTATACCGCCCGGAGGATTCTCCGGTGGAAGCATCGAGTATCGCCACAACTGAGTCTTTAGTCGAAGCGACGAGGCTGCCCGTCGACGGCCCAAACATGCCTGAAGAAGCGCCGACAAGATGCCTGATCACGGTCCCGTCCTCGGGTCGTACAACGTCGGCGCCGCAGAGCAACTCCTTCCCGTGCGAAAGGAACTGCAAATGCCCTCCGAGAGAATCGCGTCGCCACACTACTTGCTTGCTTTCGATGTCGATCTTCGAGAGCGCGGCGTAGCTGTATCTGTCTGCCCGATCGACGACGTAAAGAGACCTGCCATCGGGCGAAGCCGCCAGTATCTCCGGATACTGCTGTCGCACAATTGAGTCGAGGAGCACCAAGCTGTCGGCGTCGTAGATGAAGATCCGGTGACTGACGCCGCGATAGATGTTGTACTTGACGTCCTTTGGCTTAGTTGACTTCCCGCAGTCGATGACAACCAGGCAGGCTGTGGCCGCAACGAGGACAATAGCCCAACTGATGCGAAGGGCAGATTCAACTTTCCCCCACAGCGGGAACCGCGGACTGGCATTGCTCGTAGTCATTTGACTCCTCGTTATGAGTTGAAGTCCCGACTTCCAGGAATCCGATCGTGAAGCGAGGCTGCCTGCAGCAGCAGGGCCTGTTGAAAGACCATCACCGCCGTGAATTCGAGAGGCCGGACAGGAGCGTCCGGCCTACCAGATTGTAGCGATATCGGTAGGCCGGACACTCTTGTCCGGCCTTTTTCAGCACACCCCGGATCTGCAGGCCACACACATACCAGCCCAATCACGCAAGGAAGCCTTTTCATCTGGACCCTCCCAGTCTACACATCCCTCTACACTTATGTGGCGCGTTCTATTCCCGGCCGCTTAACGCCGCAGGCCGCTTGCACGACTAATCCCCATGTGCCATCTTTATCATGAATCTCAGGCACCATACGAGCTTGAACAGGAGGTGTGCGGTGAACTGGAAATCCATCCTTGCTACAATCGTCATCGTCGCGATGATCTCATCAACTGCGGTCGCGGGCGAAACTTCATCGCTCAGACCCGTATCGACCTTTTCAATTGTCGCGCGGGACTCCGTGACCGGCCAGTTGGGCGTCGCGGTGCAATCGCACTGGTTCTCGGTGGGACCGGTCGTGCCGTGGGCCGAGGCCGGCGTGGGCGCAATTGCCACACAATCATTCGTGAAGATCGATTATGGTCCCGATGGACTCGATCGGTTGCGCAAAGGCGAAACTCCCCGGCAGGCTCTGGACGCCATGCTCGCCGCCGACTCCGGGCGTGAGGTGCGTCAGGTGGCGATCCTCGACGCCAGGGGCAATGTCGCGGCGCACACGGGGAACAAGTGCATTATCTACGCCTCGCACATCACCGGTCCGGGTTTCTCGGTGCAAGCAAACCTGATGGAGGATTCCACCGTGCCCCGCGCCATGGCCAAAGCCTATCGCGAAGCGAAGGGCCACTTGGGAGATCGCATCCTCGCCGCATTGCGTGCCGCCGAGGGCGAAGGCGGTGACATCCGCGGCCGCCAATCGGCCGCCATCCTGATCGTTGACGGCCAGCGGCATGAGAAACCCTGGCAGGGGAGGCTGGTCGAGTTGCGGGTGGAAGATCATCCCGATCCGATCGGCGAGTTGTCGCGCTTGTATCGTCTCAACGAGGCCTACGACTGGATGAATCGCGGCGACGTCTACTCGGAAAAGAAACAATGGGACAGCGCATCGGTAGCCTACGGCAAAGCCGAGAACCTGGCGCCCCAGATTGCCGAATTGCCGTTCTGGCATGCGACAACACTGGCAAGCGCCGGCCGAATCGACGAAGCCCTGCCAATCTTCGAGCAAGTCTTCGCCAAGGAGCGCCGCTGGATTCCGCTGGTAAAACGCCTGGTGCCCGCCGGGCTATTGCCGAATGACACGACGTTGATCAATCGGATACTTTCTCGAATACCAAAGTAGTAATTTGGGCCGGCATTAGCTATATTGGTATTGCAGGTTGAGTTCGCCAGCAACGGGAGCCTGATCATGAGATACCGTGCACTCACAGGAATAGGAATCGTAGTCTTGATCATTGCCGGGCACGCCTCCTGCAGCCACAAGGGACCGACCCAGTGGGATGGAACCCTCAAGTGGGTCAACACCTCGGCGCTATATGAGCAACAGAACGCCAAGAGAGACCATTCGCTGTTATTTGTCGTGACCACCTGGTGCGGCTGGTGCAAGCGGCTGAAGAACGAGACTCTGACTGATACCGCTGTGTGCCAGATCCTGAGTGAGTCATTCAACATCGCGGAAATCGACGCCGACTCCGACAGTTTGGTTGCCTATATGGACACAACCGTCACGTGCCGTTATCTCAGTGGGACGATTTACGACGTCAGCGGCTATCCAACAACAGTAGTGCTAACCAAAGAGGGCAAGCTGATCGGCACAATCCCCGGTTACAAGAACGCCGCCGATTTCAAGGCTCTCCTGATTCGGATCCGGGATGGTGAGTTCGATCCCCATTGACGGGCGAATCCCGGCAGACCCAGTGAAGTCCATCATTCCCAACCACTTCTGAAGCTCTGACCAGCAGGATTTCCTCCACAATTAAGTTCCGGGGAATACATTTTGCCTCCAAGCGTATTATTCCTGATTGGAGGCACATGGGACGGTTCTCCCGGGGGTGGACAATGTCCAATGCAAGGCCGGTGGTGAGACTGACATTCGTGATTCTCGGCGTAGCTGCACTCATTCTGGTCTCGTGCTCGGGCCGGAGCACGAAGCCGGTGGACGCAGGTGACCCGGAATTTCATGAACTATGGCCAGATGAAGAGGCCGAGTTGATGGCGCTTCTAATCTCGGAAAAGACAAGCGCACCGCGAAAGTTGTATGACCAGATAAGTTCAGACTTGGGCTATATCCGCAAGAACTGGGGTGACTCGATCCCCATTGTTAAGCAACTGGTCTTCTCCCCGCCATTCTTCGCTGGACATATTGAAATGGGCGTCGACAACAACATCTTCGACTCGATGCAAGCCGGTAAGTACACGAACTGGGACTCCCTCAATCAGTACTTCGGTCTGGCCAGTATTCACTTTGGAGGGTCGTCAAACGCCGTCTTTATTCAAATGACTACTAGAGTCAACCCCAGGATTCTCGTTTCAGCCTATCGGGGTCTGCCTGGAGTACGCTGGATCCATTCTGGCTGGTCAGGAATGGACCGCTCGCGGCTATACGCCTACTTGGATTCGGTCGGCCCGAGTTATCTGTTTCGTGAGGGTTGGGGTGATTGTCCGGCAGGATGCATTCACTCGCGTTACTGGTACTTCCGGTCAGAAAACGGAGCAGTGTCGTATCAGGGCGAGTTCCGTCCAAGCTGGGACAGCGTTATTCCCGAACCGACCTGGTGGAGCGCAGCCTCCAGATGCATTGAATTGTACCATGCTGCGACCCACTGGGAACGAAAGGACAGCATACCTCCCACGCCAATTACAGACCTCCTCGCCGGGAATCCGACTGGAAATTCGATCACTCTATCATGGACGGCACCTCACGACCCCGGAAGTACCGGTGGTGCCTCTCGTTATGATATGCGCGTTTCAACTTCGCCCATAGTTGATTCCAACTACAAACAGGCTCAGGCAATATACGGGATCCCCACACCTGGAGCGCCGGGAAGTCCCGAACACTTTACATTCATGAGGTCGGGATCCAATACCAAGTACTACTTCGCGATGAAGTCGATGGACTATGACAGAAATACGTCAGCAATTTCCAATTTGGCCCATGCGACAACGCTGGCCACATCGGACTGGAAAATCTTCGATACATCAAACAGCCCGCTGGTCAGCAATAGAATCACTGCTCTTTGTGCCGAGCCGAACGGGACGATTTGGTGCGGTACCGAGGCAGGAATCAGCCGTTACGATGGAAGCGGCTGGTCGACATATACCTCGTCCAATAGCATTCTGCCGAGTGACTCAATCTCGACGATCACACTGGACCGTGAAGGCACCTGCTGGATCGTTACTGGCACGGGGGTCGTGAAGTTCGACGGAACCGACTGGTATCCCATCAACGTTGATACGAACGGGCTTGCAAGCAGCCATGTTCGCTGTATGGCAGTTGACTCGGCGGGGGGGATTTGGTTTGGACATGACAATGGCATGGTGAGTTGCCTGAGCGAGGGCAAATGGACCCACCATCAGATCTACGACGGCCCGGATCACTTTGCCCCAATCTGGTCCATGACATGTGACAAGTCCGGAAATGTTTGGCTCGCCACCGATTCTGGTGCGTTCAGATTCGTTGGATCCGTTTGGACGAATCCGACAGCCGAAAACAGCGATCTTGTGAACTCGAGAATCAGGGTGATGGGCGCGGATCGAAGTGGCGTCTGGTTTGGCTTTTTCCACAACTGGTATTATGGGGTAAGTTTGTTCACGGGCAGCTATTGGAAGCTGTTTTCATTCATGAATAGTCTGTTCCCCGACGAGTCGATCAATTCAACGTCCGTGGATCACGAAGGGCTCATCTGGTTTGCGACTCCGGCGGGAGCCCTCCGCTTCGATGGCGCGAATTGGATTCTCGTGCAGACTCCACTCAGCGGCGCGCACTCCAACAATGTCACGGCCATCGCATTCGACTATTTTGGTCCAATTTGGTTTGGAACTGACGCTGGAATCTGTGTCTTTGCACCGCAGGCGACATCCACATCAGCGGTCATTGAGCGATTGACTGCAACAACCATGAGGTAAGCTATGCACCGCGCGATATCACTCGCAATGAAGGGACTCACAACCGGGCTCTTGGTTGTGTTCTCCCTCGCCTGCCACAGCAGCCCCACCAAGCCCCTCGGCGACCCGCTTTTGAAATTCACCCGCCAGCCCGCCGACGGTTTCTGTCCACAGGAAGGCAAACTGTTCAAGTCCACGATCTGGAAGAACACATCGGGCACTCATACGCTGACGGGCACCGTCCTCGTTGGCTTCGATGGGCAGCACGACAGTTGTGTCGTCACCATCGGACGCTGCCTGGCCGAGGTTCCATTCCGGCAACACGTCCTCACCACGGCAGAGGCCACCCAACTGCAGACACTCCTGGCGGCCATACCGACCGAGGCGCCACCCATCAACTTTGCGTGCGACCCTTGCGTAATTACGCGGTATGAATTCGATGGCCGGACGGTGGATAACAATCCGTGCTTCGAGATATCCGACGCGGCCGATGCCTATCGGCAAAGCCTCACCGCCGTCGAGGACTTATTGAGAGTGATGGCCGAAGGCACGGCGTACTGAAGCGCCGGCCAAGGGAAAGGCGCCGGATGCGCCGATAGGAATGGAGGAGGTACGATCCCATGCGACTATTCGTCTGTTTGCTCGCCGGCACCGTGATCCTGGTCGGGTGCCAGGGTAATCCTGCCGTGTCCAAGACCGAAAACAACAATGCCGAGAAGTCCAAGGCCGTGGTCGATGACCGCCTCGTGCAGGCGAATACCCGTTTCGGGTTCAAGATGTTTGCGGAGCTGGCAAAACACTCCGCTGAGGCAAATATCTTCGTCTCCGCCCCCAGCGTTGCCATTGCCCTGACCATGACCTACAACGGCGCCGACAGCACGACGCGCGACGCGATGGCCTCGGCACTCGAGCTGGAGGGACTCAGCCTCGATCAAGTCAATCAGGCGAATCGCGCCCTGAAATCGCTGCTGGAGAATCCCGATTCGGCCGTGACCCTCTCGATCGCGAATTCGCTCTGGGCCCGCGAGGGACTGCCATTCCTGCCCGATTTCATGAATCGCAACAAAGAGTTCTACGGAGCCCGGGTCACCAGCCTGAACTTCGACGATCCCGGTGCGGCTCCCACGATCAACACCTGGGTCAGCGAGAACACGCATGAGAAGATCCAGCAGATCGTCGACGCCCCCATCGACCAGGGCACTATTCTCTTCCTGATCAACGCGATCTACTTCAAGGGCGCCTGGACTCGGACATTCGATAAGGCGCGCACTGTCGATGGCCGCTTTACGCCATTGAGTGGCGCCGGACGAATGCTGCCATTCATGCACCAGTCGGGCAGCTATCCATACCTGAAAGGCGACGGTTTCCAGGCGGTCAGCCTTCCCTACGGCAAGGGACGCGTCAGCATGTACATCTTCCTGCCCAACGAGGGAACGAACCTCGCCACGTTCCAAAGCGGCCTGACGGCGGCATCCTGGGAACAATGGATGGCTCAGTTCGCCATGCAGGAAGGCGATATCGCGCTCCCGCGTTTCAAACTCGAGTATGAAGCGAACCTCAACAGCGTGCTGGCGTCACTGGGTATGGGAATCGCCTTCGATGGCGGACGGGCGAATTTCAGCAAGATGTTCCCGATTTCGCAGAGCCGGAACGTCTTCATCAGCAAGGTCAAGCATAAGACCTTCGTTGACGTCAACGAGGAAGGGACCGAAGCCGCGGCCGTCACATCGGTGGAAGTCGGCATCACGTCGATCCGTGAACCACAAGAGCGTTTCAATTTCATCGTCGACCGGCCCTTCTTCTTTGCGATCCGCGACAACCAGACCGGGACGATTCTATTCATGGGTTCTATCGTGAATCCGTAGGGTGGGCTCCGCCCACCATTGCGGCGGAGAGCCGGCGATGCGCAAATCACACATAGTCATTCTAGGTGTCCTGACAACAATCGCCCTCGCGGCCTTTGGTTGTGGCGAGGAGAAGATCACAAAGCCCAAGCCTGTGGGTCTCCGGCTGACACCACTCGCCAATGCCGAGGCGGAGCTGATGGCGCTCTGGCTGTCCGAGGAGGTCGAAGCACCGTTGGATTTGTACGAGCGCATCCGCGCTGATCTGGTGGCACTCCGATCCAACTTTGGCAACACTCCGCTCCTCGATTCGATCTCCTTCACATCGCCTTACGAACCGGGATTCCTCCTCTTCGACTTTGGTCCATTCGGGCGTGAGGAACTCCTCAATCACGCCAGCCCCGTCTGGGATTCGCTCAATGCCCTGTACAAACCCGTCTTCGATACGACCTACCAGCGCGCGGCCTTCCCCGGACGGCTGAATGCAATGCGGCTGGCGGAAGCGTATGCCCGCGTTTCGCAAATCTCCGACGGGGGAGTCGGATTGCATGTCAATATGACGTTCGGAGGATGGTGGCCAAACCAGATCACTCCCGGATTTCTGGGCGGCGATACCATGGTGTATCTGTTTCAGCACTCCTACCAGGAACAGCCGATTTCGGCGCCCGACAGCATTGCCTTTTGGTGTTACTACTCCACCCCCAATGCCGCATGGTCGGCCGGACGATATGTCGTTGATGACACAGGTCAGGGCGATGCGCCTCCCAGTTGGTGGAGCGACTTCTGTTCGCACGCATGGCACATGAACCAGCGCGCCGAACGATGGTGCCAGGGCGATCCGGGCATTGTCCCGGTACGCATCACGGACGTTCCGCCGGCCAGCATCGGACGCGACGGTTTCACTCTCCGATCGGTTTCGCTGTCGGGCAACCTGATCTCGATCACAGTTCAATACGGCGGCGGCTGCGAACCCCACGACTTCCTGCTGTTCATGAGCCCATCGGCATTTGCGGAATCTTACCCAGTCCAGGCGAATCTGTACTTGATGCACGAGGACAACGACGACCACTGCGAGGCGCTGATTACCGAGACAATCCGATTCGACATTTCGCCGATCGCCCGCCAGTACGAACGCTTTTACGGCCAACCCGGTGACATCAGGCTGAACGTATTCAATTTCGAGCGCACCGAATCACTGCCAGTGCTCTATCATCCGCGGTAGATGCCGTAGCATCCGCCGCAGATCGCCACACGCCCCTTGCCATTCAATCGTTGGGCGCGTAGAATCGTCTCCTGTGTCCGACGAATCCTTCGAACAGCCGATTGATGGCACACTCGATCTCCACACCTTCTCCCCAAAGGATGTGACATCGCTGGTGCCGGCCTACATCGAGGAATGTCACGCTCAAGGCATCCATCATCTCCGCATCATCCACGGCAAAGGTACCGGGACCTTGCGAACCATTGTGCACTCGATTCTGCAAGCTCATCCGTTGGTACAGTCCTACCGGCATGAGGGCGGCAACGGTGGCTCCTGGGGAGCCACCGTCGTCGATCTCAAGCCAACTCCGTGAGCAGTCTTCGGACGATTACGGACAGAACGGCGCCGAACCGCCCTCGAAGACAACATTGATCATTTTGATCACGTCGAACACGTCGAAGACGCTGTCGCAGTTCATATCCACGCGTCCCTCAGGTGGTATCGGTGGTGTTCCCCCCGAGAAGACAAAGTCAATCAAGCTGATGATATCGAACACGTCGACGGTTTGGTCACCGTTGAAATCGCCCATGATATACGCTGGTTGCACATAGAACTTGATGGCCGAGCCAAAGCCGGATGAATTGCCGGCGCCATCAGTCGCTTTGATGTGCCAATACCAGAATTGATTGGTCACAAGCTGGTTGGCCAAAGGCAACGGGAAGCTGGTGGTTCCCAATCCGCTGAACGACCGCAGGCCGGTTGTGAACCCCGGATCGGCTGCCACCTGCAACTCGTACGTGACCGGCGTCGCAGCATCCGGCGACTTCGCCAGGGAAACAGCGGTCCATGCGAACGTCGGAGTCGTCGTGGTGATCGTGTCGTTGGCCAGCGGCGACGGTGGAATCGGCGTGGGAACCGCCGGTGGTGTGGCGTCGATCCAGATCGTCCGGACTGGCGAGAGCGCACTGGAATCACCAAAGTTGTCGAAAGCTCGCAAACGCCATGAATACTGCCCATCAGGCAGTACTTCGGTGTAGCTATGCGATATCGGCACAGTGCGGAATGTGACTCCGGTGGCGAACAACGGATCGGTCGAATACTCCAGCACGTAATTGAGCGAAGAATCGTAGGTCGACCAGTCACTCCATGAGAACGTGACCGATGGATCATTGGTGATTATGCCCGAGGCTGGTCCCAGAAGTTTTGGCGGGAACAACCGCAGCGGCATGTTGGCTGCGTACACATCCTGATTGAAATCCCGTGTGTCGGTGAATACGACAGTGGCTCTCAACCGGGTGGAGGTCAAGCCGATGTATTCTCCAATCAATCCGGCGTTGGGGTTCAAAAGTGTAATCGGCGTGCGATTATCATACGGCGTGATTTGCGGAGACGACTTCGCGGAGGCCGCATTGAACGGATTCGACGAGACGTTCGACACCCGCTGATTAGGCGTCCACGTTTGGCCGCCATCAAACGAATGCGTGATCCACAAGTCGAAGAGCAGATTCGACGGGTCAAGCCGGCGGTCATAGAACGCCACACTCACAACCCCATCGGGATTGACCGAAATCCAGGGATGGAACTGATCGGCTCCATTCCCGACCGGATCGTCGTTGAGACGCTGCCGTGGCGACCACGTCTTGCCGCTGTCAGCGGAGACGGTCATGTATAAATCGAGAAATCCATCGGCCGCCCGATCGGGGAAGGCACAATAGAACCGCCCGTCGTAGGGGCCATCGGTGATATCGGCGGTCAGCGCGGGATACGCGAAGGCGAGGATGCCTCCGTTGATGTTCTCGGCCAAGAATGATGTGGGAGCAACGACGCGGTCGGTTCCCCACGTGAATCCCTGATTGGTCGAGATGTCGCACAGAATGGCCGACCGGGCAAACGAGAGCCAGGCAATCACAACCCGGCCATCATTCCCCACCGCCGGCGTCGGCCACTGCACATTGCCCTTGTCCGAAACCGGGCGGGGCGTACTGAAACTGAATCCGTCGGTCGAACGAATGCAATGGATTGCCGTCGTATCAGTGAAACGAGTCCACGCAACATAGACACTGCCGTCGGTCGGACCGTGGGTTTGATCGCACGCAATCATCTCCTTGTCTTCAAATGGGCCCGAGGGTGTGTCAACGCCGGTCAGAACTGTTCCCCACGTATTCCCGGAGTCAAACGACACCGGGAAGAAGATGCCATTGGCGGGCCCCACGGACTCAAACGAGAGAAGCACCGTGTAGAACCTTCCCGCAGAATTCGCCACAATCGCCGGGTCAGAAGCCCAGTCGTAGGGGAGATTTCCGATCAGTCCTCCCTCGATCCAGGTCGTGCCCCCATCGTGAGTGTAGCCCCATCCGATCTGCCGATAACCGAGCCGAAAATCGCGCCATACGGCCACCATGTTGTCCGGATTCGTCGGGTCGACAGCCACCTGCTCTTCGTTTTGCAGTTGTGTCGTCGCATCGTGATTCAACTTGATGTTCGGCGGGGTCGTGTCTGCGACATCGAACCACATCGGAATGTCCATGGCCGTTTGCGCAACAACCGAACCCGGATCCGCAAACAACGTCAAGAGGACGAGCAGGGAAACCAACACCACCATGAGAGTGGCACGATCGCTCTTCGGCATATCGAACTCCCGGACAAGCAGTTGTGAACTCGACGACATGTTGTGGCTGGCCGCAATGCGCTCCGATCCCTTGGGCCAGCCGGTCAGTACTGGGTTCCCTATCACGGAACACCGATAATGTCAAACTAACAATTATCCCGCTTTTGGCAAGCTCCGGAGCGAACCGGATCGGATTAGTGGACAATATTCGGGCGAGAATCGACGAGGCGCGTTACGATGGCACGCCAACCGGCTGGGGCTCTTGCTTCCGATCCAATTCGGACCGGACCGCTGTCGCTATGCTCTTCTTGCTCAATGGCTTCCGAACGAACACCCCCGCGCCCATGTCCTGGGCCATGCGCACCTTCGCCGACTCAGAGTACCCGGACACAATGACCGCCCGCTGCGATCCATTAATTCGGAGCGCCCGGCGATACGTCTCGAGCCCATCAATGCCTCTGGGCATAATCATGTCCAGAACAAGCAGATCGTGAGGCGTCGATTCGAGAACTTCAATCGCCATCTCTCCGCTCTCGCAGAGGGTCACGTGGTATCCGAGCGACGTGAGCAGCCGGCTCATGATTTCGCGCTGCACATCATCGTCGTCGATGACCATCACCTTCTCGGTGCCGGATGGAATCGTCTCCACGACTTCATCCACCACTTGATCCCGTGTCACGGGCAGGTAGACAATAAACGAGGTCCCCGTGCCGGCCCTTGTGGTCACGTCGATGTACCCACGATGATCCTTCACGACGGCATCGACTATACTGAGCCCCAGTCCGGACCCTCGCTGTTTGTGTCCCGACTTGGTCGTAAAGAACGGCTCGAAGATTCTCGGAAGCGCCTCAGGTGAAATACCCTTCCCGGTGTCGGAAACGGTGATACGGACATACTCTCCGCGCGGCACGCGATTGAAAAGGATGGTCGTGTCGTCGGCGTAGTAATTGCGCGTTTCGACGGAGATCGTCCCACGGTCGCCCACCGCATCACGGGCGTTAACGAGCAAATTGAGAATAATGCGATGAATTTGCGCGAGCCCTCCGCGCACATTCATCAGATCCGACCCCAGGTCCGTTTGCAGCGTCAACGTTTCCGGCAGCGGCCCCAGATCTCTGACCGCCTGGCTGATGACGGTGTTGACATTCAGCACGGTCTGGCTGAAATGACCCCGGCGGCTCACCGTGAGAAGCTGCTGGTTGATCTCGGCAATCTTGGACGCCGCCGCTTCAATGTCATCGACGTACGCGCGCACCGGATGGCCATCCGGAAGCTGGTCACGCATCAATTCCGGATATGCCATCATGGGACCGAGCAGATTGTTGAAATCATGTGCGATCTGTCCCGCGATTCGTTCGGCGGTCTCCAGCCGTTGCGTGCGCGCCTCAGATTCCTTAAGCCGCTTGGTCTCCGTTATGTCCTGGACGAGCGCCAGATGCATCTTGCGTGCCACCGGCTTTCCCTCGGTCCATAGTGGCGAGACTGTCAGGTTGACCCAGACCTCCCGGCCATCCTTATGGATGTACCGCTTTTCCAGTGAGAAAGTCTTGATCTGCCCCTGACGTAACCGGGCGAGATTGGTTAGGTCCGCCTCGAGATCGTCCGGGTGTGTCAGTTCCAGGAATGAGTGCCCCAGAATCTCCTCTTCCGTGTACCCGATGATCTCGCAGTATTTGGCATTGATACGCAGATAGTGTCCATCCTCGGAATCGATCACGGCCGCACCCAGTCCTGCCTGTTCGAAAATCGACCGGAATCGAAGCTCACTTTCCTGGAGTTTCGCAGCCGCGTTGAGCCGATCCGTGATGTTACGCGCAAACCCCGCGGCGAATTCCCGCCCGCCGAACTGGAGGTGTGTTGTCATGATCTCGACCGGGAATTCACTGCCATCCTTTCGCTGGTGCACCGATTCGTTCAAGAACGACCCTTTGGTACGCAGCGTGTTCCATACCGACGCCAGCGTCTCGGCCGTCATGCGCGGGTTGATCATCTCGATTGGCTCGCCGAACAGGTCGCCGGGGCCGTACCCCAAGACTTCATGCCCTGCGAGATTGGCGTAGACGATTATTCCCTTGGTATCGATCCAATAGACGCCTTCACGGTGCACCTCAATCGAATGCTTCAACATCGTGATTTGCTCTTCGGCCACCTTCTGCCCGGTGATATCCATGTTCACGCCGATGGCAATATTGGTGTTTGAACCAGGCCTTTGAATGACCTGCCCGCGCCAGCGGATCCACCGGAGCTCACTATCATTGCGAATGATCCGAAACTCCATTTCACCCTCATCGCGCGTTTGAATCAACTGCGCGAAACGCGCCTTCAGTCCTGAGACATCATCCGGATGAACGCGGCTCCAGCAGAACGCGGAAAAATCCCCATTGAAGTCCTGGGGAACCTGCCAGAGGCTGGCGATTTCCGGTGTCCAAATTCCCTGGCCGTTCTTCAGATCCACTTCAAAGGCTCCGATGTGACCAGTCCGCAGAGCCAGGCGCAACCGTTGTTCGCTCCGCTTAACCCCTGCGACCATCGCGTTCCCGATGCGCAGGAGAATCAGCGCACTCACGGATACGAGAAGGATTGCGACCATTGAGGTCTGGAGCACCGCCTTGATAAAAGGCGTCCGGATCTCGGCCATGTCAACCTTCGCGACCAGCCCCAGTTTGAGATCCGGCAGGTAGCGATAGACTGCAAGGACTTGGTTCCCTCGGTAATCGCGGCCCATCATCGTGCCTGACCGCCCCAACAAGGCTTGTCGGGCCGGCGCGGCGATGTCGGTGTCGAACGGCACAGGCGAGGGGCGGGTGATGGTTCTGCCCTTCTGGCTAATGACAAAGACGATCTGGTTGTCTTTGCTTCGGACAAGCAAGCACTCCATCGAGCGTCCCGGATCAACAGAATCCGAGGAAGTGAATTGCGCCCCATCGAGAAGCCGCAAAATCGGAACCAGTAGCGACTCCGCGTTCGTCGATCCGCCCGCTCGCTGGCTCTCGCTCATCGCCACACCCGTAATCATTCTGGCGCGGCTTTCCGCAAGGTCAGTCAGCAGATCCGTTTGCTCGTGAATCGCCGTCTGGTAGAGTGTCCTGAGTGCCACGCCCACCGAGACAACCACCGTCACCGTCAGGACCACGATGAGCGTGAGCACTGTCCGCTTGCCGCTTACCGCTGTTCTCATAGTGAACTCGCCTCAGGAGCTGCTCTTGACCGATCCGAAGCAGATCACGCGTTATCCCCCGCACATCCTGTTCGGAGCTGGCAGAGTACCGCTGATGGCGTCCCCCCCACGATCGAAACTGGAGCCTCACCTTGCACAATCAGCCAACCGCTGGCCAGTTCTCCTGGCTCAGAGGCGGATATTCTTGCGCCTTTCGAAAATATCGGCACGCTGGCACGAATCTTGACAAACTGGTATGGGACAATGAATTTCTGACAATTCTGCGCACTACCCTTTGCCTAATCAGGCTCAGGTTTAGGTTACGTGTGCTCGGTCCCCCCCCTCGCGGAACCTACGCCGTGGAGTTTTTCAACACGTCTGTAAGACGTTGTGCAGGCGGAACCTATGACACGCTGTCTGAGATGGGTAGCAAGAGCACGGGTGGAAGGCCTACGATTGCGAATTCTCGGTTGGAATACCCCCAATTGCCTCGATGATCGCCCGATTGGCCGAAGGGAACGCAAGCGCGTGCAATTCGGTTGGCCGCACCCAGCGCCAGTTCTGGCAGCCGATCTTTCGTGGCCGCCCGGAGAGGTACACACAATCAAAAACATGCAGGCGCACAGTGTAATGGCTGTAGGCATGACGAACAACCATCCGCTTGCGCCCAATCCTGACCTCGATGGCCAGTTCCTCTTCGATTTCACGCCGGCAGGTTTCGGCCAGCGCCTCTCGCGCCTGCTGTTTTCCTCCGGGAAACTCCCAGAGACCCGGCAACAGGCCGGTCTCGAGCCGTTGCGCGATGAGAATCTTGCCGTCCCCGCGCCGGATGATTCCACACGCGACTTGCACCTCGCTGCGTGGGGTGCGTGCCTCCGGCATTCCATACTTGTCGGGATGCCCCTTTTCAAATGCGCGGCAATTCTGCGTGAGAGGGCAGCTCGGACAACCGGGCGAGCGGGGCGAACAAATGAGCGCACCAACTTCAATGAGCGCATCGGTCCAGATGGCGCCGTTGCCAACCGTCATCAACTTTGAAAGCTCCCGATAGACTTTCGCGCGCACCGGCCCATTGCGAACACCGCCCGTGATGCCAAACAATCTCGCCCCCACTCGTGCAACATTGGCGTCAATCGCGGGGACGCGTGTGCCAAAGCAGAAATTCGACACCGCGGCAGCGACATAATCGCCCACTCCCGGCAGGGCACGAATCTCATCGTACTCACTTGGAAACACTCCCCCGTATTGGTCCTGAATGATTCGCGCTGCCTGGTGGAGATATCGCGCGCGGTGATAATACCCCAGCCCCTCCCACTCTTTCATCACATCATCGAGTGTCGCGCGCGCCAGAGATCGCAACGTGGGGAATCGTTTCAGAAATCGCGGGTATCGTTTGATCCCCACCGCGACCGTGGTCTGTACCAGCATCACTTCGGACACCCAGATCCGGTACGGATCGGTCTGGCCACGCCACGGCAACGGCCGCGCATGTTTCGCGAACCAGCGCCGCAACCGGCTGTACAAAGCACGGGATTCGGGGGCGAATGGCACTGACGACGCTCCTGTCTAACGGGCCAGAAGCCAGATGGCGGCAATGGCGAGGACCAGACCGAAGCCCTTGGAGAGCGAAAACGATTCCCCCAGAAACAAGACGCCGATTGCCGCCGTCACCACCAGTGAGCCAAGGAGCGTGATCGGACCCGCCGCGGACAACTCGCCCCGATGCCGGTAGATCGTAAAATTCATCACGCTGGCGAGACTGACACAAAGCCCGCCAATAATCGTGTAAACAAGACCCGGCCGTGTGACTTCAGGACCCCAGACCGGCTGCCGCGCCACTGCCAGATAGGACACGATGCCAAGTATCGCCGCCACCTCGAGCCAGAACCCCCCAACCGCATCAGGAATCTTTCCGGCCGCCAGCTTGGTAAACAGTGTGTATGTGCCACCAACAATCCCCACCAGAATCGAGAATAGAAGCCATCGTTCCATCGGTCATTCCTCCTCAGTCCACCGGAGCGCCGGGGCGCGGCAGTATGGCGGAATTTCGGCTGGCACGCTATGCCAAAACGCGGTATCATCGGTCCGTCTGAGACGGAGGGGGCACACGTGATCGAGCATACCGCCGAGTTGCTTGGGATCAAGAATGAACGCCGGATCATCTTCCTGGTCATGGATGGACTCGGAGACCTGCCATTTGGCAGCCGCCTGTCGACACCGCTGGAAGCAGCGCGCAAACCGAATATCGACGCACTCTTGCCGCAATCGACGACCGGCCTTTTTGATCCGGTCGAACCGGGGATCACACCGGGGTCGGGTCCCGGACACCTCGGATTATTCGGCTATGACCCGCGGAATCACTTGATTGGGCGCGGCGTATTGGAAGCGCTCGGCATCG
The DNA here is from genome assembly GCA_016235085.1 of Candidatus Zixiibacteriota bacterium. GTDB lineage: Bacteria > Zixibacteria > MSB-5A5 > WJJR01 > WJJR01 > JACRMA01. The sequence goes on from JACRMA010000030.1 coordinate 25,467, forward strand.
ACTTCCCTCTGCAGGATGATGATGTCGCCGCGCGCTTTAATTTCTGCACGCTCGATTCCAATCGCCGCATCACCGACCGCCGCGCCGGACGGATTTCCGATGACGAGAACCGGCGACTGGTGGACAAAATCAATGAGCAGCTTGCGATGTCGAACGATGTTGAAGTCATCGTTCGCAGCGTCTCAGAGCATCGCGGCCTGGTCGTGTTGCGCGGTCACACTCTCGGCGGTCGCGTTAGCGACACCGATCCGCAGACTCTCGGCGGCCGGCCATTGCCGGCAGGCGCGCTCGATGCCGAATCGCGCACAACCGCGGAGTGGCTGAATCGCTTCGTCACGGAGATCGAACGGATTCTCCACGATGAAACCAAGGCGAACGGTGTGCTATTGCGTGGGATCGACAAGCGGCCCCCGATACCCAAGATCGCCAACCGCTTCCCGATCAATCCCGGCGCGATTGCCACTTACCCGATGTACCGAGGGATCGCGCGCCTGGTTGGCATGCATGTCTTCGATCCCCCGGGAGACATTCCTGCAACAATGGCAGCACCGAAGTCGGTCCCCAAGGAATACGACTACCTGTTCGTTCACATCAAGTACACCGACAAGGCGGGCGAGGACGGTGACTACGACCGCAAGGTTTCCGTCATTGAGGAAGTCGACCGGCATCTCCCCGAACTAATGAAAGCCAAACCCGATGTCCTCGTGATCACCGGCGATCACTCAACCCCGGCGATCTTGAAAGCTCACTCGTGGCATCCGGTCCCAGCGCTGGTCTATTCACCAGGGACGGTGCTCCCCGATGGTTCCAAGACTTTTGGCGAACGCGCCTGCCAAGTCGGCGGCCTCGGCCGCTTGCCAATGCGGCATCTTCTGCCGATCGCATTGGCTCATGCGCAAAAGCTGGCAAAGTTCGGGGCGTGATTAGCATGAGGCGCAGTGATCCAATCAGAGAATACGGATCGAGAGTCCGGGAGGGCGATCCGCCGCGGCGGATCGCCCTCCCTCGTCACCACATTGACTGTGAGGATAGCATGAAGTTAACGCGTATTGTTTCGTTGCTGCTCACTTGTGTCCTGACACTCCCGGCGGTTCCGAGTCACGCCGGCATCCGCTACGTAGGCAAAAATCTCCAATCATTCATCGATACCGCCAAACCCGGTGACACATTGCGTCTCGCCGTCGGCACTTTCGAAGCCGTTCCCGTGACTTTCATGGATTCCCTCTGCGGCAACTGCCAGGAACCGAAGACCCGGCACCAGGCCTCTTATGGTTTTCGCATCAAGGACAAGTCGCTGTGGATCGTCGGCGCCGGGCCGGACAAGACGATTCTCGTGACCAAGGCTGGATACGGTGTCTTCTCGCGACACCTCGGGCCTGGCCACCGATGCCGGTATTGTCGTGCGAAATTCCCGCATCACCGTGGAGAACTGCTGGATCCGCGACAACACGCAGTATCCCGAATCGCTGATCGTCGGCATCGGCGGAGTCATGGGACGCGAAGGTGCCGAACTGTACGTGATCAACAACAAGATCACCAACAATACATGGGATGGTGTCGCATTGTATCGCGGCGCCACCGCCACAATCGCCGACAATATCATCCATCAAGGACGCGGCGCCGGCGTGGGGATCACCTGGGATGCCACCGCCACCGTCCTTCGCAATCAGGTCTCGCAGTTCTGGAAGGGCATTGGCTCGTTCGGCGCCACGAGGGTCATCTGCAAGAATAATGTCGTTTATCACTGTCTCGGCTGGGGCATCATTGCGACCGGAACCTCCTACATGGACTGCGCCAATAATCTCATTTTCCGCAACGGTAATTGCGGCTTCGGGCTCTGGGGTCCCGAGGTGCGAGGACGGCTGACCAACAACGTGATCGTCCTAAACGGCTGGCGCGATGAATGGGTCTGCCCGCGTGTCGGTGTCTGGAATCTCGGCCACCCCCTTCTGGCGCCGATGTCCTACAATGTACTTTGGGACAATGTGCAAGGCGACTGGCGTGACATGCCCGACTACACAAATGAATTCAATAATGTGCACATTGATCCATTGTGGGACACACTGTCATTCGTGCCTAGACCCGGCTCGCCACTGATCGATAATGGCAATCCCGAACTCACCGATCCGGACGGCACTCGCTCCGACATCGGCATCTACGGCGGTCCGCAGGCATTCCGTAAACCGGTCCCGATTCCGCGGACTGCCCCGGTGGATACGCGCAAGAAGAAGAACTAGTAGGGGCGCCCCTGTGTGGGCGCCCAATTGTCGCGGCGCGGAGACATCCGGGCGGCCACTTAGGGCCGCCCCTACGATCGTTAGATTTTACAAGAAGCCAATTTTGCGGATTATTCCGCGACCTCCAATCTGTCGGGGCGTATTGCCTACGCCCTCTGTCCCGCGCGGTGAGAATTCTCTGCAACCGTAGGGGCGCCCCTGTGTGGGCGCCCGTTTTGTATCCGCGTACGGAGACAACCGGACGGCCACACAGGTCCGCCCCCACGCGAAATCGCGTCACCCATCCCCCAAAATTTGTCACCGCGCAATTCGATACGGCACGATTCCTGCCCCACTGGCCCCGGCGATGTCTTATACTGGCACCCTTCGGTCGGCCGTGTAGCAGGACGCCGGTACTGACCTGTTTGGAACCGAATTCACGAGTGAAGAAGCATAGGTGGACGGGAAAGGAGCGGAGAGAATGGCCATTCGCAAAGTGGGAGTGGTGGGCTGCGGTTTGATGGGCTCCGGCATTGCTCAGGTGAGCGCCCAGGCCGGTTACGATGTGATCGTACGTGAGGTTACCGACGAACTCTTTCAGCGCGGATTCAAGCGTATCGCCGGTTCTCTGGACAAATTTGTTGAGAAACAAAAGATGACGGCCGCCGACCGCGATGCGGTGCTGGCGCGCATCAAAGGCACCACGAAACTCGCGGACATGAAGGACTGCGACCTGATCGTCGAAGCCGCCATCGAGAACTTCGAAGAAAAGACCAAAGTCTACCGCGAACTCGACGCCGCCTGCGGCCCGAATACGATATTCTCCTCCAACACCTCATCCCTGCCGATCGGTGACATGGCGGCAGTGACCAAACGCCCCGATCGTTTCTGCGGGCTGCACTTCTTCAATCCTGTCCCGCTCATGAAGCTGGTCGAAGTCGTGCGCTCGATCGATACCTCCGATGCAACCTACCAGGCAGCGAAGGCATTCGCCGAGTCAGTGGGCAAGACCGTGGTCACCGCGAAAGACACACCCGGCTTCGTCGTTAATCTGCTCTTGGTTCCATACCTGCTCGATGCCGTGCGCGCGCTCGAAGCCGGTGTCGCCAGCAAAGAGGACATTGACAACGGCATGAAGCTCGGCTGCGGCCACCCCATGGGACCGCTCACCCTGCTCGACTTCGTCGGACTCGATACCACGTACTACATCGCCGAAATCATGTTCGCCGAATTCAAAGACACTCGTTACGCCGCGCCGCCGCTTTTGAAGCGCATGGTCAACGCGGGTTACAATGGCCGCAAAAGCGGCCGGGGATTCTACCATTACTCGGCGCAGGCCTAAGAGGAGTCAGGATCGATGGCAAACTACGAAAATATCCTCGTTGAGATCGCCGCACCGCTGGCGACCGTGACCGTCAACCGTCCAAAAGTGCTCAATGCGCTGAACGATCAGACAATCGCCGAGCTGGACAGCGCCTTCGCATCGCTCGAACAAAACGATGCGGTCCGTGTGGTCCTGCTGACCGGATCGGGGGAGAAAGCTTTCATCGCCGGAGCCGACATCAACGAACTGAAAGTCTGCGATGTCCCCGCAGGCATTCAAAAGTCGATTCGCGGCCAGAATCTCTTGCATCGCATTGAGGATTCCCGGTTGATCGTGATTGCCGTCATCAACGGCTTCGCGCTCGGCGGCGGTTGTGAGATCGCGATGGCCTGCGATATCCGTCTGGCTGCCGAAACCGCCCGTCTCGGGCAGCCGGAAGTCGTTCTGGGAATCATTCCCGGCTACGGTGGCACCCAGCGCCTCCCGCGCCTCGTGGGACGAGGCAAGGCCAAGCAGTTAATTCTGAGCGGCGAGATGATCAAAGCCGCCGAGGCGCATCGCATTGGGTTGGTCGATGAGGTCTACTCAGTGGCGGAGCTGATGCCCAAGGCGCAGGCAATGGCCGCCGAAATCGCCTCCAAGGGGCCCTATGCCGTTTCCACCGCGAAACGCTGCATCAACCTGGGATTGGACGTCGACCTGAAAAGCGGATTGGAATACGAGTACACGCAGTTCGGCGTGATTTGCTCAACCAGCGACAAGACCGAAGGCTGCGCAGCATTTCTCGAAAAACGGCCGGCCAAATTCTCCGGAAAATAACCGTGCGGCAGTAGGGGCGTATTGCATACGCCCCTTGTTGCCCGAGATTCTGTCTGCCGCCAGAGGGCTATCAATCCGACACACGAAGGGATTCATCATGGATTTCGCATTGTCAGAAAACCATTTGGCCATCCAGCAGGTCGCCCGCGAATTCACCGAGAAGAAAATCCTCCCCCGCGCGTCGGAGTTCGACACTTCCGGCAAGATGGATATGAATCTCGCCCGCGAAATGGGCGCGGCCGGGTTTCTCGGCGTGATCGTTCCCGAGGAATATGGTGGCACCGGGCTCGACACGCTGTCCTACGCCATCGTCATGGAGGAACTGGGGCGCGGCTGTGCATCGCATTCCACGATTGCCGGCGCGCACAACTCGCTGTTTGGCTACCCCGTTCTGACCTTCGGCACGGAGGAACAAAAGAAGTTCTATCTGCCTTCCATCTGCTCCGGTGAGAAGTTCGCCGCATTCTCACTCACGGAACCGGGCGCCGGATCGGATGCCGGTTCGATCGAAACTACCGCCACCGCCGACGGGGACGACTACATCCTCAACGGCAATAAGATCTTCGTGACCAACGGCGCCTTCGCCGACTACATCATCATCATGGCCAAGACCGACAAGAAAGCCGGAGCGCGCGGCATCACCGCGTTTCTGGTGCACAAGGAAATGCGCGGCCTTGTGATCGGCCATATCGAAGAGAAGATGGGATTCCACGCCTCGCCCACAACGTCGCTCATTCTCGAGGACCTGCGGGTACCCAAAGCCAATATTCTGGGTAAACTGGGCGGCGGGTTCCGGGTGGCCATGGAATCACTCAATTCCGGACGTATTTCCGTCGCCGCCAGTGCCATCGGCATCGGCGCCCGCGCCTTTGAATTGGCGCTCAAATACTCCAAAGAACGCAAACAATTCGAACAGCCGATCTCATCGTTCCAACTGGTCCAAAACCATCTGGCCAACATGTACGCCCGTGTCGAATCCGCCCGCTGGCTGGTTTATAACGCCGCCTGGCGCAAGGATCAGGGGCTGGACTACGCCACCGAGGCGGCCATGGCGAAAGTCGTTGCCTCAGAGATGGCGACATATGTCACCCATCGTGCAATCCAGGTGCTGGGCGGCTATGGGTATCTGCGCGAATACGAAGTGGAACGGCTCTACCGCGAGGCGCGGCTGACCGAACTGTTCGAAGGAACCTCTGAGATTCAGCGCCTGGTGGTCGCGCGCGGCCTGATCAAACGCGGTTGACCTGCCACCGTAAATCGGCCTATTATTGCTCGCATATGGTGGCACGGGCGGCGCGCCCGTGTATCACGGACATGAGCACCAGCCACGCAATGGTGGTGGCGGAACAGGCATGAGAAGCTTGAGTCAAGCGTACTCACACAGACTCCAAGGGGCTAAAAGCCCCTTGCGGTTTTCACAACAACCTGACCACCGTGTTCGCGGACAAGGGGCTTCCAGCCCCTTGCTGATCGCTTGATTTGAACGGACTGATCCGATTCTCGGAGGAACCATGCCTGTCCCATTGATGAGACTCTTCGGGACGGACTGCAGAATCCATCAGTCACCGATCCGCCAGTCGAGAAGAAGATCGATCTTCTGCACATGATGCACGAATTGGGCATCGAATCGGTCAATCTCGGTCTCCCCGGAGCCGGGCCGCGTGCCCGCGCCGACATCACGCGCATGGCCGAAGTGATCCGAGACGAGAAACTCAATTTGTTTCCGAACTGCGCGGTGCGGACAGTCAAGGCCGACATCACGCCCTTGATTGAGATCGTCCAGCATACCGGTGTCGCCATCGAAGCCGCGACATTCATCGGGTCGTCTCCGATCCGCCAGTACGCCGAAGAGTGGACGATGGACCACATCCTCAAGCTCTCGGTCGAGGCAGTCGCTTACGCGGTTCAAAACGGTCTGCCCGTCATGTATGTCACCGAGGACACGACGCGCGCCCGTCCGGAGGACATCCGCCGCATGTATTCCGCAGCCATCCAGGCCGGCGCCAAGCGGATCGTCGTTTGCGACACCTGCGGCCATGCGATGCCCTATGGCGTGCGCAATCTCATCGGCTTCGTGAAACAGATCGTCGCCGATTCCGGCGAGGATGTGAAGATCGACTGGCACGGCCACTCCGACCGGGGGCTGGCGGTGGTCAATTCGCTCGCTGCGATTAAAGCCGGCGTCGACCGCGTCCACGCCACCGGGCTCGGCATCGGTGAACGTGTCGGCAATACCGCGATGGACCTGCTTTTGGTAAACATGAAACTCGACGGCATCACCGACCGCGACCTGACCCGCCTGGCCGAATACACCCGCATGGTCTCGGAGATGTGTGATGTCCCCATGCACAACATGTACCCCGTTTTCGGCCACGATGCGTTCCGAACCGCAACCGGCGTCCACGCCGCCGCCGTCATCAAAGCCAAGAACAAAGGCGATGACTGGCTGGCCGATCGGGTCTACTCCGGCGTTCCGGCGGGACTGTTTGGTCTCAAGCAGAAGATCGAAATCGGTTTCATGTCCGGCGTCTCAAACATTGTCTACTGGCTGAAAGAACACGGCGTCGAGCCGGACAAGAAGCTGGTCGACGAAATCTTCACCGCCGCGAAGCAGCATAATCGAATCATGACCGACGACGAGATCTTTAACATAGTTCGCTACCATCAGTTTGCTTCAAGCAATCTGCCCACCGACACACTCGATGAATGGACCAAGCAAATCAAGGGGCAGGGTGCGTGACCTTGAGGAACGAATCCCGAGAAAGGGAAACGGGCTAAAGGACCGTCCAAAGTACACCGAGGACCCCTCCATCGTCGAGGACCCCCCATCGTCGAGGATCCTCCATCGTCATTCCCGCGAAGGCGGGAATCCAGCTCCCCACACACGCTTGGACTCCCGTTTTCGCGGAGATGACGAAGTGGAGACACACTGCGCGATTCCATGCGACCCCTCATGTTGTGCGAAGCTCGGGGAATCCCGCCATCCGCTGATCCTCACCCGCAAGCAGTCTGCACGCCGTCGCGCGCAGTCTTGATGTCACTCGTGCTTTGCCTCGCCGGCCTGACAACTGCAGTCCAGGCCGAGGAATCCACGCGGCCAATCGGCCGGATCACCGTCCAGACTCTCAACGTCTACTCGCCCGAAGAAATCGCCAAGGGCTGGCCCTACCGCGTGATCAACGCACTCCATTTCCGCACCAAAGAATCAATTATCCGACGGTTCTTGCTTTTCAAAGAAGGCGATACCCTGGCGCCATACTTGGTGACGGAAACCGAGCGTAATCTCCGCGCCCTCCCGTTTCTGAAGTCCGTGACCATCGCGACTGAGCCTGACGGCGATACCGCGACCACTGTCACAATCACCACTCAGGACAGCTGGACCACCGAGCCCGCCGTGTCCTTTGAGCTCAAAGGAGGAAAAGCCCTCTACGGTTTCGAACTGAAGGAGAAGAGTCTGTTCGGCACCGGACGCGCGCTACTGTTCAACTACGACAAGCAACTCGATCGCACGGTGCGTTCCCTGGTCTATCGCGATCCCATCCTTATCGGCCCGTATTGGTATGGAGAGGCATTGTTCGCGTGGCTTTCCGACGGCTGGGAGAAGGCCGGGCTGATCGAGCGCCCGTTCTACACGTTCACCGCCGGTTGGGCGCTCAGGATGTACTTCGACGATTCCCGCCAGAGTGCGTGGATCTACCGTGATGCCCGAGTTGTCTCGCAGTTCCGCCAGGCACACACTCAATACGAGGGCCAGGTGGGCCTGGCGCTTTTCGCTTCCCAAGGCCTCGCCCGCCGGCTGACACTGGGATTCGACGGAATCGATGACCGATTCGACTCAACCCAGTACCACGCGAATGATCTCCTCCCGGGCAATCGCCGGTTCCGCTACCTGACAATCGGCTATGAAGAAGTTGCCAACGACTACCTCAAACTCAATTACATCAATCGCGACCAGCGTTTCGAAGACATCAACCTGGGACATCAATTGACCGCGCAGGTTGGTATCTCCCCCAGTGCTTTTGGCACCCCGCGTTCGATCCTCAGATTCACGGCATCCGCACAGCAGGGATTTCGGCTGGCAGCAAAATCGTATCAACTAACGACGGTGAATTTCGAGTCACGCTGGGACCGCCGTCCCCGAAATACCATTCTCACGGCAACTGCCGGATGTGTTCTCAAGTTCGAATCGCCGATTTTGCAGACCACCGTTGCCCGGCTGCAATTCAAGCAGGGATGGAATCTGGACTTGGACAAACAATTCTACGCGGATGTAGAATACGGACTGCGTGGCTACCGGCCGTATGTCTTCGCGGGGGACATGTCGTTAATCGCGAATCTGGAGCAGAGAATCTTCTATGGTCATGAGCTGCTGCAAATCGCCTCCCCCGGCCTCGCGCTCTTCTGCGATATCGGTGCGGCCGGCCGCTCCGGCCAATGGCGCAGCATGAATTTCGCGACCGACATTGGCGCCGGCCTGCGTCTCGGACTCCCCAGAGCCGCCCAACACAATGTCATCAGGATCGATTTCGCCTACGCCCTCCGCCCCGACCCGCTCGGCCGCAAAGGCTGGCTGGTCTCCATCGCATCGAGACAAGCTTTTTAGAATAGGTCCAATTGGCCCTACAGGTCCTATTCTTCCTTCCTTCGGGCGTCGGTCCGCGCTTTGTACAGCCGCTCCGTGAATCCACCCTCCTTGAGAAAGGCCCGCTCCAACTGCCGGAGCTGCTGATCCAACAGGTAGCAGGTTTGGTGGATGAGGCAGATCACAGTGTTCGCCGCCACTTCCGCAGGAGCCTCTTCGATATGGGCCCTATAGGTCCTATAGGACCTATCTTCTTCGTAGGCCAATCGCCTCACGGCTTGCGCCGTCGCGTGGTCTTTCCCCCAGAGCGGCAGATCCCGCTGCCGGAGGAAGTCCTGATAGTCCAGGAGCAGTTCCTCCAGGCTGGCTCGCGCGACACCCACCAGTTTCAGTTCCGTCTTCTTGGATGTTCCCGAAGCCTGACTTCCCTCAGCGATATTCTGCCGCCCGCTCCGCGCCGACTGTACCATCTGATCATGAGTGCGTGACCGCTTCTCAATGAAGCGATCACAGAATTTGACGGTGGCGTCGTACACCAGCTCCGACTGCTGAAAGGACTTCAGGCTCTTGTAGCCCCCATGTGCTGGAATGATCTCTGCCATGAGTATGGGTCCTATAGGTCCAATAGGTCCTATTCTAAAAGCCCCGGCAGACCCCTTCCTATCACTTTGTTCAAGAACTCACCTCGAAAATGCGCTATACTCTGGTGCCATGCCCCTCCTCCTCACCATCGACATCGGCAACACGACCACGCAGATCGGCGCCTTTGATGACGACCGTCTGGTGTTCTCATTCCGGCTGGCATCGACCCACACACGCACACCCGACGAAGCCGCACTGCTGTTGCGTAACGTGCTGTCTGACGCCGCTGTGCAAACGGCGTCAATTACCGGAGCAGTTGCCTGCTCCGTCGTGCCGGTGCTGACTCCAGTGATCATCGCGGCTGTGGAATCGACTTGTCGGCTGATCCCGATGCTAGTGTCGCCGCATCTCAAATTGGCCATCCGTCTCGCTGTGCCCTTCCCTGACCAAGTTGGTGCCGACCGCATCGCCAACGCCGAGGGCTTCTGGGTGGAACATCATCGCTCCGGCATCGTGGTCGATTTCGGCACAGCCACCACGTTCGACGTGATCTCCGGCGACGGCGCCTACATGGGCGGCGCCATTGCCCCCGGTCTCGAGACTTCAGCGGAACGCCTTTCCCAAAAGGCAGCACAATTGTTCAAAGTCGGAATCGAACCGCCCGCCTCGCCGATCGGGGTCACCACCGAAGAAGCACTGAAGTCCGGACTGTATTTCGGCGGGATTGGTGCCGTCGATGAAATCGTGCGCCGAATCTCGCTGGCGATGGGCGGCAGCCCCAAGGTGATCGCCACCGGTGGACTCGCATCCGTAATCTCCAAGGACTCCCAGACAATCCAGGCCGTCGACCCGATCCTGACCCTCAAAGGACTCCGGGCGATCTTCCAGGCCAATAGCTAGAATCGGGTTGCCTGTCTCAGCGCCCGTCAGTCCCAGTCCTCCATCCGTAATTTTAACTCGTTGTAAGACAACATATTATAATTCGACTGTCGCTCTGCACGCGTCCGCCAAAAAAAATTTGCATCGCCACCCTCGATTTTCGTATAATCGGCACCAGCCTATTAGCACTCACCGCTTGCGAGTGCTAACAGGCTATGTGAACTCGAAACGCAGGGTCAAAACTCAACTGAGTTTCAGATCAAGAAAACCATAAGAGCAAGCAAAGGGAGGAAGAAATGAACGTGAAGCCTCTGGCAGACCGAGTGGTGGTTAAACCGCTCGACACGGAGAAGGAAATCAAGAAGGGTGGAATCATCATCCCTGACACCGCCAAAGAGAAGCCGCAAGAGGGTGAGGTCATGGAAGTCGGCACCGGACGCCGCACCGAAGATGGCAAGATCGTTCCCCTCGAAGTCAAGCGGGGCGACAAGGTGCTCTACGGCAAGTATTCGGGCACCGAAGTCACCATCGAGAACAACGAGTTTCTCATCATGCGTGAAGCCGACATCTTGGCCGTGGTCGGTTAAGACCGCGCGAGCCAACGGTACCGCATCAATCATCAGACAGAGGAGATAGCAATATGGCAAAGATGCTCGAATTCTCAAGTTCGGCGCGGGACAAAATGAAACGAGGCGTCGACCAATTGGCCAATACGGTCAAGATCACTCTTGGCCCCAAGGGCCGCAACGTCGTCATCGACAAGAAGTTCGGCGCCCCGACCATCACCAAGGACGGCGTCACCGTCGCCAAGGAAATTGAACTCGAAGACCACTTTGAAAACATGGGCGCCCAGATGGTCAAGGAAGTCGCCTCCAAGACGTCCGACATCGCCGGCGACGGCACCACCACCGCCACCGTGCTCGCCCAGGCGATTTACCGCGAAGGCCTCAAAAACGTCACCGCCGGCGCCAACCCGATGGGTCTCCAGCGCGGCATCGCGAAAGCGGTCGAGCTGATCGTGGCCGATCTCAAGCGGCAGAAGGTCGACGTCACCTCGAAGAACGAATACGCCCAGGTCGCGACCATCTCCGCCAACAATGACAAGACCATCGGCGATCTGATCGCCGACGCGATGGACAAAGTCGGCAAAGACGGCGTTATCACCGTCGAAGAAGCCAAGTCCACCGAGACCACCCTGGAATTGGTTGAAGGCATGCAGTTCGACCGCGGCTACATCTCCCCCTATTTCGTGACCGATCCGGAGGCGATGGAAGCCATTCTCGAAGATCCCGTCATCCTGATCCATGACAAGAAGATCGCGACCATGAAGGACATGCTGCCGCTTCTCGAGAAAGTCGCTCAACTGGGCAAACCACTGCTCGTGATCGCTGAAGACGTCGAAGGCGAAGCCCTCGCCACCCTCGTGGTGAACAAGCTGCGCGGTACCCTGCGCGTGTGCGCGGTGAAGGCCCCCGGATTCGGCGACCGCCGCAAATCGATGCTCGAAGACATCGCGATTCTAACCGGTGGCCAGGTCGTGTCTGAGGAACTCGGCTTCAAGCTCGAGAATACCGTCCTGTCGCATCTGGGCAAGGCCAAGCGCGTGACCGTCGACAAAGACAATACGACGATCGTCGAGGGCACCGGCGCCTCCGACAAGATCAAAGGCCGCATCGGCCAGATCCGCAAACAGATCGAAGAGACGACCTCCGATTACGACAAAGAGAAGCTGCAGGAACGTTTGGCCAAGCTGGCCGGCGGCGTGGCCGTAATCAATGTCGGCGCCGCCACCGAAGTCGAAATGAAGGAAAAGAAGGCGCGTGTCGAGGATGCGCTCCATGCGACCCGTGCCGCGGCCGAAGAAGGCATCGTCCCCGGCGGCGGCGTGGCTCTGCTGCGCGCGCTCGGTGCGCTGGACAAGATTAACGGCAAGGGCGGCGACGACGAATCCATCGGCGTCAATATCGTCCGCAAAGCGCTCGAAGAGCCGATGCGCCTGATCGCCGAGAATGCCGGTGTCGAGGGCTCGATCGTGGTCAACCGCGTCAAGTCCGAGAAGGGCAGCTTCGGCTACAACGCTCTGACCGACGTCTACGAGGACATGATCAAGGCCGGCGTTATCGATCCGACCAAGGTCACCCGTATCGCGCTGGAAAACGCGGCGTCGATTGCCTCGCTGCTTCTGACCACCGAAGCCATGATCACCGACAAGCCGGAGCGGAAGTCTCCTCCGATGCCCGGTGGCGGCCCCGGCGGTATGGGCGGCATGGGCGGCGGCGGCTACGACGATTTCTAGACGAGAGAAGCCTATTGGATAAGTCGCCAAAGAAAGAGATTCACATATCTGACAGTGCGGTGTCAGATGGGTTACCGAGAATCCCCCCCGATCCTCTACCGGGGGGGATTACTCATTTCCAGAATAAGAAAAAGGGAGGTACGGATGGCTACACCTGGCAAGCTCTTCAATGATCTGTTAGAGAGAATTGAACCGCCAGATGCACGTGCAAAGAAGGCAGTCAAACTACCGACCCGAGTGCGTGCGCATTTGGAGACGAGTGAGAAGCTTGGAGCTGTTGAGCCTTACACTCTGTTGACAGGTTCATATAAGAGACACACTGCCATCGGAGAGATTAAAGATGTAGACATCATGGTGTTCCTTGACCCGAAGATGAAGGACGAGAAGCCCGAAGTGGCTTTCTCGCTGTTAAGGGACGCGCTGAACGACCTGCCAGGACGACTAAAGACCGACATCACTCCGCAAAGAAGATCTATCAGAGTCACGCTCGAGGATCAGGACTTCACTCTCGATCTGGTCCCCTGTGTCGCGCCCTTTGGCACAGAACAGCCACTCCTGGTCCCTGACAGGCCGCGGGAGCAGTGGATCTGGTCAGACCCTCTTGGTTATGCCGCTGCTCTGAGCGACTTGAACGGAAAGCGCTACGACATCGTCGTGCCAATGATCAAGCTTCTAAAGGCCTGGCGGGATGGACGCAGGATCTACATGCGCCCAAAAAGCTATTGGATCGAATGCCTCGTCTACTCAGTTCTCTCCGCAGAGGGTGTTGTCAGCAAGGGCGATTCGCATGCAACCGTGATCTCGCGCGTATTTGACGCTGTACACCAGCGCTTCGCCTGGGCACTAAACCAGAACGATGTTGTTCCGCAGATTCTTGATCCGCGGTTAGGCAACAACGTCGCATCCGGTTGGGAGCGTGGGCACTTCGAGGCCTTTATGAACAATCTTTCCAAGAGCATGAAACTTGCGCACGACGCCTTAGCCACAAGCGAGGATGATGAGGGAAAGAAAGAGGCGGTGCGGCTGTGGACGGAGGTATTCGGCGAGAAATGGTTCGAGGGTACGATCTACGCAGAAGCTATGAGGACGGCCTCCGGCGTGAGTGCAGGTACTGTCGTTGTGCGATCTACAGGTCTGCTCGCACCGATAGGTGGACGTGAGAAAGGGTTCGCGATCCCTGAGCACAGATTCTATGGCGCGTAGACGTCTTATGCCGCGCTTTCGCATCCGGATCCCCCGCGATATCGGATACCAACGAGTCGCAATGGAAGTAATGTTCCCATCGCTGAAATTCAAGAACAGATGGGGGGCGAGAGGGAATCGCGGACATTCCTTTCCTCGTTGGGAGGGCAACCTGACACCTCGGAAGGGCGGATCAACATACTTCGTCCGAATAGAAGAGCAGCCTCCGAGTAGGCCGAAGGTCTATGTGATCAAGCCATCATTACCCAAGACAACGCCACACCGGTACCCTGACGGCGCACTCTGCCTGTACTACCCTGCCGACAACTGTTGGCGAACTGGCGACCTGATTGCTGAGAAGATTGTGCCCTGGACTGCGGAGTGGCTCTGCTTCTACGAGATTTGGGAGCAAACAGGAGTATGGTTCGGTGCATCCGTGACACATACCGGCCCAAAGGATTGCATCTAGTAGGAGGATTGGGATGGCAAAGGCAGATCTCTTAACTGTGTTCCTTCAATTACAGAAGAAGATGGTCGCAGAATTGGAAATGACAAGCAAGACAGTAGACCATCCCGGTGCCAAAGGCACGGGAACCGAATTGAACTGGTTAAGAATGTTCGGAACATACTTACCACACCGTTATCGTGTTACTAAAGGATTTGCACTAGACTGCGAGGGGAAAAAGAGTGAGGAAATCGACATTCTTATCTATGACAGACAGTACTCCCCT